>JAAYZF010000463.1 GCA_012514975.1 bacterium
AGCCCGGAAGGCATCGCCGCGCTTCAAGCCGCCAAACCGCTCGCGGAGAAAAAGCGGGAAGCCATGGCCAAGGCCGTCTCGGTGTCTGAACGCGCAAAGATCGATCTGTCCGCCGAGTACCGGCATCCCATGCCGTTCACCGACTGCGCCGATGTGCCGGACAATGCCTACCCGGATGGCGACATCGCCGACAAGGCCATCGCGCACCTCCAGGTCCTGAAGGACAAGCCGTTTTTCTTCGCCGTGGGATTCCTCAAGCCGCACCTGCCGTTCGCTGCGCCGAAGAAGTACTGGGACATGTACACACGGAGCCAGTGTGCCCCGTCGGCAGTCAAAGACTGGCCAAAGGGCATGCCGCCCATCGCCGGGTCGAACTGGGGCGAGCTCCTCGGCTACGCCAACGGCGCAAAGGCAAACGAGCCCGATGTCGCCCGCCAGCTCATTCACGGCTACTGTGCCGCGACGAGTTATGTCGATGCGCAGATCGGCCGCGTCATCGATGGACTGGACAGGCTCGGCCTGCGCGGGAATACCGTGATCATCCTCTGGGGCGACCACGGCTGGAAGCTTGGCGAGTACGGCGCATGGTGCAAGCATACGAACTTCGAGCTCGATGCGCACGCGCCGCTCATCCTCGATGCGCCCGGCTGCACGCAAGGCCGGCGTACCCAGGCGCTCGTCGAGTTTGTTGACATCTACCCGACACTCGCGGACCTGTGCGGACTGCCCGTGCCGGCCGCGTGCGAAGGCACCAGCATGGTCCCGCTGCTCAACGACCCGAAGCGCGCGTGGAAGGCCGCCGCGTTCAGCCAGTACCCGCGCAAGGGCGATCAAGTCATGGGCTACACCATGCGCACAAAGGACTGGCGCTACACCGAATGGATTGACCGGAAGACAAGGCAAGTCGTCGCGCGCGAGCTGTACGACCACCGTCTTCCCGGCATGGAGCTCGTCAACCTTGCCGACGACCCGACGCATGCTGGGACAGTCACGAAGCTCTCGGCACAACTGGCCGGCGGCAGCGGATGGAAAGCCGTGGCGAAAGGAGTGAACTGACCATTCCACCATTCCATCACTTCATCATTCCACCATTCCACTATTCCACTAGTCCACTATTCCACCATTCCATTCACCCTTGACCCCTTGACCTGCCATGGGCATCGTTACCGGACTCCATCACATCGCACTGAAAGTCGCTGACTTTGACAAGACCGTCGCCTTCTACCGCGACGGCCTCGGCTTCACGCAGAAGCTTGCGTGGGGCGAGGGTGACACGCGTGCCGTCATGCTCGATATCGGCGACGGATCGTGCGTCGAAATCTTTGCGGGCGGCTCGCCCGAGGCGCGGCCTGAAGGCGCTATCCTGCACCTCGCGCTCAAGGCGCCGAGCTGCGACGCTGCGCTCGGGCGCGCGCTCGAGGCAGGCGCCGTGCAGACCATGGCGCCGACGGACGTGACGATCCCGACGACTACCGGCCCGGTGCCTGTGCGCATCGCGTTCTGCAAGGCGCCCGGAGGCGAGATCGTCGAGTTCTTCCAGAACAAGTAGCGCATACAAGCCGTGAGCGGTTGGTCTTCACGCATCGGTCTGCATCCACAGGCCAATGTAGACGCCGATCCCTCGCCGAGGTCGGTGACCTGGCAGCAGGTATGGACTTCTGCGTGGGGTTGTGGTACAGTAGTGTATGGTTCGTGCCCTGTCGGTAGTAGCGCAATGGTGTCGTGCAGCCGGGCGTCATCACGTCACCGGGGGGAGCCATGAAGGGAATCCGTTTCGCCGTCCTGTCGCTGGCGTGTGCAGCAGTTCCTCTCGCCGGGGTCACCCGGTATGTGGCGCCGAACGGCGCGCACGTCTCACCGTACACGAGTTGGGCGACGGCCGCACGGTCCATCCAGCCTGCCATAAACCTTTCCGCCGGGGGAGACGAGGTGGTCGTGAGCAACGGCGTTTACATCTCGTCGGTGTACATCTACACCTACAGCAACATCACCGTGCGCAGCCTGAACGGCCCGCAGGTGACGGTCATTGACGGGAGCAACAACCACCTCTGCGTGTTCCTGTCGAATGCGTCAAACGCGGTGTTCGAAGGCTTCACGCTCAGGAACGGCCGCGGCGGTGCGTATGCCGGCGGCGCGTACCTCCTGCGTGGCGGGTTGCTGCGCAACTGCATCGTCAGGCAATGCTTCGCAACGAACGGCGCCGGGGTGTTCATTGACCTGGGCGGCGGACTGGAGAGCTGCACGATCGAGCAGAACACAGGCTGGTACGGCGGCGGCGTGCACTTGTGGTATGCGCCGTCGGCGCTGGTCTCGAACTGCGTCATTCGCAACAATGTTGCCTTGGAAGGCGGCGGCGGCGTGTTCTGCCGCTATGGCGGCACCGTGGCTCATTGCACGATCACGAACAATGTCGCCTTGTATGGTCTCGCGTTCTTCGGCACAGGCGGCGGCGTGCTCACCTACTATGGCGGCACCGTCTCGAACTGCGTGCTGAGCGGGAATTACGCCCATAGCGGCGGCGGCGTGTATTGCATGTACGGCGGGCTCGTGCAACATTGCATGATTCGCGCCAACCATGCCGACAGTGGATGGACATCTTCGAGCGATGGCGGTGGCGTGGGCCTGAACCTGGGCACGGTGATCGGTTGCGCCATCACGGGCAACTACGCGCATGGCCACGCGGGCGGCGTGCTTTCGTACGGACTTGGCGATGTGCGTGATTCGATTATCTGCGGCAACACCGCGAGCAACTGGGGCGGCGGCGCGTACATCTCGTATGGCGGCAGCTTCAGCAATTGCGTGATCGGCGCCAACCGGGCGGCGAGCGGCGGTGGAGCCGCCACTGTCGTGCAGACAGGACGCACGGGCATGTTCCTCAACTGCGTCATAACGGGCAACCTGGCGCACGCGCTGGCAGCAAGCGGCGGCGGGCTGTACCTGTACGGCCTGAACATGGTCAGTGATTCGCTGATAGCGTTCAATACGGCATCCGGCACGAACAGCGCTGAAGGCGGGGGGATTTCGGACTATGCGTACACAACCGCATCGAGGTACATCTCCGTCCTGCGTTGCACCATCAACGGCAATGTGGCGACGGGGCATTACGCGTACGGCGGCGGCGTCCAGTTGCGCTACGGCGCCATCGATCGCTGCGTGGTGAGCAGCAACCTGGCGGCCGGTGTCACCGCCTATGGTGGCGGTCTCGCCTGTGGCTCCCCGGGCGCCGAGGCGATCAGCTCGCTCATCGTGTGCAACGCGGCGCGCGGGACGGCGGTTGCGAACGGCGGGGGCGTTTACAACGCGAACACCGGGCTCGTGGTCAACTGCACCATCTGCGACAACAGTGCCGCGGGCAGCGCGTCCGGAGCGAACGGTGGCGGTGTGTTCACCACGCTCGGCGTGCCGCGCAACTGCATCGTCTACTTCAATTCATCGCCGTCAAATGCAAACGTGCGCGCAATGAACGGGTGCCTCAACACCTGCGCAACACCGCTGCAAGGGGGCGTGGGCAACCTGGCTGACGACCCGGATCTTGCATCGCGCGCCGCGGGCAACTACCGTTTGCTTGCCTCATCGCCCTGCATCGACAAAGGGACGAACATGCCGTGGATGGCGGCGGCAAAGGACCTCGACGGGAATCCGCGCCTGTATGACGGCCGCGTTGACATGGGCGCGTACGAATACGTACCCGAGCCGTGCGCGCTGGCCATGGCGTGCAGCACGGTTGTGCTTGTGTTGCGGCTGCGGGCGGTTGTTCTGCAGACCGTGCCGCCCGGCGGCCCGTTCCGAACAACACTGACCAGTCAACAAGGAGGTGTGCGATGACGTCCACACGGAATGCCCCGGTCCGTTGCATGCTGGCCGCGATGCTGATCTCCCTCGCGACCCGCTGTGCCTTCGCCGGCATGGTGACGAACATCACGAGCGGCGGGCCGGTGTACGGCGCCATCACTCAGGCCGTTGCCGCGGCCGCGAACGGCGACACGCTGCTCGTCATCACCGGCCTGTACCGCGAGAGCGTCGCGCTGCAGAAGCACCTGACGGTGCGCGGCGGCTACCTTGCCGGCTTCGCCTCGACAGGCGGCGTCACGCAGATCACGCCCTCGTCAGGCAATGGCGTCAGCGTGGCGAACGGCAGCACGGCAACGCTGGCCAACATCACCGTCCGCGACGCGAAGTCGAGCGGCATTGCGGTCTCGCAGCAGTCGTTCCTCGCTCTCTCGAATGTTCTCGTGAGGAACAATGCGGGCGCGGCCGGTGCCGGCGGGGTGGACGTTCGTGATGGTTCGCGCGTCATGGCCGAGAGCGTGCAGATTTTCTACAACACGGCGACGAACCAGGGCGGCGGGGGCGTGCGGCTGCGCGAAGGCAGCGTGCTCGAGCTGAGCGCGAACACCAGCCTCATCTATCTCAACTACGCGCCGCAGGGCGGCGGCGTCATGCTCGAGGACGGCAGCTCTCTGATCATGCGCAACCAGGCAAAGGTCGACGCCAACACGGCTGTGACGCGCGGCGGCGGCGTCTACGCAACGGGCGGCTCGCGCGTCGATGCGGACAACTATTCCGCGATCGGCTGGGGCTCGAGCAACTTCAACCATGTCACCAACGGGTACGGCGGCGGCATCTACGCAGACGGCGGCTCGACGATCATCATCTCGAACCGCGCGTTCATCTCGGGCAACCGCGCGTCACGCGACGGCGGCGGCGCGTTCCTGACGAACGCGACGCTGATCGTGACGGACGGCGCGGTGATGGGGCTCATCATGGGCAACTATGTCTGCACGAACGTCGCGCTGGGCTCCGGCGGCGGAGTGTATGCGGTCAACAGCACCGTGATTGTCGACGACGCAACCTTGTCAGGCGGCCAGGCATCGGAAGGCGGCGGCATCTATGCCGACCGGTCTTTCGTCCAGCTCGGAACGGGCACGGTGCTCGGCAACAGGCAGTTCGCGAACGCCAACTATGCGACTGCGGGCTCGGGCGGCGGCATGTATGCGCGGCGCAGCACGGTTGTCCTGTCGGACATGACCGTGCTGAGCAACGTCGCCGCGGGCGCTGACGGCGGCGGGATCATGGCCGCGCAATCGAGCACGGTGATGGCAATGAACGTCACGTTCGACGGCAACGCCGCGGTGAGCAACGGCGGCGGGCTGGCCGTAGCCTCATCCTACGCTGTCATCGAAGGCGCGTTCGCCGGGCCGGCAACCGCGCCTCCATGCCAGTTCATGCGCAACACGGCCATGGTGGGCGCTGGCTGCCATGCGCGCGGGAGCACGCTGCTCTTGAGCGACGCACTGGTGGCGAGCAACAGCGCGAGCGTCAACGGCGGCGGCGTGCTGGCCCTCGAGAGTTCGCACGTCCTGATGGTCAATGACGTCGTTGCGCACAACAGCGCGCCGTTCGGCGGCGCGGCGGGCGCGGCATACAGCACGGACATGCTGCTGCTCCACTGCACGCTGGCGCACAACGGCGCGACAGGCCTCACTGTCAACTTCGGCGCGACGCTCGTGCTGACCAACTGCATCGCCTGGGGCCACTCCAGCGTCAACATTCCCGCGGGGCAGACCGTGCACTACTGCGACGTCGAGGGCGGCTATACCGGCACGCGGAACATCGCGGCAGACCCGCAGTTCGTCGGCCCGGCAGCGCTCGACTATGATCTGGGCATTGGTTCGCCGTGCATCGATACGGGCGCCGTTGTGGGCGTCACTCATGACTGCCTTGGCTACGGCCGGCCATACGGCAGCGCACCCGACCTGGGCGCGTACGAGTTCGTCCCGGAGCCTGCGCTGGCCTTTGCTGCACTCGCGTTCATCTGCGCACTCCGACGCACCCGGCCAAGCCGGAAGCCGGGGTCAGGCCCCAAATCGTGAATTCAGAACTGCCGAACCGGTCTCGTGGCTCCCGCGGACTGAATTTAGAATTTGGGGCCTGACCCCCGACTCCCCCGACTCCACTCAGTCGGCGCTGGATTCACAATTTGGGGCCTGACCCCCGACTCACAGCGTCTATCGAGAGCGCTTGGTGCACGGCATCATGCGCCGGTTTGGGCTCGTAGTCCTTGTCGAACAGAAGTCCCGCGTCAAACCCCTTGAAAAAGGCCGGCACCCACGAGTATTTGTCCGTGAGGCCCCAGGTGAGCACGGCCGTGCAGTTGCGCGCTTCGAGCGCGGCACGGAAGATTTCGCCGTACGCGCGGGCTTGCCGTTCGAGCTTCTCCGGCGTGACGGGCGTGGAGATGCGCAGGTCGAGCTCGGTGATCTGCGTTTCGAGGCCAAGGTCGGCAAAACGGTTCATGTTCGACACGAGCGTCTCGGGCGCGGGATACGAGTCGAAGACGAAATGGCATTGGAACCCCACGCCGTGGACGGGCACGCCACGGGCGAGCATTGCCTTGAGCATCGCGTACTGCTCGTCGGACTTCCTGTTCAGGCCCTCGGTGCAGTAGTCGTTGTAGAACAGCTTCGCCCGCGGGTCGGCTGCATGGGCGAATGTGAACGCGTGATCGAGGTAGTCGGGGCCGATGACGTCATGCCAGAGCGAGGTACGCAGGCCGGGAATCTTGTCGTCGAGCGCCTCGTTGACGACGTCCCAGCAGCATACGCGTCCCTTGTACCTTCCGACAACGGTGGCGATGTGCTGGCTGAGCACGTTGAGCAGCTCGGCGCGCGACCACTGTCTGTCCTTGAGCCAGCCCGGGGCGCTCTGGTGCCAGACAAGTGTGTGGCCGCGGAGGCGCATGTTGTTCGACGCGGCGAATGCGGCGAGGGCATCGGCGCCCGCAAAATCATACTGGCCCTCCCGCGGTTGTATCTGGTGGAGCTTCATGCAGTTCTCGGCGACGATCATGTTCATCTCGCGGGCGAGGGTGGCGCGATAGGCGGAATCGCCGGCCAGAGGGCGCGTGGCGACGGCCGCGCCGATGCCTATCCCGCGCGCATCGGCGAGATCGCGCAGCGGTGTGCCGGTTGCGTTCGTGGCGGCGTGCATGTCAGCGGCGCACCATGGGATGATCGCCGCGGCAAGGCACGGCACGATGCGTTTCAGAGTCAATGGCGGTGATGGTGTCAATGGATCGCTCCTGGCTGGCAGGCACGCGGGCGGGCGTACCGGTGTGGATGAGATATGTCCTCATGGTCGTGCGCATGGTCTGGCTGCTGCAAGATTATGCCATACCGCGCAGTGAAAGTCAAAGTGACCGCGCAGCTCCATGTCTCGAGCGTTGCCGGCATGGCTGATGCAGCCATAGGCATGGCGTGAACGGCCATTGCCGGGATGCGGTGCATATGCTATACTCACATGAAGTTTCGTGCGCACACGCGTGTGCGTTGCGCGCGACGAGCGTTCTTTCATCAGTGCGGTCACAGGACAAGGAACGGGTATGAACATTAGAACACGCAACATCATCGCGGCCTGTATGCTGTCATTGGCCGTTTCATCCCACGCGTCGTACATCTGGTGGGAAGGGGAGGACGCGGTCACGAACAATTTCCCCCGGCGAAGCGGTTTCTCGCCCATGAACGAGGCGGAACGGGCAGTGCTCTCGGAGGGGGCGTGGCTGAGCATCGACGGCACGCGCGCCGAGCCGGCGTTTGCCGAGTACACGGTCGCTGTACCGGCCGCCGGGACATACGATCTGTGGGTGCGGAAATTCTGGAAGCACGGGCCGTTCCGCTGGCGGTTCGGCAAGGGCGAATGGCGGGAAGTCGGGCGGGACGTTGCGCTTGCGGACAGCGTCACGCTGCGTCCGCTGGTCGGGGCGAACTGGGTGCGGTGCGGCGCGGTGAAGCTTGACGCGGGCACACAGGTGTTCCGCATCGAGCTGACAGAGAACACCGGCGCCGCGTGTTTCGACTGTTTCATCCTGTCTCCGGTTCCGTTCACGCCGCGCGGCAAGCTCAAGCCGGACGAGAAGTACGGGCAGGCGCCCGAGGGCTGGTTCACGTTCGAGCCCGGGCGCGACACATTCGAGAACGCCGTGCTCGATCTCCGCGGTCTGAACGAGCGCGAGGCGGGGTCGCAAGGCGCTGTCTTCCGCAGGGGCGATCAGTTCGTCTTCGAGAAGACCGGCGCGCCCGTTGCGTTCTGGGGCGTCACCGCGTGCCAGAACGTGTGGATGATGGACAAGGATGATGTCGACTACCTTGCGCGGCGCCTGGCGAAGATGGGGGTGAACATGGTGCGGCTGCACACGAGCCCGTTTGACGAATCGACGCCCGGGCCCGTCACGAGGAAAATCCACTACCTGGTGAGCGCGCTGAAGAAACAGGGAATCTACGTGGGCATCAACTGGTATTGCCTCGCGTGCGTGCACGTGAAGCCGGCCTGGGACCTGCCGGAGCTGCCCAACGGGTACCAGCCCATGTCGGCGCTGTTCTGCTACCCGCGGCTGCAGGAACGGTACAAGGCGTGGGCGCGCGCGCTGTTCGCCTCGACCAACGAGTACACGGGCATGACGCTGGCGACCGACCCGGCCGTGGCGTTCATCGAGCTGATCGACGAGGACAACTACTTCTTCTGGACGTTCGCCCCGAAGCAGTTTCCCGAGCCGGTGCGCGCGGCGCTCGAGACGCAGTTCGGCGACTGGCTTGCCAAACGCTACGGTTCGATCCAGAAGGCGAAGGAGTACTGGGGGCCCGGCCCGGCACCCGAAGGCGCAAAGGACGATCCGGCCAGCGGACGCATGACACTCTATCCGGCATCGATAATGACCGGTGCGGACTGGGCTGTCGCGAGCCGCAACGCCAGGCGCATGCGCGACCAGGTCGAGTTCCTGGTGGCGAGCCAGCGCGGGTTCTTTGCCATGATGCGCGACTGGCTGCGGAAAGATCTTGGGTATCGCTCGTGCGTCGTGCCCACGAACTGGAAGACGGCGGACGAGCGCGTGCTAGGCCCGCTCGACAAATACACCTACCTCGCCGGCGACGCGACGGCGCGGAACTGCTACTTCTCCGGGCCGTTCAAGGAGCAGAACGGCGCATTCGGCTTTGGCCCCGGCGATGCCTATGCCGACCGCTCCGTGCTCAATGCGCCTGAAAGCGCCATCATGCTCGAGATGCAGTACGCCGACTATCCGCATGTGGCGACCGAAGGCGGATGGGCGATGCCCAACCGGTACCGCAGCGAAGGGCCGCTCGTCATGGCCGCATACGGCGCCCTGCAGGGCACCGACGGCTTCTGCCCGTTTGTCGTCGAGCACGACTGGGTGAACACGCTGCCGATGTGGCC
>JAAYZF010000464.1 GCA_012514975.1 bacterium
CGCAACGGCGCGCTCATCTCCATCCTTCCCCGCGAGTTCGTCACCGTCAAACGGTTCACCCTGCCCTCGGCCGACCATGACAAGATCGAGCAGATCGTCAGGTTCGAGGCCGAGAAATACGTGCCGTTCTCCGTCGACCGCTCGGTGATGGATTTCGACTTCGTTCCGATTTCTTCAGGTGCGGCGGAAGCCGTTCCTGAAGAAATCGAGGGAACCGCGGAGAAGAAGGCGGCAGAGGGCGATGTCCTGCACTCGATGGTCACCCTCGCCGCCGTCCGCCAGGGCGTCATTCCGCGGTTCATCGAGCTGCATTCGTTCAAGCATTTCAAGCAGCACGCGATCGACGTCTCGAGCTTCGGGCTCTACAACGCCTTCGCCTACTACCTGCGCCAGAAGCCGCTCGAACCCGGCGGCGGCGATGCGCTCGTCATCTCGATCGGCGCGCGGTGGACGGACCTGATCGTCGTCTCGGCCGCGTCGGGCGAGCTGCTCTGGTCGCGCAGCATCGAGTATGGCGGCGCGAAGCTCACTGAGAAGATCGCCGAGCTCGACAAGATATCCTTCGAGGACGCCGAGCGGCGCAAGTGCGACGACTGGGGCGCGACGTCGCTTGCCTCGTCGCCCGCGCAGTTCGAGGAGGCGCTCGCGCCGCTCATCGAGCAGATCGAGAAGAGCGTCAGGTACATCCACTCGTCCGGCATCTCGAAGAGCTTCAGTGCGGTCTGGCTCTGCGGCGGCTCGGCGAACACGCCCGGCCTGCCCGAGCTGTTCGGCGGCAAGCTGGGCGTGCCCGCCGAGCTGTTCGACCCGCTCGCCATGCTGAACGTCAAGGGCGTCAAGGCGCCCGCCACGTCCTTCGGCATCCTCGTCGGCGCCGCACTGCGCATTGTGCGCGCCACGACGCTCAGCATCAACCTGCTGCCGGTCGACATCGCGCTCCTCCAGCAGCAGCAGGTGCGCATGCGCCGGTTTATCCAGCTCGGCGTCGCTGCCGCCGTGGTGCTCGTCGCGCTCATGAGCATCTTCGGCGCGCGGGTCGCCTGGGCTGCCTACCAGCGCAGGCAGATCCAGCAGGACGTCGAGCGCGCCATGCCCCTCGCCGTCATGGTCGACAGGCTCGAGAAGCAGAATGAGGACCTCAGGCGCGCCGTCATGGAGATGGAGCAGCTCACGGACACGAAGACCTCGTGGTCGAAGGTGCTCAACACGGTGTCGGAATGCATGAACAGCGCCTCCGGCGAGCGCAATTCCAACGTCTGGGTCCAGCGCGTCATGGTGGACAAGAGAAACCGGATGCAGATCACGGGCCGTTCCGTACGCACCGAGGACTACATCCTGTTCAAGAACAACATGGCCAACAGCAAGCGGTTCCAGAATGTCGAGGTGATCGACAGCCGCAAGGAGCCGGACGGCCTGTCGTTCTCGTTCGTCCTGACGTGCGATGTCCTTCCCGACTACAAGTTCATCGAGGCGCTCAAGCGGGTGCAGCGGATGATCGAGCCCGCGCCCGCCCGCGCGGCCGAGCCCGCGCCGCCCGCGCCGCCCGTGCCGGCTGCGCTCATGGCGCCTGCCGCGCCCCTGCCGACGAACCTTGTGATCGTGCGGCCGCCGGTGGAGAGGACGCCTGCGACGGCAGGCCCCGCCAGGCCCATCGAGGTGCCCAGGCCGGCCGATGCGGCCCCGCCTCCGCGCACGGCGCCGCCCGTCCAGGCCGCGCGCGCGCTGCCGCCGCCCGGGGCAACGAATGTGCCTGTGCACCTCAACATGCCCCCGGGGATGACCAACCTCCTTTCGCTCGAAGCCATCGCGCGCACCAATCCTGCCGCGGCAGTCAACATTTTCACGTCAACGTTCCAACGCACGCTGCCCGTCCCGGGCGAAGCGCCGGCGGAAGACGGGGAGGACCGGTAGCCATGCGCCCGCTCTCATCGCGTGAACGTGTGTATATCATCGGCGGCGGCGCCGTCGTCGGCGCCTTCCTCCTCTGGGCGTTCGTCATCGAGCCCGGCCAGACGAAACTTGCCGCGGATGAAGCGGCCATCGAGCGCGACAGCAAGAACCGTGACATGCTGGTCGCCAAGGCGGCCAAGCGCGCCGGCCTCGAATCCGAGCGCGTCCAGCTCAACGAGGCATACAGCAACCAGATCGACAAGATCGGCGACATGCGCATCCCGGCCAACATACGCGACATCCTCGCCGTCCAGTGCGACAACATCGACAAGGAGTACGGCTCGCGCATCGGTGCGACGAGGTTCCCGCCCATCGACACCAACGAGACCTTCTATCATCAGATGAAGTACGGGCTCTCGAAGGTGCAGTGCGACTGGGTGAGCCTCAATGCCGTGCTCTACCTCATCGAGAACTCAGGCCAGCTCGTCGGGTTCGACACGCTGATCCTCAATGCCGACCCGCGCGACCCGAACAACGTCAAGGTGACGGCGGACATGAACGTCAAGTCGTTCATCTTCCCCGACCGCGGCAAACGCGACTGGGAGCTTCCGGACTTCACGCAGGTGAAGGAGGACCTGAACCCGGACATCTTCCAGCTCCCGCCCTCGATGCGGCCCAAGGGCCCGGCGCCGCCCATTACCGGCGTTGTGGGCGACCAGCTCCCGCCGTGGACGCGCTCGATCAAGCTCACCGGCATCTGGCAGACGCCGAGCGGCGAGCCGCAGGCCGTGTTCTACGACCAGTCGAAGCAGAAGACGCAGGTCGTCTCCGTGGGCTCCGTGATCTCGAACACCGCGAGCGCGATGTCGTCGGGCGCCGTGGTCAAGTCCATCGACTTCTACGCCGGCAAAGTCACGTGCGAGGAGAACGGACAGCCATACGAGCTGCCCCTCCGCGGCGACTATGCCAGGGGGATGTACCAGGCGCCCAAGGCGATGTCGTTCGACGTCGGGCGCCCGGGTTCGCCGGCGAGCCGGTCACAGGCGCCGGGCGTGGCGCTCGGCCCGCTCGCCTCGGCCGGCAGCGCTTCACCGCTGGAGCAACAGGAGCAGCAGGTGCAGCAGCAGGCGACGAACGTCATTGCGGCGGAGAAAGTGCCCGTCCCCGCCGATTACGACAAGCCGCTGGGCTCGTTCTCGGACTGCCAGTTGAAGCTGGGCGTGTTTCTTGTGCCGATAGACGAGTATGTCCAGCGGCGGTACCGGCTTTCAGCCAACCACGGAATGCTGATCGTGCGGATCAACAAGGTCGGCCCGGCCACCAAGGCAGGCATCCTGCGCGGCGACATCATTACCGGCGTGGGCGGCAAATCGGTTGACTCGCGCGAGACGTTTACCTATCTGCTGAACGAGATGGCGAAGCAGTCGGACGTCGTCCAGGTCCAGGTCGTCCGCGGCGGCCAGCCGCAGACATTGAACGTTGACATGAAACAGCAATAATGAGCAAGGAACAGAACGACAACAAGTATCAGCATACGCTGAACCTGCCGGACACGGCGTTCCCCATGAAGGCCGGCCTGCCGCAGCAGGAGCCACGGCGTCTTGCCGCATGGATGCAGAGCGACCAGTACGGCGCGATCCGCGCCGCCCGCGCGGGCCGCCCGCGGTTCATCCTGCACGACGGCCCGCCGTATGCCAACGGCCCCATCCATACCGGCACGGCGATGAACAAAATCCTCAAGGACTTCGCCGTCAGGTTCATGACCATGCGCGGGTTCGACGCGCCGTATGTGCCCGGCTGGGACTGCCATGGCCTCCCCATCGAGCACGCGCTACTCAAACAGCTCAAGAAAACAAAACACGACATCGACCAGCTCGCCCTGCGTAAAAAGGCGCGCGAGTACGCCGCCTCGTTCGTCGACGTCCAGCGCGAGCAGTTCAAACGCCTCGGCATCCTTGGTGAATGGGACAACCCCTATATCACCATGGACTTCCAGTACGAGTCTGACATCATCCGTGCGTTCGGCGAGCTCTACCAGAAAGGCTATGTCTACAAGGGGCTCAAGCCGATCCATTGGTGCCCCGCGTGCGAAACCGCGCTCGCAGAGGCCGAGGTCGAGTACGCAGACCACTCCTCGCCGTCCGTCTACGTCAAGTTCCCGGTCGTCGAAGGCCAGACGCTGCCCTTCAATGTGAACGACGGGGCCGGCCGCGGGGATGATCGGAAGCCTGCCAGCGTCAGTTTCGTCATCTGGACCACGACGCCCTGGACGCTGCCTGCCGACCGTGCGGTGTGCGTGAACGCGGAACTCTCGTATTCCGCCCTTCCGGTTGAAGGTGAAACGTACGTCGTCGCCACTGAGCTCGCGGAGGCATTTCTCAAGAAGACCGGCATGGCTCTTTCCTCCGGTGTCGCGGTCGAGACCCGCCTTGGCAGGGAGCTCGAGGGGATCAAGCTCCGCCATCCCGTCGACGAGGGCCGCGTCGTGCCTGTCATCCTCGGCGAGCACGTCACGCTCGACACGGGCACCGGCTGCGTGCACACGGCGCCCGGCCATGGCTATGAGGACTTTGTCGTCGCCGCCGCCTACGGGCTCGAAATCGCGTGCCCCGTGGACGACAAGGGGCGGCTGACGAAGGATGTGCCGCGCTTCGCGGGCATGAGCGTGTTCAAGGCCAACGAGCCTATCATCGACTTCCTTCGCGCACAGGGCATCCTTCTGCACGGCGAACCGATCACCCATTCCTATCCGCACTGCTGGCGATGCCACAAGCCCGTCATCTTTCGCGCCACCGAGCAGTGGTTCCTTGGCGTTGACATCAAGGAGATGCGTGCCAGGGCGATTGAAGAGATCAACCGCGTGCGCTGGGTGCCGGCAAGCAGCAGGCAGCGCATCGTGAGCATGACCGAGCAGCGGCCCGACTGGTGCCTCTCGCGCCAGCGGCTCTGGGGCGTGCCGATCCCCGTGTTCTACTGCCGCGAGTGCGGCAGGGAAAAGCTTACGCCAGAGACGATCAACGCGGTCTGCGCCGCCGTCGAGAAGGAAGGCTCTGATGC
This sequence comes from bacterium, assembly GCA_012514975.1. Taxonomy (GTDB): domain Bacteria; phylum Auribacterota; class UBA3054; order UBA3054; family JAAYZF01; genus JAAYZF01. The sequence continues at coordinate 4,948 of JAAYZF010000464.1, forward strand.
ATGGTTCGCCCATGACGCCGCCGGGCTGCTCCCGCCGGGCGCCGTGTGCGACTCGTGCGGCTCGGGCTCTTTCAGGAAGGACACCGACATCCTCGATGTCTGGTTCGACTCGGGCGTGAGCAGCCGCGCCGTGCTCGAACGCAGGGCGAACCTGTCCGTGCCGGCGGATGTCTATCTCGAAGGTTCCGACCAGCATCGCGGCTGGTTCCAGGTCTCGCTTCTCGCCAGCATCGGCCTGCGCGGCGCCGCGCCGTTCAGGACCGTCGTCACTCACGGCTGGACGCTCACCGAGTCGGGCGAGAAGGAATCGAAGTCAAAAGGCAATTTTACCGACCCCGCCTGGGTGTGCAACGAGATGGGCGCCGACATCCTCCGCCTCTGGGTCAGCTCCGTCAATTTCATGCAGGATGTGATGATCTCCGTCAACCTCCTGCGCCAGATGGGCGACGCATACCGCCGCATCCGCAACACCTTCAAGTTCCTGCTCGGCAACCTTGCCGACTTCAAGCCCGGGACGCACGACGTCGCGCGCGAGTCGATGCCGCTGATCGACCGCTGGATGCTCCACCGGCTCGACCAGACGCTCGAAGACGTTACGGATGCGTACGAGAAATTCGAGTTCTTCCGCGTGTTCCACACGCTCCACAATTTCTGCGCGGTTGACCTCAGCGCGCTCTACTGCGACGTGCTCAAGGACCGGCTCTATGTCTCGAAGGCCGGGAGCGTCGAACGCCGCTCTGCGCAGACGGTCCTGCGCCGCGTCGCCGTCGTTCTCGCCAAGATGCTTGCGCCGATCCTCCCGTTCACCATGGACGAAGTCTGGGAGCACATCGCCGCGGCAGGCACATCGGCCGCCGAGGGCACAGACCAGCCGGGCATCCACCTGGCCTTGTGGCCCGAGCAGCAGCCCGCGTGCCGCGACGCGGCGCTCGATGCCGAGTTCAAGGTGCTCCAGCAGGTGCGCGGCGACGTGCTACGCGAGCTCGAGAAGATGCGCAAACAGGGCGCCATCGGCGCCGGGCTCGAAGCGGCGGTCGATCTCAGCGCCGATGACGCCGCGCTGGCCGCCCTGCTGAGGAAGCATGAGAAGGACCTGCCCGCGTTCTTCATCGTCTCGGCCGCGGCGGTAAAGGATGACGCCGGCCCGGATTCGGTGCAGGGAACGGATGTTCCCGCGTTGCGCGTTCACGCGCGCAAGGCGGGCGGAATGAAATGCGCGCGCTGCTGGAACGTGCTCGAATCGGTTGGCGCCGACGCGACGCACAGTGACCTTTGTCACCGGTGCGCGGCAATTGCAGGGTAAACCCGCCCCGACGGGCGGCGGCGCGGTATCATGCGCCGCATCAGGAAGAGAACACAAATAACACAGGAAGCACCAATAGAGAGGAAGGAGGAATCATGCCGAACAAGAAGCAGACCACTACCACCACCGCCGCTGCCAAGGATTACAGCCGTTTCGCCAAGCTGCTGAACGAGAAGAAGGCGCGCATTCTCAAGGACGTCACCCAGATGGCCAAGGAGCACCTGGGCAACTCGCAGCGCGAGTCGTCGGGCGACCTGTCAACCTACAGCATCCACATGGCCGACATGGGCACCGACGCGGCCGAGCGGGAGACCATGCTCTCCCTCGCGTCTTCGGAGCAGAAGCTGATCCAGAAGGTCAACCACGCGCTTGAGCGCATCAATCAAGGCACCTACGGCGTCTGCGAAATCTGCAGCGGGAAGATACCCGATGAACGCCTTGAAGCACTGCCTGAGGCAACCATCTGCATCAAGTGCATGAAGAAGTTCGACTTCTAAGATCCGGTGCGCTGCATCGCATGTTGAGATGACGGTCCCAGGCAGACAACTCATGCGCGCGGGGGTCGTGGCGCTCGCGGTCGTTGCGCTCGACCAGCTTACGAAGTGCTGGGTGCGCCATGCGCTCCCGCATGAGATGACGCGCGACGTCATCCCCGGGCTCTTTGCCCTTACCCACCGGCTCAATCCCGGCGTCGCCTTCAGCATGTTCCACTCGGTGAAGGCAGCGCCGGTCATCTTCTCGATCATCTCGGCCGCCGCGATCGCCTTCATCGCCTGGCTCCTCAAACGCCATCCCGCCCTCCCGCTCAAGCTTGTCATCGCGTTCGGCATGGTTGCCGGGGGCGCCGCGGGCAATCTCGTCGACAGGATTCTCCCGCCGCACCGTGTCGTCGATTTCCTTGATTTCTACATCGGCACGCGCCACTGGCCCGCGTTCAACATCGCGGACACGGCCATCTGCATCGCCGCGGGTCTGCTCATCCTTGCCAGCTTCACCGACCCGCGGGCGTTTGACAAGGCGTGACGAGCCCGGGCGAGATCAGTGCGCCCTGCGCGCGCAGCGCGTCCTGAAGATCCGCGACACGCAGCGACGCGAGGTCGCCGCGCGCATCGCGTGCGGCGAGCGCGGCAGCCGTTCCCGCCGCCGTTCCCGTCACCGTGCATCCGGGAATGGCGCGCATGACGTCCCATGCGGTTGTGTCATCCGAAATGCAGCGGCCCGCGGCGGCGAGGTTGCGCGTCTTCACCGCGGCGATCGTACGCCACGGGATCGCATACACCGGGCCCGCCTGCCGCCAGTCGCCCGTCAGGCCTATCGCATCATCAAACCACTCGTGCGCATGGCGCGCGCCAAGTGAGAACGTGCCGCACAGCCGCCGCGTCATCCTGAAGCAGGCGATGGACGGCGCCATGACCGGCTGGATGTCCCGCTCGGGCAGGCGCCTGCGCAGCTCGTCAAGCTGCGCGCGGATCATGTCGCGCGTGGCGGTGATGTGGCCGGTGACGTGCGCCGCGTCGTCGCCGCGGAAGAAGGGGCCTGTGGCATCCTCCTTCGCCGCCTCGGGGCTGTACCGGTTGGAGAGCTGGTGCAGGTGGAGGTTGTTCCCGTCGAAGTGGTAATACCAGCCGCACAGGACGTTCGTATCGAGCGACTCGGTCTCTTCGCCCGCGAGGAAGCAGACGTCCGCATCGCCGGTGGCATCGATGACGCACGCGGAGGCGAGGGCGGTTCTGCCGCTTTTGTTCTCGATGATCAGGTGGGTGATGCGGTTCCTGGCCGTGTGGACGGCGCAGACGCGCGTATCATACAGGAGGCGGACACCCGCATCGAGGACCAGGCGTTCGAGCGAGAGCAGGTAGGATGCAGGATTGAACGAAGCGGAGTAGCGTGTGCGCAGCCGTTCATCCGTGTCGCCGCCGGGCAGCCAGCACGCGGGCACGCCGCGGAAATCCGCCGCCGGATTGTCGCGCGGAAGGTCGGCGACGGAAAGCTTCAGCAGCTCCTCGGGCAGCCCCGCGATCACCTGCCGCCCCCGGCCGTCGCAGATGGGCAGCCAGACCGTCACGTTGCCCAGCGTGGCAAGGCCGCCAAGCGCGCACATGCGTTCGAGCAGGCAGACCGATGCGCCGTTCCGCGCCGCCGCCACGGCCGCTGCAACGCCCGCCATGCCGCCGCCGGCGACCACGACGTCATACGCGCCCGCCACCGGCACGTTCCTCGCCGGCTCGCGGACGGTCTCCGCGCCGGGCGCCGGATGTTTCCGTGTCGTCCCCACGACTTAACCCCCTTGTATCTTCAGCAGAACCGCCGCTGGCGGTCCTATTGACTGCGGTAGTTCGGCGCCTCTTTCGTGATCAGCACGTCGTGCGGATGCGCTTCGCGGACGCCGGCGGCGGTGATGCGGTGGAAGATGCCCTTGTGCCGCAGATCCTCGACGGACTTGCAGCCATTGTACCCGAGCGACGAACGAAGCCCGCCGATGAACTGCTGGATGACGCCCTCGACCGTGCCGGCGTAGGGGACCAGGCCCTCGATGCCCTCGGGCACGAGCTTGTCCGTACCGTGCACGTCGTGCTGCGCATAGCGCTCGCGGCTGCTCTCGGACACCATCATCGCCCCGAGGCTGCCCATGCCGCGGTAGACGACGTACTGGCGGCCCTGGTGGATGATCTTCTCGCCCGGGCTTTCGTCCGTGCCGGCGAGGGCCGAGCCCATCATCACGCAGCTCGCCCCCGCGACAAGCGCCTTGGGCACGTCGCCCGAGTAGCGCACGCCGCCGTCGGCAATCACGGGGATTTCATCCTTGACCGCGCGGGACGCGAGGTAGACGGCGGTAATCTGCGGAATGCCGACGCCGGCCGTCACGCGCGTCGTGCAGATCGACCCGGGGCCCACGCCGACCTTGACCGCGTCAGCCCCGGCCTTCATCAGCGCGGCCGCGCCGTCGGCCGTGGCGATGTTGCCCGCGACGACGTCCACGGCGGGATAGTGCTTCTTCACCCATTTCACCATCTCGATCACGCCCTTCGAGTGCCCGTGCGCCGTGTCCACCACGACTGCGTCCACATGCCCCTTCGCGAGCAGATCGACGCGTTCGTGGTCGCGCGTGCCGATTGCCGCGGCGACGCGGAGCTGGTGGTTCGCGTCACGGTTGATGAACGGCTCGATGCCCTCGATGATTGTGCGCACGTCGGTGTAACTGTAGAGCCCGGTGAGCTTCCCGTCCTTCACGATCGGCAGCTTGCCGATCTTGTGCGTGCGCATGATGGTGAACGCCTGTTCGAGCGTCGTGGACGGCGGGGCGGTGACGACGTTCCTCGTCATCACGGTCGCGATCTTCACATTGGTGCGCGCGAGAAAGCGGATGTCGCGCGAGGTGAGGATGCCGGTGACGATCCCTTCGTTGTTCACGATGGGGAACCCGCGGAACTTGTATCCCTTGTCCTCGCGGATGTTGAGCACGTCGTCAACCGTCTTGTTCTCGTTGAACACGATGGGATCGGTGATCAGGCCGTTGAGATAGTGCTTCACGCGCGCCACGTGCTTCGCCTGCGCGGCGGGCGCGAGGGCGCGGTGGATGACGCCGATGCCGCCCAGCCGCGCCATCTCGATCGCCATGCGCGCCTCGGTCACCGTGTCCATCGCGGAGCTGACGAACGGGATGTTCAGCTTGATCGACCGGGTGAGCCGTGTGTCAAGCGCCGTCTCGGACGGCAGGAAATCGGCGTACTGCGTGGCGAGCGTGACGTCGTCGAACGTCAGGGCAAGCTCGCCCGCCGCGGCCATGAACGCATCGATGCGCGCGTTGATCTTCGTGGTTCGTTTCATTGTCCCTCCGGGAGAACAAGTCGTGGTTGCAGAACAGGATAATACCGCTCGGACTTCAACAGGGCGCGCAGCGCCGGCTGTGCCGCGAGCGCCTCGCGGAAGTAGGGGAGCGCCGTGTCCAGCTTCCCCAGCTCCGCGTACACAAGGCCGAAATGGAACTGCAGCTCGGGATCGCTCCCCGCGCCTTCGGCTTCGAGCAACTGCGCCGCCTCCTTCAGATACCGCAGCGCAAGCGCGTGATTCCCCTTCCGATAGTGGGCGAACGCCAGCGTGTCCACCGTGTGGCTCGCGCGCTCGACCTGGACGGCCGACTGGGCGAGCTCGAACGCTTCGCTGATGTTCGTGTTCTCGAGCAGAAGAAAGTAGGCAAGATTGTTCAGCGCCGTCCCGTTGAGCTGGTCGTGCCTCAGGCAGCGGCGGAAGCACTCGACCGCCTCGTCCCTCCTGCCCATTTCGCCCAGCGTGAAGCCGAGGAGCTGGAGCACGTCGGGATCGTCGGGCGAGGAGGCGGCCAGGGCATCGAGATTCGAGAGGGCGCCCGCGTAGTCTCCGGCTCTCGTCTGCATCGAGGCAAGCGCGAGGCGCCACTCGAGCTGCCCCGGCGCGGCGGCGACGGCGAGGGCGAGCGCGGCCGTGGCGCTGTCCGCGTCGCCCACGGCGGCCCACAGGCGCGCCATGTCGGCGTGGTTGCTGGCCGTCGGCGGAAGCGCGTCCGCCATGCGCGCGAGGGCGTCCCGCGCGTCATTCGTCCGCGTCGTAGCGCAGTATGCCTCGATCAGCAGGCTGCGATACCGCCAGTCATCAGGCGCATGTGCGACCATGGCTTCGAGATCGGGGATTGCCTGGTCGTACGCCTCGCGCCCGAGCTGGAGGAAGATAAGGTTCTCGAGGTCCTCGATGTCGCCGGTAAGGGCATGTATGCGCCGGTACGTTGCGAAGAGATTGCTCGTGTCATCCAGCATCTCGTAGCAATCCGCGATGTCGCGAAGGAGCGGAGCGTCCTGTCGGTTCGTGTGGATGCGGCCGTAGTATTCGAGGGCCTGGGCATGGTTGCCGTTCTTGCGCAGGGCCGTGCCGCGCAGCCGGTGGAAATCGTCTGCCAGGCGCTGGCAGGCGGCGCACGCTGCAATCAAGGTGGCACAGATGCTTGCCCACGCGGCGAAGCGAAGGGTTGGGCGGTACGAACATCTCATTGTGCGTTATTGTATGAATTGCGGGATGAATTGTCAATCATCATTGACAAAGCGCGCGCATTGGGATACACTAGCTCTGCTTCAGCATGACGGTTAACACGGACGTGCGGAGAGGACAGGCATGGCACAGGAACGCGTGGTGGTTGTCGGCGCCGGGGGCATCGCGGGCGCATGGTTTCCGAACCTGGTGAAGGAGCGTGTCGTCGTCGCGGGCGTCGTCGACCTCGATGTCGCGCGCGCGAAGAAGCGCATCGCCGAGTATGGGCTCGATGCGCCCGCCGGCTCGGACCTCAGGGCGATGCTCGCGGAGGCGCGGCCGGACTTTGTGATCGATCTTACCGTGCCCGAGGCGCACTGCGCCGTCACGTGCGCCGCGCTCGAAGCAGGCTGTCACGTCATCGGCGAGAAACCCATGGCGGCCAGCATGGCGCAGGCGCGCCGCATGGTGGGCGCCGCCGGGAAGGCCGGCAAGCTCTATATGGTCAGCCAGTCGCGCCGCTGGGTGCCGCAGCACGACAGCATCCAGCGCGCCATCGCCGGCGGCCGCATCGGCGGGCTGACAACCGTCAACTGCGATTTCTACATCGGCGCGCATTTCGGCGGCTTTCGCGACGAGATGCCCAGCCCGCTCATCCTTGACATGGCCATCCACCAGTTCGATCTTGCGCGCTACATGGCCGGTGTCGACCCTGTGGCCGTCTATGCGAAGGAGTTCAATCCCGCCGGCTCATGGTACAAGGGCGATGCGGCTGCGAGCTGCATCTTCGAGATGAGCAACGGCGTCATCTTCACCTTCCGCGGCAGTTGGTGCGCCGAGGGATGTCACACAAGCTGGCATGGCGACTGGCGGTTCATCGGCCGGAAAGGCACGATCCTCTACGACCACGACCAGGAGCCCCACGGCCAGGTCGTTGCCGGCAATACCGGGTTCAACCGCCCGCTCAAACCGCTTGCGCTGCCGCGCTCGACCCTCAAGCACGGAGGCATGCACGGCGCCCTGCGCGAAATGCTCGCATTCCTCCGCACAGGCAAAAAGCCGCAGACCGAATGCCGCGACAATATCAAGTCGCTCGCCATGGTCTTCGCCGCCATGGACAGCGCGCGCAAAGGGAAACGCGTCCCGGTGAAATGGTAGGCAGGAGGGAAGGGGAGGGAGTTGACATTTGGCATTTGGCATTTGACATTTGGCGTTTGAGAGCGGAGAGCGGAGAGCGGAGAGCGGATGACTGATGGTGGATGGCGACAGTGAGTGCACTGCCTCCGTTGAACTGCCGGTGACGAGGACGAGGACGAAGCCCCCAACTTCCAACTTCCAACTATCGACTATCGACTATCGACTATCGACTGCCCATCAAATGCCAAATGCCAAATGACAAATGGTAAATGATACATCATCCGATCTCCATCACCCCCGTCCCCATACCTCCATGTCCTTCCTTGAACTCGCAACGAGACGGCAGAGCACGCGCGCATACCTTGACAAACCTGTCCCGCGTGACGTGATCGACCGCTGCATCGAGGCTGCCAGGCTCGCGCCCTCGGCATGCAATTCACAGCCGTGGTCCTTTGTCGTGGCTGACTCCGGCCCTGTTCGCACGCAGCTTGTCGATGCGGCATTCTCGGGCGTCTACTCGATGTGCGCGTTTGCCAAGGCTGCGCCGGTGATCATTGTGGCGACACGCGACCGCTCGACGTACACTGCCAAGCTCGGCGCGTTTTTCCGCGGCTCCGAGTTCAATCTTATCGACATCGGCATCGCGTGCGAACACCTTGTGCTTCAGGCCGAGGAGGAAGGGCTGGGGACCTGCTGGCTCGGCTGGTTCAACGAGGCGGGAGTCAGACGCATGCTCGGCCTGCCGCGACGCACGAAGATAGACGTGATGATTACGATGGGCTATCCTGCCGATCCTGCGTTGCGGCCCAAGACGCGCCGTTCCCTCGACGAGGTCAGGAAGTACGCGTAGACGTGCGGGAAGCCGGCGCCGCGCTACGGGTTCGCGGGCATGTTCCCGTGGGAGAAGAGGTCGGGCTCGGCGCCAAGCAGCCCTGCCACCAGTTCCGTCATCGGACGGACGCGGGCGAGGTGGCATCTCGCGTCGCCAAAACGCACGATGCGCATCACTCCGCGTTCGATGAACAGCGGTTCGAGCTTGGCGTAGTTCTCGGATGGATGGCCGATATGCCTGCGCGACGGCACGGGAATGACCCGCCCGTCAGGCGTCTCGACTTCAAGCGGCTCCCTCGCGTCCGTCAGCCTGCCCGGGACGCCGCACCACTCCTCGACTCCGTGCAGCAGCGTGTTGCACGCGATCCCGCAGCCGACAAAGAGCACGAGGGCCTCGCGGTCGACAAGCCGTCCCCAGGGCGACTGGCGCGCGCAGGGCGTGTCGAATGTTTCATGGCCCACGGTGTACTGGCGCGCATCGGCGCCGGATGCCGCGACCGAATGTGTCGGGTGCCACGAGCGGATGACGCCCGCGCGTTTCCTGAACACCTCTGTGAGCGCACCGACGCAGCTCGGCGTGTTCAGCACCGAAAACCGCGGGGTCTGCGCGTTCACCGTGTCCCATGAAAGCGTCGGAAGGACGAGCAGCCCGCCGGACAGATGCTGCATGAGCGCGTCGAGAATGCCGTCGGCCCGGCCGTCGACCTCGCCGACGCTTCGCACGCTCGAATGCACGAGCAGCGTGGCATCGCGGCCGATGCCCATTGCGTCGAGATGGCCCCTGAGATCTTCGCGCGAGTAGTGTGTCATCATGCAGCAATCCGTTCGAGAAGCTGTATCGAGTAGAGAAGCGCGCGCGGCAGATGGAAGAATCCCTTCCACTCGCCGCCCTTGCAGTCGTGTGTCCGTTCGCCCCGGCGGTCGAGGTAGCCGAACCATTCACCGTGCTTCGGGTCGCGCAGGTGTTTGAACGACCAGTCGCGCACAAGGAGATGGCGGTCGAGAAAGCGTTTCTTCCCCGACACGTGCCACGCGAGGAGCAGGGCGTAGAGCGCCTCGGTCATCGGCCACCAGAGTTTCATGCTCCATTCGAGTTGCAGGGGCGGCCTGCGGTCCGCATCGAGGAAATAGAACAGGCCGCCGTACGTCCTGTCCCAGCCCCGTGTGAATGACCAGTCGATGATGTTGAGCGCCTGGTCGACAAGCGGGGCATCACCGGTGCGCCGGGCGAGATGGAGGAGGAACCAGCCAAGCTCGATCGCGTGGCCCGGGTTGAGCAGGCGGCCCCGGGGCGAATCGAGCGGCGCGCCCTCCGGGCCGACGTGTTCGAGGACGAGTTTCCGCTCCGGGTCCACATGGCGGAGGGCGATGGTCTTCATCTCCTGCGCGAGCGCCGTGTAGCGCGGATCGTGGTCGAGCTTCTCGAGTTCCTCGATCATGCCGAGGAAGACCATGGGATCGGCGAGCGACGACCCGCGCGGCGTGCCCGCGAAGACCGGGCGGCCGAGGGACGCAGGCGTGCGCCACCGCTCGTACGTTTGCCAGAACAGCCCGCGCGCCTCATCGAGGAATTCGGCGCGTCCCGTTGCCGCCGCGAGCTCCGTCATGGCGATGACGTAGAAAACCTCCGCGTAGATCTTCCGCTGGATATGGATCGGCCTGCCATCCTGCGTCACGGAGAAATACACGCGGCCGTCCGCCGCGCGGCCATGACGCCTGATGAACGCCGCGCCCTCGAGCGCCAGATCGAGCCACCCGTGCCGGCCGCCGCACGCGTTGTGCAGCCGCGCGAACATCCAGACCGCCCGGCTCTGCAGCCACAGGTACTTGTCCGTCGAATACACCCTGCCCGCACGGTCGAGACACGTGAAGAACCCGCCGTGCGCACGGTCGATCGAATGACGCTCCCAGAAGGGAAC
>JAAYZF010000465.1 GCA_012514975.1 bacterium
CGTCCTCGTCGTCGTCCTCGTCGTCGAACCCATGGTGTTGCTCGTGATCGTACTCGTAATCGTGCTCGTCCGTTAACCGTCCTCGTCGTCCCCGCCGTCGGCGGCTGTTTGACGTTTTCGTAGTGCTCCGCATGTGCCCTGCAGCACGCGTCCTTTCTCTAACAGCCGAGGACGACGACGAGGACGAGTACGAGTACGATAGCGTGTATGTCGAACACCGACGGATAGTTCACGCTATCGTGTCTTGAACAGCTCACCCATCCTCTGCCCGAGCACAGTGCCGCTGACGATCAGGCTGACGGCAAGGAGCGCCATGCCGAGGATGCCCATTGCGCTCGCGATGTTCGGCCCGTCGGTCAGGCGCATGCTGAGCAGGTAGATTGCCTTGGCGATCGGGTACTGCTCTTCGCGCACGGCGAGGACGATCGTGCTGCCCACTTCGAACACGGCGAACGAGAACGACAGGATCGCGCCGGCAAGAATGTGGGACGACATGAGCGGAATCGTCACTTTCGTCAGCATGCGCTTCGTGCTCGCGCCGAGATTGAGCGCGGCTTCCTCGAGCGATTCGCTCAACTGCTGGAAGCCCGCGTACGACGAGCGCACCATGTACGGCAGGCGGCGCACGCTGTAGCAGATGATCATCAGCGGGAACGCATCCACCTGCGGGTTGAACGTCACGGGCCCGATCTTCCAGTTGTGGAAACAGGCGAAATAGCCGAACGCGAGCACGATGCCCGGAATGGCCAGCGGCATCATCACCAGCGTGTCAAGCCACTGGGTGAACTTGTTCCGGCGCCGCACGAACAGATAGCCGAGCGCGACGCCGAGGATGATGTCAAGCAGCGTGGCGAGCGAGCTGAGCACAAGGGAAATCCTGATGCTCGATGCGGCAAGCCGGTGCGTCAGCGCGAGCTTGAAATACTCGCCCGTGACCTTCGTGGGCAGTATGGTCATGAACCATTCGCCCGAGATCGCCACGCCGAGCACGGACACATGCGGCAGCAGCGCGACAAGCGTCACGCCGATGAGCAGCACATAGATGCCCGCGAGGCCGAGCGTGGACGGTGTGCGCCCTGCGTCCGCCGTGGCGCCCTTGCCCGAAGCGATCACGCTCTTGCGCTGCGCGAGCCATTTCGATGTCATGAAGAACACGAGCGACAGGACAAGCGCGTAGACGACAAGCGCATAGCCGATCGGGTTCTCGTTCATGTCGGTCAGATGATCGAAGATCTGGACGGGCATGCACGTGCGGAACTCGAAGATGAGCGGCGCGCCCGGGTCGGTGAACGCCCAGATGAACACGATGACCGCGCCGGCGAAATAGCCGGGCGTCATCAGCGGGAACGTCACGCGGCGGAAGACGGTCCACTGGCTCGCACCGAGATTCGCCGCGGCCTCTTCCATGGCGGGATCGACGTTCGCCAGCGCCGCCGCCACGTTGAGATACATGATCGGATAGAGATGCAGCACTTCAAGGATGATCACGCCAAGCATCCCGCCCCCGCCGAACCAGTCGACCATGGGCAGGCCGAGGTGTTCGAGTATCAGGTTGAGCGAGCCGCACCGCGCGAAAATCTGCTTCAGCCCGATCGCGCCGACGAACGGCGGCATGACCATTGGCACCAGCATCAGCCCGTTGAGGAGCGCGCGGCCCGGAAAGCGATACCGCACGAACAGCCACGCAAGCGGCAGCGCCACGACCGTCGAGGCGAGCGTCGAGTAGAGCCCCACGAGCAGGCTGTTCACCACGCCCGCGCGCAGCCCCGTGTTCGTCCATACGGATGCGAGGAACGACAGGGTGAACGTCTTGTTGAAATAGACGGACTGGACGAGGACGAGGACCAGCGGATACACGAGGAACACCAGGAGGAATCCCGTGACGATGGCCAGCAGTACTGTGCCGCCCCAGCGGTGTTTCATTCCATCACTCTCCGCGCTCCTGCGACATGATGCGGATATGCGCCGGGTTGAGCGAGAGCATGCGGCGCTCTCCCGGATGCGGATGGCTGCCCGCCGGGTTGAGCGCCGTAAGCCGCAAGACCGTCTCCTCCGCCCTGCAGACAACCTGGATGACTTCGCCGAGATAGGTGCTCTCGACGACGAAGCATGGCCACAGGTTTGCCCCGGGCTCGCCTGTGCCGAACGCGAGGCCCTCGGGCCTGATGCTCACGTCCACCGCGTCGCCCGCGGCAAAGTTCCTCACCGCGCGGTCGGCCGGGCAGGCGATCAGCCCCGCCGCCGTCACCACGACAAGTTCCGTGCGCGTCGCGGTCTTCACGCGGCCGCTCAGAAGATTCGTCTCGCCGACGAACCGCGCGACGAACGTTGCATTAGGATTCTGGTAGATTTCATCCGGCGGCGCGACCTGGGAGAGCACGCCCCTGTGCATCAGCCCGACGCGCGACGCGAGCGACAGCGCCTCCTTCTGATCATGCGTCACGTACACCATCGTGATGCCCAGCTCCTGGTGGATGCGATGGATTTCCTTGCGCATCTCGATGCGGAGCCCCGCGTCAAGATTGCTCAGCGGCTCGTCAAGCAGCACCACGTCGGGCCGGATGACCAGGGCGCGCGCAAGCGCCACGCGCTGCTGCTGGCCGCC
>JAAYZF010000466.1 GCA_012514975.1 bacterium
CCGACAATGTTGCCCAACGTCACCGGCACGATGTTCTTGAACATGATCCATTGATCGCTCAATGCCACGCCTTTGCAGAACAGGCCGGCAGGGATCAGGTACATGTTCGCCACGCAGTGCTCGAATCCGCACGCGACGAACGCCATAATCGGCAATATGCAGCAGACGATCTTCGAGATCACGTCCTTCGCGATCGTCGCCATGATGATGGCCAGGATGACGAGCATGTTGCACAGGATGCCGCGGATGAACGCCTGCATGAACGGCATCGACAGCTTCGCTTCGGCAGTCTTGACGGAGAGCGTGCCCAGATCGTTCAGCGTGCCCGGCGCGCCGAACAGGCCTGATCCCCACACGAGCCACGCCAGCACAAGCGCGCCGATGAAATTGCCGATGTAGACAATCCCCCAATTGCGCAGCAGTTTGCGGATCGAGAACAGGCGCGTCACCGTGCCGACGAGCATGATGATGTTGCCCGTGAACAGCTCGGCGCCGGCGATGACCACGAGCACAAGGCCCACGCCGAACACCGCGCCTGCCGTGATCCGCCCAAGGCCCTGTTGCATCGCGACCAGATACAGATGCCCGCCGATCCCGATGTAGATGCCCGCCAGGATGCCGAGCACGAGCAGTTGCCACCATTTCGTATTGGCTTTCTTGATGCCGAGTGCGGAGACGACTTTCGCGTATTCCTTTGGCGAAAGTGTGGGATCGTAGGACTGTGGTGCGGAGAGTGTTTCAGCCATGGCGTTTCCTTGCGTCGTTGATGCATGTGGCGTGGCCACACGCCGGTGGCCGCGTATCCCGCTTTGCGGGACCCTCCATTGCGCGCGGCATGCCGCGCAGTGCGAATCCAGGCGGTCACCGGGGATCGCCGCAAAGCGGGACAGGCGCTGACCCTCCAGGCGGCACCGGGACGCGCCAGGCGGTCACCGGGGATCGCCGCAAAGCGGGACAGGCGGTGACCCTCCAGGCGGCTTACGGCTGCAGAAGCTTGAACCCGGTGGCCGCATCCGGTCTGCGCACGGCTGTCGCGCCGACAAGCTCGATCAGGACGACCTCGAGCACATGCCACGTCTTCACCCCTGCGCGCACGCAGCCGGTGACGGCCTTGTCCCTGCGGCCGCACGAAGCGTGCATGTGCAGCACAGGCGCGCCCGTGTCGTCGGGGAAGAGCGTGCCGATGCCCGCAAGCTCGCACACTCCATCGAGCGCGAGTGTCATCGGCACGACCGGTGTCGCGCGGCTTTCCTCAGGCCCGACAACGAGCTTGCTTCCCTCGTCCGCGCCGCCGACGGCAACGAGGATGCCTGCCTTCACGCCCTCCTTTGCCGCGAGGCGTTCAACGCATTCATGCAGAATGTCGCCATCTTCGAGGCGGATGATGAAGGCGCGGCCCTGCTGTGCGGTCGAGTAGTTCATAGGGCAATTTCCATTGCGCAAAATCCGACGCCTTAACGGATTTTGCGCAGGTACGCGAGATTCCTGCTGATGAGCTCGTTGCGCTGCTTGACGCAGAGGGCGGAGCGCAGCGGATCGGCGGGATTGTTGAACACGTAATCGAGCAGGCGGTCGACCGTCGTGGTCGCCACATGCGTGCGCGTATCGGACGAGGCGTAGTAGATGAACACGTCGCCGTTCCTGCGCATGACCGCGCCGTTGCAGAACGCGACGTTTGACACGTCGCCCACGCGTTCCTCGCCGTACGGCGCGAGGAAGAAGCCGCCGGGCTCGGCGATTACCTTCGCCGGATCGCCCGGGTCGCAGATGAACGCGTAGAGAACATAGCGCATGCCCGCGGCGGTGTTGCGCACGCCGTGGGCGATATGGAGCCAGCCTTTCTTTGTTTTGAGCGGCGGTGCGCCGGCGCCGTTCTTCACTTCCTTGATCGTGTGGTACACTTTGGGATCAACGATCCTCTCCTCATGGATCACCGCGCGCGTGATGTCCGGGCACGTGGCAAAGCCGATGCCGCCTCCCTTGCCCGCCTCGATGAACGAATCCTGCGGCCGGGTGTACAGGGCGTACTGGCCACTCACGAACTCGGGATGGAGGACGACATTGCGCTGCTGTGCCGACGCGGAAACGAGATCGGGCAGCCGGTCCCATTTCACCAGGTCCTTCGTGCGCGCGATGCCGCACTGGGCGATGGCGGACGATTCGTCGCCGGGCCTGGCATCGGGGTCTTTGCGCTCGGTGCAGAACAGGCCGTAAATCCAGCCGTCCTCATGCAGCGTGAGGCGCATGTCGTAGACGTTCGTGTCGGGCACATCCGTTTCAGGCATGGTGACCGGGTAGTCCCGGAAGCGGAAATTATCGATGCCATTCCTGCTTTCGGCGACGGCGAAGAACGACTTGCGGTCATTGCCCTCGACGCGGCACATGAGGCAGATCATGCCGTTGAGCTCGATGGCGCCGACGTTGAACACGCAGTTGATGCCGAGGCGCTCGACGAGGAACGGGTTGGTCTTCGGGTTCAGGTCGAAACGCCAGGCGGGCGGCGCGTGCTCATTGGTGACGACGGGGTGTTTGTAGCGCGCGAACACGCCGTTGTACCATGAGGTGTCGATGGCGTTCCTGCGTGAAACGAGTTTGTTGTGCGCGGCGTTGAGCTTGCGGAGCTGCGCGTCGAAGGGGGAAGCGTTTGTTTTCATTGCCTTGTCCGTAATCAGCCAGAAAAGTGAGTCTGTGCGTTCTACGCCTGATATGGTAGCAGAGCGGGGCAGCGGTGTCAACAAGGGAAGTACGAAGTACGAAGGACGATGTACGATGTTCCGTATGTCGGTCCGTGTTCGTCCGTGTTCGTCCGTGCTCACAAATTCGTTGCGATGGCCTGCAACGAATTTGACTTGCATTTTGCAGCGGAATTGTGTATGATGGATGCGCGCCGGGAGAAAACGGCGCAACGCATGGAATGACGTTAGGGAAGCCGGTGAGAATCCGGCACGGGAGCGCCGCTGTAACTGTCCATGCCACTCCCACCAGCCACTGTTCCCCGGTTCCGGGGAATGGGAAGGCGGGAGGCGCAAGAAGGACAGAAGTCAGAAGACCGATTCTGTGCGACAACGGAAGATACTTCCTCGCAATCAGGAAGCGTCCGGTGAATCGGTTATATTAGGTGTATGTGAGACCGTGACCTGCGCTTTGCGAGGCCGCGGTTTTTGTTTTGGGCGCGGCATGCGCGGATGAGCCACGCCTTGGGCGTGGGTGGAATGATGGAATAATGGAATGATGGGGTGAAGATGGGAATGAGAAAGGACAGCATGGGAGTGTGCGCGGTGTGTGTATGCGCGCTGTGGTTTTCGTGCGGCGTGCGCGGCGACAGCAGCGACTGGGCCTCCACGGTCATCGAGTACGTGCGCGGCCAGAACGGCGTGCCGGCATACACGAACCCGCTTGCGGCGCTGGGCGAGGCCGCGCAGATGACGACCGACGACCTCTCGAGCAACATGGTGCCGGTGCAGGTGTTCCAGCCGCCGTACCTGCCGGAGCAGATCGTGTCGGTCGGCAACGGCGGGCGTCTCACGCTTGCATTCTCGCCGCCGGTGATGAACGAGGACGACCCGGTGCATCCGCATGGGGCGGACATGATCATCTACGGCAACGCGCTGTTCGCGTACGATTCCGAAGCGGCAAGCCCGTACAACACGCCGTGGCTTGGCATGAGTGCCGAGCGGGGCGACATCTGGGTGAGCGCTGACGGGGAGGAGTGGCTGCGGGTGACGAACCGGATGGCCGACGCGCTGATGCCGACGCAATCACTAGATCTCGAGGGCGGGCCAAGCGACTACCTCACGCCGGTTGCGCCATGGCTGTTCGCGAACGACTGGTTTGACGGCACGTGGCGCTACACGAACACCGTTGCGGCGTATGACGGCGCCGCGGGCGGCGCACCGGTGGATTTGTCCGCGCTGGCGGATGCGCAGGGCGTGGCGACGGCGCTGGCGTACGCGGCGTACATCCGGATCACCGACCCGCAGGACGCGGCGTCCACGGAGATTGACGCCGTGGCGCGTGTGGCCAGTGTGCCGGAGGCGTGGGGCGCGGCGTTCATCGTTCATTGTTCATGGTTCATCGTCATGTTGAAGGCTCGACGCAGAGAAGTGAATGCAGGCGTTTCCTGAACAGAACTCACACGGCGGCAGGCGTCTTCAGCCGCGCGGCGGCGCGCTCGCCGGCGTGCTGATCCTGTGCCTGACGCTTGCGATCGCGTCGGCCATGTTTGTCGGCGTGATCACCGCGTCGCTCTCCGGCGCGCGCGAGTACAATGCGCAGGCCGGCGCGGACGCGGCGGTGCGCTCCGCGATCGAGCATGCGAAGGGCCTGCTGCATGCCGACCTGCTGGCCAATGCGGCTGATTCGCCCCAGGACGTCTGGGTGACGGGGCCGAGTGGCGACCGCGTGTTGACCCGCGCGGAATGGACGGCATACGCGGCGTCGCCCGGCGCGCTTGACGGGCAGCGCTGGTTCGAGCTGCCTGGCACGCGCGACGGCGAGATGGTGCGCTACCGCATGAAGCTGGTCGATGCGCAGCCGGCGGCGCGGAGCGTCGAGGGCGTGCAGCCGCTCGTCGCGGCAGCGTGGCGCAACGGCCGGTGGGTGCCGAGCGACGATCTCAACGCCGCGGACGCGGAGCAGATCGCCGGCCTCATCGCCCGGTTCGACGACCGTGCGACCAACGCAGGCTGGTGCGCCGCGGCAGCCGCGCGCCTGGCGGATGCGCGCGACGACAACATGCGTCTTGCCAGGCCCGACGATCCCGGTAGCACCGAGCCCCTTCGCTTCGAGCGCTTCGTCACCGACGTCGACACGCGCTGGTGCCACTTCGATGATACACTCCGCCTTGGCCGGTACTACGAGGAACGGCTGAGCCACAATTTCTTCCTCATCAAGGAATCGCGTCTCTGGTATAACAGCGGGCTCGGCCGGTCGAACGTCGTTGCCACGCTCGAGCGGGAGCCCGTGTCCGCCATTCCCGGATGGGAGGCATTCACGCGCATGCGGGGGGAGGCGGGCCTGCCGCGCTGGTACGAGGGTATGTGGAACGGGCTGATCGCGAAGACTGGCTCGGGCGCGCTGTTCAAGGCGCAGCCGGTGATCAGCAATTCGCAGGACGCGCTGTACTTTGACGACGACAATCTCGAACGGTTCAAGCCGGGGCAGACGGTGACATTCGCCGGCTGGTTCTCGTCGATCAGCGAGCTCGCGCGCAGCAGGTTCAGGGCCGCGCAACCCGCGGGCGCGTTCGTCACGATGACGAACTGGGCGCCCGACTGCGTGCTGGTGACGAACGTCGGGCGCGAGGCGCAGTACCGCATGACGCTTCTCACGGGCCAGGCGCGCACGCAGCCGCTGCCCGTCGAGTACGGGTTCTTCGGGATGAACGAGCTGCTGCCGGCGCGGTGCGGCCTTGACGGCCGCGCGGTGATGCGCAACGGCGCGCCGATCGAAGCGCGGCAGTTCTCGCACGGCGGCTTCATCGAGATGAGCTTTCGCGCGCCGCGCACGGGTGTTGGCGCGACCGCGCCCTTCCGCATCGAAGGCTTGCTGCTCGAACAGCCCGAGTTCATCACCATCCGCAATGACGCTGCCGTGCCCGTGTGCGTGCGCGGCTGGCGGCTTGGCTACCAGTGCGGCGAGCGGGTGTTCTGGACCGAGCCGTTCCTGACATCGAGCTACTACCATGCGTCGCTCGGCCGCATCCGCAGGGACCTCAGCCCGTCCATCCCGCCGCGCGGCAGCCTTATCATCACGCCTGACGCGGCGCTGTTCGACTGGTTTGCCGGCGCGAACGCGGATGGCACGTGGGGCAACGCGCGCGGCGAGCAGGCGCCGGTTGTCGACGTGGGCTGGCAGAGCTGGTCGCCCGCGTTCCGCGTCGCGCGCGCCACGGCAGGCAGGGTGGTCGAGTTGGAGGACCACGGCGGCCGGAGGGCTGCATGGGAAACCGAATGGCGGCTGGCGCTTCCTGAAGCGGACTGGGCGGGCGCGGGCGTTGCGGGCGAGACCGTGTGGCTCGACCCTGACGGGCCCGACGGGCCTGACGCGGCCGTTGCGGGCACCGTGTCGGATGAAACGCAGACGGGCCTCGCCGTCGTCTTTGCCGGCACGCGCGAGCGGTTCAACATCGGCCGGGAGGCGACACTGCGCTTCAGCGGCCTGCCACGCGCGGTGCGCCGGTATTGGCTGGTGGACGCACACGGCGGCGTTGCGTGCGTCGCGCGGTTCGCCAGGCAGGCCAGACGGGACGCCGGCGGCGGGCCCGTGCAGCGCGTCATCAGGCCTGACGGCAGCGAGGAACGCAGCGCGCTCTCCTGGCCGGCAGTGCGCGGCGCGGTCCGCAACAGACGCAGCGATGACGCCGCCGCGTCGTTCAACGGGCTCTTCCCCTCGCAGACGGCGAAGCGCGACGCGCTCCGCGCGCTCGACATCAGCGACGCGGGCGACTGGTACATGGCCGAGGCGGCGCAGCTTCCCTTTGGCGCAGCCGTCATCGGCGCGTCAGCCGGTGTGCGGTGCGCGGCGGATACAGTGACGATCAGGCGGTATGAGAGCGGCGCGCTGCTGTGGGAACAGCCTGGACCGGAGCTTCCCGCGGGCGAGCCTGGCTTGCTGTTCCGCGAGATGCATCTGCCGGGCGCCCGTTCCGTTGCCGTGCGGCTGGTGCACGCAAACGGGTTCTCGCTGTGCGCCACGCCGGGCCTGAGCATCACGCAGCTCGTCGGCCAGAGCGTGCGGCTCGGGCCATCGCCCTGGACGTCCGGCGTGCATGTCTTCGGTCCGCAGGGCAGCGTGGTGTTCGAATGGACCAACGCGCCCGCGCTGGACCAGCCGGCGCGGCTCACCCTTTCAGGAACGGGCGTCCGTGCATGGGAGTGCCCGGCGACGCTCAGCGCGTGGCAGCAGTCGACGGCCGATGCGGTGCGCATTTCCGTCGAGGTGTGGCATCCGCGGCGCCTGGCGTACGAGCCGCTTGTCACCGCGGCGGCGTTTGATTGTTCCGACCGGCTGTCGTGCGGGATGGTGAGCCCCGCGCACATCGATCGCGGGTCGATCCGCCTGAAGGTCACGACGCACCGGCAGCTCTCGCGCGACGCGGCGGCGTTGTGGCTCGGAGCGGCGTTCATCCACCCGGTCTCGCCGCGCGACCGCGTGAATGTCAACACCGCCTCTCCCCGCGTGATCGCCGCGCTCTGCGCGGGCGACCCGGCTGCGCGGCGCGAGCTTCTCGGCGTTGCAGGCTCGCGCGGCCCGTTCGGCTCATGCAGCCAGCTCGCCGACGCGCTCGCCGCGGCCGGTTCCCCGGGCGGCGCATCCATCCTCTCCGTCCGCTCAGACGTGTTCAACGCTGAAATCGAAGCTGAAGCCGTGCGGCGCAGCGGCACGAACGTCACCGTGCTTGCGCGCAGGACGCTTCGCTGCGAGCTCGACCGCTCGCAGTCGCGGCTCGGGCCGCGCAGGGCAGTGCTCGCCCGCGTGCGGGAGACACATGCCGCCAGCCCTCCGTGCGCGGAGGGTGAGGCGCCCGTTACCCTTCAACAACCACATCACCCAAGGAGCAACAGATGAAGCACATCGCAATGGCAGTTCTCATGACCATTTCCAGCAGCGTCTTCGCCGCCTCATGGCCCCAATTCGGCTGCGACGCCACGCACAAGAGCGCCACATACGACATCGCGCCGCGCGACCTGACAGCCGCGGTGATGGCTGCCTCGGCCCCGCTGGGCATCACGGACGGGTCGGGCATCGTCGCTCTTGGCGGCCGCGTCTACGCCTTCTCCGGCGCGAGCCCGACGAGCATCCTCTACTGCCTCGATGCGGCAACGCTCGACGTCATCTGGTCGAACACGGTTGACGTTGCGGATCTTGGCTGGGGAAGCTGGGGCACGCCGGCCGTCAGCACGTCATGCGTGGTCTATGCCGCGGAAGACTTTCTCGGCTGCTGGAACCTTGATGGCAGCCTGCGCTGGGAGACTGACATTCCCCGCACGCTGAACAGCTCGCCCGTCATCGCGGGCGACAGGGTGATCGTCGGCGCATTCAGTTACATGAACGCGACGGGCGGCGTCGCCGCCTGCGAACTCGGCACGGGCTCGCAGCTCTGGTACAGCGCCGTCATCCCGAACGGCGCGTTCTCGTGCTGCACGCCGGCCATTGACGAGGCAGCCGGTGTCGGCTATGCCTGCGCCAGCAACCAGGTCTGGCAGTTCAGCCTCGCCACCGGCGCCGTCACATGGCAGACCAATCTCCCGGGCGATTCGCTCCAGAACGTCTCGCTCGCGGGCGGCACGCTGCTCGTGGTCAACTACGATTTCATGTACGCCGAGACCAATCTGTTCGCGCTGAACGCGTCGAACGGCTCGAACCTCTGGGCCGGCGCATGCGGCATGAGCGACGTCGCGCCCGCCGTCTATGCCGGCACGGTCGTTCATTCGTGCGGCGACAACGCCGTCCCGCCGGCTTTGACCGCCTTTGACCTCGCCACGGGCTCGAATCTGTGGACGCGCGAGGGCTATGGCAACGTGGGCAGCATGCCTGCCATCAGCAAGGGCTATGTCTATGCGGGCGTTGGTGTATACGCGGGCTGGGCGCTTTCCCATTTCTCGAATGCGGCGGTGGTGAGCATCGCTGACGGCAGCGTGTTCCGTGCGCCGCAGGACCTGCTGGGCGGCTGGTCTCCGGCGATTGCCGACGATGCGCTTCTCGCGGCCAACGGCGGCACGGTCTACGCGTATCGCTGGCCGTCGGCGCAACTGGACGTCTCCGCGTTTTCGGCTTCGATCCTGCTCGAGAAGATCGCGAGGGACAAGGCGAAGGTGAAGGCTGCGCTGGCCATCGGGCCCGAGATCACCAACTGGCTTGGCGAACCGATCACGCTCGGCGTCGGCGGCATTCCTTTCGTCGTCGAGTCAGTCGGGCTGGTGAGAGTGAAAGAGAAGGGCGGGCAGCTCAAGCGCGCGACGCTCGGCATCAGGCAGGGCACGCTCAAGATGAAAATGCGCTGGTCCGCCGCCAGGCAGACGCTTGACATCAAGGCCGTGGTCAGCAAGGCGAATTTCACCGGCCTGCTGCCCTACAAGGAAACCGATGGAAGCGTGAACGCCGACATAGTCACCATGTTCCGCGCCGGCGATTACTCCTATTCCGCCCGCTCGACAGACCTGGTGGCCCTCGAGACGAAGAAGGGCAAGGTCAGCGCCTGGTACAAGGCGAAATGAACAGACTGAATCACATGCTGTTGCTCGGTTGCGTTCTCGGCGCGTGCCTCGCTGGCGCGTACCGGGCGCGTGCCGGCGAGGCCGTCGCACCAGGCGTGCCGCGCCGAGTGATCAGCGCGTCCCCCGCGATCACCGAGATGATCTACGCGCTCGGCGCGGAGGCGTGCCTGGCGGGCGTGGCCGATTTCAGCGCCTATCCGCCCGCCGCGCGCAGCCTTCCCCGCATTGGCGGCGCGGTGAACCCGAATCTCGAGGCGATCATCGCGCTCAAGCCTGATCTTGTGCTCATCAGCGGCGACCAGGGCCGTGTTCGTGAGCTCTGCGCCGCGCGGAAGATACGCGTGCTGCGCCTTGACTTCGACAACTGGGCTACGATCACGAACGCACTCCAGCGCATCGGCGATGTGCTCGGCGTGGCATCGAACGCGGCGGCGGTGCGCGCGGACATGGCGCGGCGGTGGGATGCGGCACGCGGGCGCGCGCGTACGGGGAAGCCGGTGGCCGTGCTGCTCTGTGCCGGCCGCGCACCGGGCGCCGTGGCCTCGTGCATGACGGCGAACGGCTCGTCGTTTCTGAGCGAGGCGCTTGAGGCAGCGGGCGGGAGCAACGTGTGCGCGGACGTACGGGGATTCTATCCCGAGATCGCGGCCGAGGCGATTCTTGCGCGTGCGCCGGACGCCGTCTTCGAGCTGCGTCCGGGCGAGATGCTGCCGCCGCCCGCCGTCGAGCGCATCGTGCGCGACTGGGCGCCGTTGCGTCCCGTCCCGGCCGTGAAGGCCGGGCGTATTGTCATTCTCACCAACGACTGCCTTCTGGTCCCCGGGCCGCGCATCGTCGAGATCGCAGAGCTGTTCGAACATGCGCTCCGGCACATGCCGGCGCTCAAGAGGAATCCATGAGCACGATCGCGCTCGAAGGGCGTGACATCAGCTACACGCATCCCGCGTCGGGATGGCGCCTGGGGCCTCTCTCGCTCTCGATCGAGGAAGGGTCGCTCGTCGGCATCATCGGGCCGAACGGGTCGGGGAAGAGCACGCTGCTCTCCCTCCTGTCGCGGCACGCGCGGCCCGCGCAGGGCGAGGTCGTCCTGTGCGGCGCGCCGGCGCGGCGGTACAGCGCGCGGCGCTGGGCGCGCACGGTCGGGTACCTTCCGCAGACGGTGCCGGCCGCATTCGACTTCACGGTCGAGGAGGCCGTTTCATTCGGCCGGTTCCCGCACACGGAGCTGCTCGGGTTCCTCGGCCCGCATGACCACGCGGTTGTCGAGCGGTGCCTCGCGCAGACGGAGACGGCGGGGCTGCGCGGGCGCACGCTGGGCGAGCTCTCGGGCGGCGAGCGCCAGCGCGTGCTTCTCGCCTCGATCCTCGCGCAGGAGCCCCGTGTTCTCCTGCTCGACGAACCGACAGCCACGCTGGACATCCATCACCAGGTCGCCTTCTTCCATGTGCTTCAGGGCTGCGCGGCACAGGGGATGGCCATCGCGCTCGTGACGCACGACCTGACGCTCGCGGCCCACTTCTGCGCGCAGCTCGTGCTCGTCGCCCACGGCGTCGTCGCGCGGCAGGGCGCGCCGCGCGACGTGCTCGAACAGGCGCTGATCAACCGCGTCTATGGCGAGGCCGTCCGCGTAGCCTCCCATCCTGATACCGGCAGGCCGATCGTCGTGCCGCGGTTTATAGAGACATGATGACGTGATGGTTTGCGCGGGTGGAATGACGGAATGATGGAATGATGGAACGGACGAGCACGAGGACGATTGCGCGCACGAGGATGAATGCAATCTGCAATCTGAAATCATCAAGTCATACATCACCAGATCATAAATGACAAGGCGCCCCCTCACACTTCAGCGCTGGTTCTGCCTGCTCGGCATCTATGCCGCGGCCGCGGCGCTGGCGGTCTGCATTGCGCCATGGTTCGGGTACATGGAGATTGACGCGGGCGCGGTGGTGCGCGAGACGCTCGCCGGGCACTGGTCGGTCGGGACGGAAGTGTTCTGGCAGCAGCGCATGCCGCGTGTGGCGCTTGCGGCGCTTGTCGGCGGCGCGCTTGGCCTTGCGGGCGCGGTGTTCCAGGTGATGCTGCGCAATCCGCTGGCGACGCCGGACACGCTGGGCGTGTCGAGCGCGGGCACGCTTGCCGCATCGCTGCCGCTGGTGTTCCCGTCGCTCGCGTGGCGCGGTGGCTCCGTGGGCGCGCCCTACGTGTTTGCCCTTGCGGGGAGCGCGGCGGCGGCGGTATTCATCTATGTGCTTGCGCGCCGCGGCCGTGCCGTGTCAGTGCCGTTTCTCCTGCTTGCGGGCGTGTCGGTGAACCTGTTCTGCGGTTCCGCACTGCTGCTCGTACGGTTCCTTGCGGACCCGTTCCATCTTGTCGCGGTTGACCGTTGGATGATGGGCGGGCTGGTGACGATCGGCCGCGGGGACCTGCTGCGGATCGCGCCGTTTGCCGGGGCGGGCGCGGCGCTGCTTCTGTCGCAAGCCTATGCGCTCAACCAGCTTGCCTTTGGCCATGAGCTTGCCGGCGCGCGCGGGGTGAACATCAACCGGCTCCTCTCGGCCTCGTTCATCGGGTGTGTCATGCTCACGGCCAGTGTCGTCGCTGTCGCGGGGCCGATCGGTTTCGTGGGCCTGATTGTCCCGCACGCCGTGCGCCTGCTCTCGGGGCCGGACCACCGGGTGCTTCTGCCCGCGTCAGCGCTCGCGGGCGCTGCGCTGCTGGTCGCCTGCGACACACTTGCGCGCACGATTGTCGCGCCCACGGAGATTCCCGTCGGGGTGATCACCGCATGTCTTGGCGCCCCGGTCTTCCTCGCCCTGCTCCTCCATTACTACAAGCGGCACGTATGACCGCACGTCACTGCTCGAGCAGGCTCTCCGCAAGCTTCTTGAGCGCCTCGGGCGATTGCGCCCCTTGAACGCGGCGGACTTCCTCGCCGTTCCTGAACAGGATGAGCGTGGGCACGGCCTGGATGCCGAGCTTCCTGGCCGAGGCGGTGGCCTTGTCTACATCGATCGACACGAACGCCACCCTGCCCTCATAGGCGCGCGAAACGGCAATGAAGCCGGGCTTCATCAGTTTGCACGGGCCGCACCACGTGGCGAAGAAATCGGCGAGCACGGGATGGGCGCTGTTGAGCACCTCCTGCTCGAATCCGGCATCGGTTGAGACTTCAACGACGGGGGATTTGCCGTCGCCGAGGAATTCCGCGGCGATCTTCGTCTGCTCGACGGCATCGCTGGCGAGAGAGGCGAGCTGCTGCGCAACGGGCTGCGCAGGCGGTTTCTGTGCAGGCTGCTGCTTCTTGCACGCCGCAAGACAGAGGAGCGCGGCCAGGGGAATGAGCTTGTTCATCGTGTGTCCTTTGGTTGCACACCGGCAGTAGCCGCGCCGCGGCGGCAATGCCGGAGTTTCAGCCGTGTACTATAGCACAGCGGCACGCGCCGTGTCAACCGGTTGCTTTTTGCCGCTGAATGTAGTACAATGGGTTAACTGATGGACTGCAGACCTTTGCGGGGCGTAGCGCAGCCTGGTAGCGCACTTGACTGGGGGTCAAGTGGTCGCTGGTTCGAATCCAGTCGCCCCGACCATTATTGCGGACGGCCAGCCGCGCCGGCCTGCCCGCCTTCCTGCTGGATGTGGTGGCTTACACTATGAAAGCTCGTTCCCGTTCCAACACCGCAGCCGCCCGCAGACCCCGCGGCGTTGCGTTGATCATCATACTTGCGGTGCTCACGATCCTCACGATCCTCGCCGCAACGTTCACCGTCATGATGCAGCTCGAATCGCAGACGTCAAACCTGCAGGTCGAGCTCAATTCGCTCGACCTGTTGCTCGATTCGGGCCTGAATCATGCCGTGGCCGTGCTTGCCGACATGCAGGCGACCGGGCAGAAGGTGTCGACCATGCGCGATGACAATCTCCGCCTTGCGTTCGGCGATTTCTCGAACGGGGCGGAGATTCGGAAGGCCGACCAGGAGGGCCGCGCGGGCAAATGGATTCCCGTGCTCGATTCCATCGGGCGCATCCGCGGCCGCTACCGCGTCGCCATCGAGGACGAGGCGGGCAAGGTCAATCTCAACAAAGCCCACATGCTCGAACCGTCAAAGGGAAGCGCGTGGGATACGGGCGAAGTCTCGCTCCCGCACGCCCTCGGCGTCCCCCCGCAGATCGTCGAGCAGGTCGTCAGGTACCAGTATGGGCCGAACAGCGTCCCCGGCGCACGCGGGGATGACGACCGGAACAACGTCGTCCTCATGGCCGACGGGCTTGACAACAACGCCAACGGCCTCATCGACGAGGACGATGAAGGCGTCGACGACCCCGGCGAGTACACCCCTTGGCAGCCCATGGGCGACGACCGGCGCTTTACCACCGTCAGCGAAGCCATGGGCGTCATACTCAGTGCGGCGACCGACCTCCCGTTCGAGGCGCGCAACGCCGTCCGCCGCGAAATCCCCAGGCGCGCGACGCTCTACTCGATCGACATGTGCGGGTCGCCCACCCTGCCCATGGACGCGCCGGCGGACATCAATGCCGTCATGGGGCGCGAGTGCCGCACGCGGTTGCGCACCGCCAACAGGATTGCCGCGTTCGAGAACGTGGCCAACAGGCTCGA
The DNA here is from genome assembly GCA_012514975.1 of bacterium. Classification (GTDB taxonomy): domain Bacteria; phylum Auribacterota; class UBA3054; order UBA3054; family JAAYZF01; genus JAAYZF01. Next base: position 13,837 of record JAAYZF010000466.1, read on the forward strand.
CGAGCTTGCGGCCAATGTCGTGGACTACCGCGACGAAAACCACGTCCTCACCACCGTCGGTGGCGCCTATGGCGTCGAGGCGGTCAACTTCAACGAGCTGCTCGCAAACGACGGCACCGAGGGGCGCGACGGCACGTGCACGTTCATCAAACAGAGCTACGACAGCCGCACCGTCGCCGCACGCATCGCGGACAAACATGCGCCGTTCTGCGCCGCGAACCTCACGCGCGGCTGCGACAGCGCCTGGGATATCTACGAGAATCCAGACAACCTTAACTATTACGCCAAGTACCGCAGCAGCTACGCCCGCCGCGCCGTCGACATCAAGATGGAGGATGACAACGACCGGACCCGCAGGATAAGAATTCTCGGCCCGGGCAAGATCAAGCCCTCCGGCGGCACTATCAACGAGGGATGGACCGCCGATGACAGGGAGGTGTACGACAGGTACACCCTGCTGCGCCAGGGCATCGGAAGGTACGGCCCGCGCACGGTGTCTGAGAATCCCGGGTTTGACACGGAGCCTCCCGCGTACAAGACGTTCGAGTGGCCGCCCGGCTTCTTCATCAACTCGTACGTCTCGATCGCGTTCACCGACCCGACAAGGCTGACCGAGACGACCCAGTCGTACATGGCTGATCCCAAGGTCGTGAAAATCACCGACAGCACCAGGGATGGCGTTCTGACGCTCGAGAAGGCGATCAGCAGGCCGCTTGGGGCGTCAAACCGCATCTCCCGTTGCATCATCTGGAACTGGAACGTCGGGGATGACGGCAAGTGCGGCCTCCGCGGCGCCATCACCAGTTGGACGTTCCAGGGCCTGCAGCCCCGCAAATACTACCTGCCGGTCGTCAACGGCTGGCCGCGCCATTACACGCCTGAGAAAATGGGCGACATGGGCTTCGCCCCCTATGAGCAGATTCGCAGCGACAGCCGCGAGCACATCAACCACAAGTGGACCTACGGCGGCAACGGAGACGATGCGACCCCGGTGCGGACCAGCAGCCATGGCTACCTCGACGTGTTCCTGCGCGGCGGCAATACGGTCTCGTACAAGGGCGAAGATACATGGAGCTACTCGTCCGTGGCGTGGGGCTTCACCTTTGTGCGGCCCGAGGTGATCGAGCTGATCAACGTCAGCCCGCGCGCCATATCGTTGCGCAACTGGACGCTGACGTTCAACACCGGCTCGCTCGCGAACGACATCGGCACCGTCCAATCCGCCTCGGGCTATCTGCTCAGCGGGACGCGCCGGGACTTCAATCCGGTGATCCCGAGCAACGGGTACTTCTACATGGTGAACAACCTGAAGCTCTTCCAGGCCGAGTTCAACGGCACGCCGAAAAAGACGTGGGGCGGCACGGCGGGCGAATCCAACCCCCTGTGGGAAATCCCGAGCGACGCGTGGGGCGTCCAGTACCGCATCGACAAGGCCCAGCAGATCAACCGGGCCGGCGCGCCGTACGTCCGCGTCTATGTCAGCGGCAACGAGAATTTCCGGTCAGACCAGTTCAAGGGAGAAGTCTTCGAGGCGAAAAAGCTCTCGGGCAAGGCAGGCACGTCGGACGGAACGCGGTATGAAATCCAGGGCAACGGACGCAATTACATCGAGTTCACCCGCGCCGGCATGCAGTACAACTGGCAGCACTACCAGCCAAGCGGCTTCGACGGCACGGGCGCCGACACGATCATGATCCTCGGCATGCCCGCCAAGGGCGGCCTCGTCAGCATGACGCTCAAGAATGAGTACAAGCAGATCGTCAGCAGGACGATCTCCTATGCCTACCTGAACCAGGACCCGCCGCTGTGGTACGGCCGGAGCACGGAAAAGGTCGACCCGACGCACTACTCGTGGGTCGTGCGCCAGCGGCCGAGCATTGGCGGCAAGCCGAACGAGGCGCGGAACGCATCGATGCGCGGCACGGTGAAAGTGCCCGCGTTTGTCAAGAACGGGCCGTTGAACAGCATCGCCGAGATCGCCCTGGTCAGGAAGGGCGAGGATTTCGAGAACGTTGGCGTCGGCGTCGGCGTCGGCACGGCCAACCGCACGATCGCCTCGCTCGCAAACTCGTTCGGCTCCTCGTTCATCCGGCTCGAGGCGGGGGACGACGCGGCCGAGCGGCAGGGCGGGTGGAAGGTCGCGGCGGATGAAGTGTCATCGTCAAGCCAGGGCAACGTCGGCGCGGCCATCGGCGGATGGGAGCCCGGCCAGTGGAGAGGCCACACCATTACGTTCGTCACCGGCGATCTCCGCGGCGAATCGTATCCCATCGTCGACAACACGCAGTCGGGCATCGACCTGAGGGACAAGGGGAGCTCGCAACTGCCGCGCTCTGCCCCGAGCCAGAAGCAGCTCAGGGCGAGAAAGGGCGACCGGTTCGTCCTCGGCCCCGGGTATCGCAGCGCCGCATGCTACTCGCGCCGCCC
>JAAYZF010000467.1 GCA_012514975.1 bacterium
GTGGCCACGACTGGAGTCGCGGCCTGCTTGCCGGTCGCGCACGTGTGCGCCGGCGCGATCCCGCTGCAGCCCAGCCCGCCTCACGCACGGCTTTCAGATCCGTTGCGCCGCCGTTCGCGCAACAGATTTGGACGCCGCAGACACATTGCGGCGGCTGCGAGCACGGCCAGCGCAGCAGAGGGCTCGGGCGTCAGCGCGCCGATTTCGACCGCGCCGAGGTCGAGCGGGCCGCCTGAGCAGGAGTACGCAATCAGGCGGAAGGCCGAACTTGCGCTGTTGCCGAGGGCGGGATCGTTGATCATGCCGCCGATGAACTGCCAGGTGCTCGTGGTGTCGAGCGGGAGGCACGAGGCCATGGGCAGCCATGGCCCGCCAACGCCATCCGCCGAGTATTCGAGGTCGACCGACCGCGGGCCCATGTCCTTCGAGCGCGCCTTGAGATACCAGCCAATGCCGTCGCGGCCCAGCGTGGAAGCCGAGAAGATGACATGGCGCGCGGGCATGCCCGTCGAGGAGGCCGGGAAGCCGCTGACAGTCATGAGGCCGCCGCCGGGGCAGTTGCTCGAGAGTCCTTCGCCGATGAACAGCGCGGCAGGCACGGTCCATTTGTCAGGCGCGGTGCTGTTGGGCATGATGAACTCCCAGACGGCGCTGTACATGGGAGTGTTGGTGACGACGAAGGATGCCGTGGCAGTGCCAAGCGATGCGCGGTCCGTTTCGCCGCCTGACGAGACGCCATAGAAGACCGCGGTGCCGCCGTACATCGGCACGCGCCATCGGGCGGCAAAGTAGTAGGAACCGGCCGTCGCCCAGAATTCACCTGTAGCGCTTGCATTCGGCGCCGCCGAGGCAGGGCCAAGCGGGCGCCACAGCCAGTCAGCGCCGTCAGCCTGGCTGCCGAAGCCGATCTCCGCAACGCCGCCGGAGGGGCAATGCGTCACGAACGACACCGCGCGGCCCGTCTCGGCAGTTGCGCTCCCCTGGACGGCGGCAGAGACGGTGACATTGGGCGGATTGGAGCTGAGGCGCGTCATGATGCGCGACCAATAAGGGGCGAGGGTGAATGTGCCGAAGGCGATTCCGCCGTCGAGCTCGCGGCAGACGCCGTTGACGGCAAAGGTGGCCGTGGTGTCTGACGCGTTGTAGCACAGCTCGCCCTGGCGGTCGGTCTTGTTGACGTCCGTGCGGGCATACGCATCAGCCCACGAGTACTTCCCCTGCCAGTACGGGATGGTGCGGCCCGTGCCGGACGAGCCTGTCCGTTCGCCTATCACGGAGTCGGTGAACGCGTTGCAGTAGTAGTTGCTGTACATCACGCCATAGTGGAAGTTTGTATCGAACCAGAGGACCTGGTGGGCGGCGTTGGTGCCGTAGAGGACGTTGTTGATGATGACGTTGTTCTGCGGGAGGTTGGTGTAGCGGCCGACGTCGGGGTTGGTCTCCTTGCCATCGAGGAGCAACTGGCTGCGTTTGCTTTCGAAGAGGTTGTTGTCGCGGATGAGGCAGTTGAAATTGTTCTCGAGGAAGATGCCCCATGAGCCGCAATGGGCGACGGTATTGCTGACGATCTCGCTGTGGTGGAAGTCGGCGAGGAACTCGGGCCAGATGCCCTGGCCGAGGTTGGCCCACGGGCCCGAGGATTCCATGCCGCCGACTGAGTAGAGGATCACGTTGTTGCGGATGTAATTGTAGCTTGCGTTGCAGTACACGCCGCCGCCGTCGTTGAGCGTCACCATGATGTTGGTGATGAAGTTGCGCTCGACGATGTTGTAGTCCTTGCCGACGATGACGCCGCAGTAGCCCGCGCCGAATATGCGGTTCCTTCGTATCGACAGGTTCTTCGCGTTGGAAATGATGATCGCCGAGGCATGCCATGGCCCGCTGCCACCGTAGCCGTCGACGGTGCCCGAGTGGAGGATGGTGTTATCCTCGATGAGGGTGGCGCTGACCTGGCCGGGGTTTTCGTTCCAGTTGATCGAGCAGTTGAGGTTGCTGATGAACATGTTGCCGCTGATGACCGCGTCATGCACGCCCCACGTGGCGCGCATGGCGGTGCCGCCCGCCTGCTCGGTGGCATCGCTATCGCGGCCGTTGTACTCGAAGCGGCAGCCGCGCACGACCGGCGCGCCGCTGAGGCTCAGCGCCCAGTCCTTGAAATGGCGGAAGCAGATGTTGCTCACCGAGCCGCCGGAAATGCTCATGCCGGTGTTCAGCACGGACGCCTCGACGAGCAGGCCGGTCGGGTTGACGCCGCCTGGCGGGTAAAGATAGATTTTCTTCGCGGAAGGCGAGAAGAACCATTCGCCCGGCGCATCGATCTCTTCGAGCTTGTTGTCGAGATAGAAGCCCCAGCCGTTCTTGTAGTACGGCTGGATGGCGATGATGCTTTTGCTGTCAAGCGCCAGGTGGCCGGTGGCGAGGTAATTCGTGACTTTCCGCGTTTCGAACCACCAGCTATGGCGGTGCCAGCGGATCCATGCGTTGGTCCAGTAGCCATTGGCGTTGCGGGGATGGGAGGCGAGGCTGCCCGTCTGGATCACCGTGGCGCCGCCAGCCGAGTTCTCCGTCCATGTCGTCGTGCGGAGCCAGCCGGTGTTGGGATAGCGCGCGATGGTCATGAGCGCGTTGTTGACATAAAGATAGCCGGCGGTGTAGATGGTATCGGCGACGTAGATCGAGCCCGTGTAGACCGACCAGCCTGTGATGGGCACGCTGCCCGCGATCACGGGCAGATCGAGGCCCTCGTCGCCATACGCGCCAACGTGCACCCCCGCGGGCATGGATACGCTTTCGCGGAACACGTCGCCGCGCCGGAGCAGGAGCGTGTCGCCCGAGACGAGCTGCGACGCGGCATGCCCCAGCGTCTGGAAGGGCGATGCGGCCCCTTTGCCCGTGGCGCCGTTGTTGCCGTCACTGGCGGCGTAGTAGGTGGCGCCATTGACGTATGCGGACATGAAGAGAGCGCCTGTGAAGATCACGCAATGCAGGATCAAGGTAGAGTGTTTCATTGCCGCCTCGAGTCATTCATGTGAGTACAGCAGCGTTTCATGGCGCGCGCGGTACAGCGCGGATGGTTGCCTGGGAGTCAACCACATATATAGTATACCACAAAATCGCGATGTGCGCCTTATTGATAACAGTTTGCATTTATCGCGGCTTTTTGGTACACTGCTCGATAGAACACACTGTGTCTCCGAGGGCCGGGTCGGGCGTGCTATCTCACGGTGGTGAGCGCCATGAAAAGACACTCCTCCATGTTTGTCATCACAACCATTGCATTCACGTGTGCGGGCTCCGCCTTGTGCGCGCTCGTCGAGCCGAACGAGATCAGGCAACCTGGCACGCAGCCAAACGAGGCGGGCAGCCTTGAGTCGGAGACCAAGTGCAGCAACTGCCACGCGGGCTATGATTCCGCCGTCGAGCCGCATTTCAACTGGAGCGGGGGAATGATGGCGAACGCGTCGCGCGATCCGATCTTCTGGGCGACGGTGGCGATTGCGGAGCAGGATTTCGACGGCTCGGGGGATCTGTGCATCCGCTGCCACAGCACGCCCGGCTGGTACGCCAACCGGTCGAAGCCGACTGACGGTTCCGGGCTGACGGCGGCTGATGCGGAGGGTGTCTCGTGCGACGCGTGCCACAAGATGACAAATCCTGACGACAGCGAGCTTCTGGGCGTGATGAACGCTCCGTTCATCGCCAATGACCAGGCGACGCCGGCGACGGGGTATTACGGAACCGGGATGCTTTCCCTCTGGGGCGGCTCGGCCAAACTCGGGCCGTACCTTGACGCCGCCGCGACCCACCAGTTCCTGCAATCCCAGTTTCACCGTTCGAGGGATTACTGCGGTTCGTGCCACGATGTATCGAACCCGGCGGTGGGCGACCTGGCGCACAACAACGGCACGCAGCCGACGGCCGATCCGGTGATTGCGAGCGGCACGCCGGGCTCGCCAGTGACGACGAAGGCCGCATTCACCAATTTCCCGTACCGATACGGGATTGTCGAGCGCACTTTCAGCGAATTCAAGGCAGGCGCGCTCTCGCAGACGCTCGTATCGAACTATACAGGCCTGCCCGCCGAGCTGAGGGCCGGCGCGATCCGCGATGCGTACACAAACTCGCTTACGGCCTTGACGGGCGGCAACTACGCGGACGGCTCGCCGCGCTATTTCAGCTGCCAGACGTGCCATGTGCCGCCGCGGACGGGCTACGGGTGCAACAAGTCGGTCGCGCCGCTGCGCCGCGACCTGCCGCTGCACGACCAGACGGGCGGGAACTACTGGGCGGCCGACGCCATCGTGTATCAGAACGCGAACGGCCTGCTCCGCCTCGGCAGCGGGTTGACGGTTGTGCAGACGCAGGCGCTTGCGGCGGCGAAGGGGCGCGCGCGGCGCCAGCTTGGCATGGCCGCGTCGCTCTGGCTCAACGGCACTACGCTTACCGTGGTCAACCTCACCGGCCACAAGCTCATCTCCGGCTATCCTGAAGGACGGCGCATGTGGATCAACATGAAATGGCATGACGGCGGCGGCATGCTGCTCCGCGAAGACGGCGCGTATGGCACGATGACCGCGTACACGAACGGCATCGCGATCAGCGTGCGTTCTCTTCTCGACCTTTCCGGGACGAACACGAGGATTTACGAAGCGCACTATGCGATGACGAAAGAGTGGGCTGCACAGCTCGTCGCGCTGGGCTATCCGACCAACCTGCCCCTGTCATTCGACCGCGTCACCGGCGCAGTCACACAACGTCTGGGCGACCTTGCCGCAGCGGCGACGGGCACCCATGCCGAGACGTTCCACTTCGTTCTGAACAATCATGTGGGCAAGGACAACCGCATACCGCCGTACGGTTTCTCCTACAACGAGGCGCGCAGGCGCAACGCGCTGCCAGTGCCTGCGTCGCAATACGGCAATCCCGGCGCGGGCGGCGCGTACCGCCACTGGGACGAGCTGGCGCTCAACCCGCCTCCGGGCGCGGCCCGTGCAGACATCAGCCTGCTCTATCAGCCGACGAGCTGGGAATACGTGCAGTTCCTCTATCTTGCGAACAACCGCAGCAACGCGTTTCTCGCCAACGAAGGCGTCAACATGGTGCGCACATGGCTGGCGACCGGGATGGCGGAGCCGTATGTGATGGCGACCGCCACGTGGCATGGCGCCGCGGGCCCGGCAGTCGCGTCGAACACGGTCTGGCTCGTCTTGCCGCCTTCAGCGAGCACAGCCGTGGTCGGGCAGAGCATCGCCTTCCTGTCGGCAAGTCTCTCGAACGGCATTGCGCAATATGGCTTCGGCCGCACGAGCAACAACGTCGGCTGGACATGGCTGGCCGCGGGGCCGACGAACGCTGCCGGCGGCTATGGCGCGACGAATCTCCTCCGCTTCATGTCGGGCAACTGGCACATTGCCGCGCGTTGGATTCGCGACGGCGGCGTGACGACCAACTACGGCTGGAACGCCGCGGGGCAGATCAACAGATCGGCGCTTGACGCCGCTGAACGAGCATGCCTGGTCACCAGCAGCGTCTACTCGACCATCTGGTCATTCGGCTATCCGGACCACACGGCGCCGACGCAGGACATGAGTGCCTCGAACTCGCGCATCACGATTGCCCAGGGGCTTGTCTCGAACATTCCCGGCAACGGCCTCCTCGGCGTGCACGGTTTCCCGGCAGCGCGATCGGCCGCGTCAAACGTTACGTTCACGTCATTGCGGCTCGGGCGGCAGAACATGGGCTTCTACTGCATGCTACGCGCAGCGCAGCATGGGGTCGTCACCGTTGAGGTGCAGTATGCGGAGGGAGGCGGTTCGTGGGTCGACTGGATTGGCGGCATAGCCCTTGCGGAGACGGATGCATGGCAGGTGGCCGGCGGCAGCGAAGCGTCGTTCGGCGCGCTCGAGGCGCTCAGCTTCCGTATTATCGCCTACGGACAGGCTGGCGGCGGGATTGAAATCGGAGAAACGCAGATCTCGGCGTTGGTGCCCGAGCCGGCAGCGATGCTGGCGCTTGCCGCCGCGTTCATGACCGCGCGGCACAGGCGATTCAGGCACTCGCTGCCGCGCGGGTGACTCACCGCATTGCTGATGCGCAGGCGTTGGCCAGCCGCGCGTCGCTGCCTGCTGAGACGGGGCCGCAATTGCAGACATAGTCGTCCGGGTGCTGGCCCATGCGCGACATGTCGCCGGCGAACGCGTCCCACACGCGTCGCTGCTCGCGGCAGAAGGCGACGGGTGTTCTGGGAGAGATTCTCGCGATCTCGTCAAGGACGACGCGGTACATTCTGTTGCGGCATTCATCAGGGAGCTGTGATTTCGCCCACTGGTCTGCATCGGCGGGGACGCGGGCCATTGCCTCGACGAATTCAGGGTCGAGCACGCCGGGCTCGAAGTCATCGACGAGAGACTGATGGGTGCAGAAGCGCAGGGGCTCGATGGTGACGACATCGGGAGTGATCTCCTCGAACATGCGGCGGATCATGTGGCGGGTTTCGTCCTGCCAGCCAGCGATGGGGACCATGGGGCTGAGCCTGATGCGGACGGTGTAGCCGGCGTCCTGGCATATGCGTGCCGAGGCGATGCGCTGCTCCATGCCGGCGGTGCGCGGTTCGACGACGCGGCACTGGGTTTCGGCGCCGAGGCTCCAGCAGCAGATGGTGTGGCCGCGGTGGTCGTACTTCAGCAGATAGTCCACGTAATCGCTCTTGCCGACGTAGAGCTCGAGATACTTGTCCGGGTAGCGCGCAAACAGCTCGACAAGGAGTTTCGTCCCGCCGTATTCGGGCTCCCAGCAGACGACATCGGTGCCGTTGTCCCATTGGAAGAGGCATTGCCGCGGCGCGTTCTCGAGGCTGGCGAGCCCGTCCTCGATGTGCGCGATCCACGCGTCAAGGTTCACATAACTGTTCGCCACATGGCCCA
>JAAYZF010000468.1 GCA_012514975.1 bacterium
CAGATCGAGCTGTTTGGCACCGAAGCAGGGGCGAAAGTCTATCCGCCGACCATCTATCAGACGGTCAATGGCGCGCCACAGGACATCGCATGCGCTCTGCGCAAAGGCTACGACCCGTGGGATGCCATCGCAGGGCATTTCATCGACTGCGTCCTCGATGGCGTGGAGTGTGACGCCCCGCTGCGCCATGGGCTGGTCATCCAGCAACTGCTCGAAGCGCTGCTCAAGAGCGCGGCGGCCGGCAGGGAAGTGCGCGTGGACGCACGATAGATCACTTCAATTCACGGAAAGGACGGGTGCTCTTTGCAGCCGTCCTTCCTTCATCCGTTCACGGCTTCTTCCGCCAGACGCGTGGCTGTGCGCACGCACTCCGTGCACACGGTTCCGTGAAGATTGCGTTCCTTGAACTGCTGCTGCCCTTCTGCCGTCAGCAGGTTGACGCCATCAAGCAGGTCGCGGCAGAGACAGCTACCGTGCTGCGCGGCGAACCGGCCCATGAACGCGCGCACCTTCTCGTACGCGGCCATGGTGACCGGGCGGTCATCGTTCACGCCACGGCCGTGACGCAGGCCGATGGCCATGATGCCGCCGGCGACTGCGCCGCACACTTCCTGGTTCCTGCCCATGCCGCCGCCAAAGCCGCAGGATGTTTTCAATGCGGTGTTCCTGTCCATTCCCAGGCGTTCGCACAGGGCGCAGAAAGTGGATTGCGCGCAGTTGTAGCCGTCGGCGAACAGGGCCGCCGCGGTGTCCTCGGTTGTTTTCATGGCACGGGAAGGTCCGGGGTTAATGACATGCATCGTTCTGTCACAGCTCGTGCGTGTGCCTGATGTCCCTGCCTTCAGCGACGAAGACGGCGTTTTCCGCGATGTTCTTCGCGTGGTCGCCGATGCGCTCGATGTTGCGCGTGACGAGGATGATGTCGAGCGCGCGCGTAATCGTCGCGGGCTCTTTGCGCATCAGGGCGGTCATCTCATTCGTCACCGTTGCCTTCAATTCGTTGAGCTGTTCGTCGGAGAGGATCACGCGCCTGGCTTGCGCGGTGTCGAGATTGACGTAGGCGTGCAGCGCGTCCTTCACCATTGACGAGGCGATGGAGGACATCCGGGGAATGAGGACGAACGTCGTAAGGGGCAGTTCCTCGAGAAGGCGTTCCGCCTTGTGCGAGATGTTGACCGCCTGGTCGGCCAGGCGTTCGAGCTCGCCATTGGTCTTGATCGCGCCGATGATGAAGCGGAGGTCGGATGCCGTCGGCTGGTGAAGCGCGATGAGGCGGAGGCACGTCTCGTCGATCTCGCGCTGCATGGCGTTCACCTGCTCCTCCATCCCGGCAATGGCGGTCAGCGGCGCGGCATCGCGCCGGACGAGCACGGTGATTGCATCGCCGATCATCGTTTCGGCAAGCGCCGCCATGCGGACCAGTTCATGTTTCAGCGCGGCGAGTTCCTCGTGGAAGTGACGTTGCATAGCGGTGGTGTCTCCATGGAGGATCCGTTGCCGGGCAACGAACCCTGATAGCCTGCCTGCGTGTTCCTTTTCCCTTTTGTCTGACGGTTCGCACTAGTATAGTGAATTGCCTGCTCCGCGGGCAACCAGGCAGGCGGTTCATCAGCCGTAACGGCCGCTGATGTAGTCCTGCGTTCTCTCGTCGCGCGGATTGGTGAACATGCGCTGCGTGCCGTCAAACTCGATCATTTCACCGAGGAGCATGCAGCCTGCATGATCGGACATGCGCGCGGCCTGCTGCATGTTGTGGGTGACAATGATGATCGTGTACTGCTTCTTCAGTTCGAGCATCAACTCCTCGATCTTCGCCGTGGCAATCGGGTCAAGCGCGGAACAAGGCTCGTCCATCAGGATCACTTCGGGCTCGATCGCCATGAGGCGCGCCACGCACAGGCGCTGTTGCTGGTCGAGCGGCAGGGCGAGCGCGCTGCCGTAGAGGTTGTCCTTGAGATTGTCCCAGAGCCACGCGGCGCGCAGGCTGCGCTCGACGGCGGCGTCAAGCGTCTCCTTGCCGCGCACGCCGGCCACGCGCAGGCCGAAGACGACATTGTCATAGACGGACAGGGGAAACGGGTTGGGCCGCTGGAACACCATGCCCGTCCTGGCGCGCAGCGCGCAGACGTCCGTGCCGGGCGCGTAGATGTCCACGCCGTCGATGCGCACTTCGCCGGTGATCCTGACGCCGGGGATCAGGTCGTTCATCCGGTTGAGCGAACGGAGCAGGGTCGACTTGCCGCATCCGGAGGGGCCGATGAGGGCGGTAATGCGCCTGTCCTCGACGTCCATGCCCACATTGATCAGCGCATGGAAGTGGCCGTAATGCAGGTTAAGGTTTCTCACCTGCAGGCGCGGGATGGCGTGCGTGGCTGGGTGTTCCATGAGGGGCGTCTCAGCCGAATCTGCCGGTGACGTAGTCATCGGTGCGGCTGTCGTGCGGCGTGGTGAACAGTTGGTTGGTCGGGCCGTACTCGATGAGCTCGCCCATGAGGAAGAAGGCGGTGCGGTCGGCCACGCGTGCCGCCTGCTTCGTATTGTTGGTCACGAGGATGATTGTATAGCGCGCCTTGAGCGCGGTGAGCGCTTCTTCGATTCGTGCGGTGGAAATGGGGTCGAGACCGGAGCATGGTTCGTCAAGGAGGATGAGCTCGGGCTCCATGGCAAGCACACGGGCGAGGCACAGCCGCTGCTGCTGCCCGCCGGAGAGGCGGAGGGCCGAGGTTCTGAGCCGGTCTTTGACCTCGTCCCAGAGAAATGCAGCCTTCAGGCTCTGCTCGACCAGTTCATCGAGCCGGGCGCGGGTGCGCACGCCGCAGAGCCGCACGCCGTAGACGATGTTGTCGTAAATGCTCATGGGCAGCGGAACGGGGAGGGCAAACAGCATGCCCGCGCGCTTGCGCAGCATCACAGGATCGCATGCCGGGTGGTAGATGTCCTCGCCATCGAGCAGGACGGTTCCCTCGACGCGCGTGCCGGGCGTGAGCTCGTTGAGGCGGTTGAGCGCGCGGAGGAACGTGGTCTTGGACGAGCCGGCCGGGCCAATGATGCCAAGCACCTCGTTCGCCGCGATGTCCATGGTCACGCCGCGCAAGGCGAGGAACTGGCCGAAGAAGACCTTCAGCCCGCGGACGGTGAGTTTTGCCTGTGCGTCGTTCATGCGCGTCTGTCCGGGCTCATCGCGCGCGTCGCGCGATGAACGTGTGCATAAGCCAGTAGGTTGCCATGTTCACGAGAAGAACGGTGATGACGAGCACTGCTGCGGTGCCGTACGCATTCTCGTTCGAGATCCCCTCGCGGGCAAGGATGTAGAAGTGCACGGCCATGGTGCGCACCGAATCGAACACCGAGCGCGGCAGCCTGAGGGAGGAGCCGGCGGTGAAGATCACCGCGGCCGTTTCGCCGATCGAGCGGCCGATGCTGAGCATCACTCCCGTCACAATGCCCGGCAGCGCGTTGGGCAGAACGACTTTGAGCACCGTCTCCCACCTTGTGGCGCCGAGGGCGAAGCTGACCTCGCGATACGCATACGGCACTGCGCGGATCGCTTCCTCCGACGTGCGGATGATGGTCGGCAGCACCATGATCGCCAGCGTCAATCCGCCGGACAGCAGCGACCAGCCCATCCCAAGCGACACGACGAAGAAAATGAAGCCGAACAGCCCGAAGATGATCGACGGGATGCCCGCAAGACAGTCGGTGCCGAAACGGATGATGTGCGTGATCCGCGTTTCCCGTGTGTATTCGGTGAGGTAGACAGCGGTGCCGACGCCGAGCGGCAGCGCAAACGCTATGGCCACGAGCGGCAGGAGAAACGTGCCGACAAACGTCGGGAAGATGCCGCCCGCGCGCCCCATGTCCCTTGGATTGTCCAGCAGAAAGTGCAGGTTGACGACCGGCAGACCAGTCTTCAACACAACGAAGATGATGAACAGCAGGACGCACAGCGTGAGCGCCGTCGCACCGCCGAGAATGAGAACGGCAAGCCGCTGCGTGTGCTTCGCCGGGAGCCTCATCTGCCGCCCGCCCGTGTTCTCATCGCCGCCATGGCAATGCTGTTAAGGACCATGATGAAGAGAAACAGCACGATGCCCGTCGCAAACAGCGCCTGGCGGTGCATCCCGCTCGCATACCCCATCTCGAGCGCGATGTTCGCCGTCAGCGTGCGCACGGAATCGAGCGGCGAGCCCGGCGCGCGCACGGCATTGCCCGCGACCATGATGACGGCCATCGTCTCTCCGATGGCGCGGCCCATGCCGAGGATGACGCCGGCAATGATGCCCGAGCGCGCCGCCTTTACGACAACCATGTGAACGGCCTGCCACCGCGTGGCGCCAAGCGCAAGCGCGCCCTCGCGATAGCTGTTCGGCACGGCGTTGATCGCATCCGTCGCGATGCTCATCACCGTCGGCAGGATCATGACGCCCAGGATCACCGCCGCGGCAAGGACGGACAACCCGGGCCCGCCAAGGTGCGCCCTGATCAGCGGCGCGAGCACCATCACGCCAATGAAGCCGTAGACCACGGAAGGGATTCCCGCCAGCAGTTCGATCGCCGGTTTCACCACGCGCATCACCCCGCGCGGCACGAATTCGTTCAGGAACACCGCGCCCGCAATGCCCAGCGGCGCACCCACAAGCATCGCACCCAGCGTCACCCAGATCGATGCGATGATCATGGGAAAGATGCCGTAAAGGCCGTTCTGCGGCTCCCACTCGGACGAGAAGAGGAACGCGCCCGGCCCCACCTTCACCATGAACGGCACGCCTTCCTTGAATATGAAGACGGCGATCAGAAGCAGGCTCATCAGCGCGGACAGCGCGACCAGCAGCAGCGCCTTCTCGACAATCGTTTCCGTGTTCAACCGCATCGGGCACCACATCCCGCGTTCAACGAATCATCCGTTCACCATCCATTCATCCGCCCATCCAACGGTCCCTCATTTCGCGGGAAGGAGCCCGTTGTCCTTGATGGTCTCCTGGCCTTCGGCGCTGAGGACGTAGTCGATGAACTCCCTGGCGGCGCCGGCGGCGGGGCCTTTGGTCAGCAAGAACACGGGCCGCACGAGGGGGAAGACGCCGGCGATGATGTTCCCGGTCGAGGGCTCTTTGCCATCGATCATCACCGCCTTGATCCTGTCGTTGAGCAGGCCATGTGAGAGGTACCCGATGGCGTTGGCGTCGTTGGCCACGGTCTCGCGGATCGTGCCGTTCGAGTCCTGGACTATGGCATCTTTCGTCAGGGAAACTCCTTTGAGGATTTTCTCGAATGACGAGCGCGTGCCCGAGCCGGCTTCGCGCGAGACGACCGTGATGGGCGCGTCCGCGCCGCCAAGGCCGTTCCAGTTCCTGAGGGAGCCGTTGAAGATGCCGCGCACCTGCTCCGTGGTGAGATTGCTCACCGGGTTGTCCGGATGGATGATCACCGCAATGCCGTCACGCGCCACGATGACGCTCTCAAGCCCGTTCGCCTCGGGCGGCAGGGCCACCAGGTCGGCCATGCCAATCTGTGCCGCGCCTGATTGTGCTGACTGGATGCCCATGGCAGAGCCGCCGCCTTGCACGGTGATGACGATGGCGGGATGGGCATCCATGAACTGCTCGGCCAGTTTTTCGGCGAAGGGCTGGAACGCCGTCGAACCAGCCATGGTGACCGTCTCGCCGCTGCGGCCGCACGCGGCAAGGGCGAGCGTGCCGGCGCACAGGAAGCTGACTGCCGGGATGGTCTTCATACGCATGGTGTTCTCCTTGTGTTACGCAAAGCGCGTGACGTTTCGCGCCGTTTTGTGTACAATGGTGCGGCCCGGCGTTGTTCATCACCGCGGTGCACTATGATTGCCATGGACTCTCTCGCTGCACAGACGATGGTCAGGCGTTCGAGGCAGGAAGACCGCGCGGCGGTCATTGCCCTGCTGCGCGCCACGGCGTTCTTCCGTCCCGACGAGCTTGAAATCGCCATCGAGGTGCTCGATGAGGCGCTGGACAAGGGCCCGGACGGCCATTACCAGTCCTATATCGCCGCCGTTGACGGCACGCCGGCCGGCTGGGTGTGTTTCGGCCCCACACCGTGCACGGTCGGCACGTATGACATCTACTGGCTCGCCGTGGCGCCGGCCAGCCAGGGCAAGGGCATCGGCGCGGCACTGATGCGGCATGCCGAGACGCTGATCGCCGGACGCGGCGGGCGGCTTGCCGTCGTCGAGACGTCCGGCAGGCCTCAATACGACCCGACCCGGCGATTCTACGAGCGCATCGGCTACCGCGCGGCGGCGGAGCTGCCCGAGTACTACGCGCCGGGCGACGCCAAGATCATCTATCTCAAGCATCTGGTGTAAGCCGGTGACGCTTCTGTCTGGAATATGGTACAATCAAAGTGTTAGGAATCGGTTAATGCGGCGTTAAGACGCGTGTTTGCTGTTGCGGTGCCATCTTCATGGAATTGTTCCTCCTGGGATTGACGGTTCTTACGGGGTGCGCGGTCGGCTGGTCGATCGGGGCCAACGATGCGGCGAACTCGCTGGGCGTTGCGGTGGGGTCGAAGGTGCTGACGCTGCGCCAGGCGTTGTTCTTGATCTGCGTCTTCGGGTTCCTTGGCGCGTATTTCCAGGGCTCCCACGTGGTCAGGACGGTTGGCAAGGGCATTGTCCCCATAAGCGATCTTGAGGGGAACATGCCGGTGTACGTAGCAATGGTCTCGTCGATAGCGGCGTTCGTGTGGGTGCTGATCGCCACGGCGCTGAAGATGCCGATCTCGACGAGCCACTCGATTGTCGGCGCCGTGGCGGGCGCGGGGCTGGCCATCGGCGCGCCGGTCTGCTGGCGCAAGCTGGTCGATGTGTTCATCTGCTGGGTGGTGACGCCGCTGGGCGCCGCGGTGATCGCGTACGTGCTGTATTTCATCCTGAAGCACACCTTTCACCGTGTGGTGCCGGACAGGATCGCGGGGCGCGTGCTTGCGCTGCTGATTGTGCTGAGCGGCTGCTACGTGGCGTTCACCTGGGGCGCCAACGACGTGGCCAATGCAGTGGGCGTCATAGCCGGCAGCGGGCGGCTGTCGGTGAGGATGAGCCTCGTGCTTGGCAGCGCGGCGATCCTGCTCGGCGTGGTCACGTGGGGCTACAAGGTGATAGAGACGATTGGATCGAACATCGTGCAGATGCTGCCGCTGATGGCCTTCTCGGCACAGTTGGCGAGCTCGATCAACGTGCACGTCTACACCATGATGGGAGTGCCGGTGTCGACAAGCCATTCGATCGTCGGCGCCGTGGTCGGCGTGGGCCTTGTGCGCGGGGTGCGTGTGGTCAACATGTCGATCATGCGGGAGATTGTGGTCTGCTGGGTTGCCACGCCGTTCGTTTCCGGCGTGCTCAGCTTTCTCATGCTGAAGATCCTGACGCTGATGCCAGGCGTCAGATAGTATTGAAGAACGGAGGTAAGACACCATGAAGGAAATGCGCAACATACTCGGCTGGCTGGGCATGCAGGAACAGGAGAACATCCTTGCCGACTCCCGCAAGCACATCGAGGAAACGTACCAGACCGTCCAGTACTTCGCCCAGGCGATCCACGCGTTCGTGCAGGGAGACCTGCAGGCGAAAATGGCCGCGATCGAGCAGGTGCGCGAAAGCGAGCACCGGGCCGACGCACTCAAGGTGAAGGTCATCAACCACCTCACCGACACCATCCTTCTGCCGCCTGACCGCGAGGAGCTGTACGCCTTCTCGCGTACGATCGACCGGATCGCGAACCGCACGAACGGCGCGGCGAAACTGCTCGCCTTTCTCGAGGAGCAGCCGCCGCAGGCCGTCCTCAAAAACATCGCCGCGGCCACCGAGCTCATCGTCACCGCCATCGGCATCCTGCGCGAGGCGATTCTCGTCACCATCAACAACGATCTCGTCAAGGCGCTCGAATACTGCGACGAAGTCGCCCGCGTCGAGCACCAGGCCGACGACCAGAAGACGCTGCTCATCGAGGCTGTTCTGCATGCCGACCTCAAGCCGCCGTCGCTCCTCGTCTGCTACCACCTCGCGGACTACATGGAGGAGATCACCGACAAGATTCGCGACGCGGTGAGCTTCATCAAGGCGATCGTGATCAAGTCGAAGTGATCCGCGGTACGGCCACGGGCGGCGCGCCGGCGCGCGTTGCGCGCGGATGCACGCGCGGCGCACACGGAATCTTAACCGGTTCCTAACACGCGTTTCGTATCTGTATTCCCGCAGATGCATTGCCGGATCGGCCTTCCGCCGCACGTGGGCGGCGCGCGTCCGGCGCAACCCGCGTGAACGGAGTGCTGCGCATGAAGAAACTCGTGGCGGTCATTGACGACGAACCGGATATCGTCGAGCTCGTTTCCATCCATCTGCACAAGGCAAGCTTCGACACTGCCGCATTCCACGACGCCGGATCGTTCCTCCAGTCCCTCACCACCCAGGTGCCCCACTTGATCGTGCTCGACCTGATGCTGCCCGATGCGGACGGGTACGAGCTCTGCCGGAATCTGAAGGCAAGCGGGAAGTTCGCCTCGATACCCATCATCATGCTCACCGCGAAGAGCGAGGAGACGGACAAGGTTCTCGGGCTCGAGCTGGGCGCGGATGACTACGTGACGAAACCGTTCTCGCCCAGGGAGCTCGTCGCGCGCGTCAAGGCCGTGCTCCGCCGCCAGCGCATCCAGCAGGAATCAAAGCAGACCCTCATCGGCGACCACATCGTCGTCGACGCCAACCGCTTCGAAGTCACGGTGGACGGCGAGCGGATAGACCTTACCTCCACCGAGTTCCGCATCCTGCACCTGCTCTCACAGCGCAAAGGCTGGGTGTACTCGCGCGAGCAGATTCTCGAACACCTCTGGGGACACGACAAGGCCGTGCTCGACCGCACGGTTGACGTCCACATCAAGAACATCCGCGAGAAACTCGGCGCCGGCGGCGCGCACATCAAGAACGTGCGCGGCGTGGGGTACAAGGTGGACGAATGAGACCATCCATCTTCGCCAGAATCCTTGCCGGGTACATCGCCGTCACCCTCCTCCTTGGCGCGGCGACGGCGCTGTTCTCGTATTCAGCCATCGAGAAGACCTACACGCGACAGCTTGCCGGCCATCTCGAAGCGCTTGCGTACGCCGTGCGCGCCGCGGCCGCGCCGCGGCTGGCGGCCAATGACGCCGCCGGTCTGGAGCGCTGTGTGCGGGCGCTCGGCGCGGAGGCGGGCGTGCGCATCACCATCATCGATCCCGACGGCAGTGTGCGCGCCGATTCCGAGCACGACCTGGCGACGATGGAGAATCACGGCGACCGGCCCGAGGTGCTCGCCGCGCTGAGCCACACGAACGCATCGTTCCAGCGGTACAGCGCGACGATGCGCGAGCGGATGCTGTACGTTGCCGTGCCGCTCGACGGCGCGGGGGCGCCGCAGGGCGTTGTCCGTGTCAGCCAGTATGCAGCCGTCACGAGCCAGATGGTCGCGGCGGTGGCGCGCCATGTGGTATCGGTCACGTTCATCGCGACGCTTGCGGCGGTGGTGGTCGCCGCGCTGGTCGCGCGCCGGATTTCGCGGCCGGTCGCGCAGCTTGCGGATGTCGCCCACGCCGTCGCCGCGGGCAATTTCGATGTCCGCATCACACTCAACCGCAGGGACGAGCTGCGTGATCTTGCCGAGGCGTTCAACTACATGACGACCCGGGTCAAGACGCTGTTCGCGGAGCTCACCAGCCGTAACGGCGAGCTCAACACCATTCTTGCCTCGATCCAGGAAGGCCTGTTCGTCATCGATCAGACCGACCGTGTCATCCTGTGGAACGCCAGCTTCAGCCGCCTTGCCGGCGTTGCCGACCCGTCGGGCAAGCGCTATTGGGAGCTCATCCGGGACACGGGGCTTGACGACGCCGTGCAGCTTTTGCGCACCGGAAAGGAGAGCCGCACGGTCGAACTCCAGGCAGGCCCGCGCGCGCTGCTGTGCGGCGTGTCATCCATCCCCGGCTCGTCTGAAGTGGTCGTCACACTGCGCGACATCAGCGACATCCGCCGCGTCGAGCGCATGCGCAAGGACATCGTCGTCAACGTCTCCCACGAGCTCCGCACGCCGCTCACCGCCATCAAGGGCTTTATCGAGACCCTCGAAGAGGAGCACGCCCTCGCCGACAACCGCTATCTCGATATCATCAAGCGCCATACCGAGCGGCTCATCAACATCGTGCAGGACCTGATGGCCCTTTCAGAGCTCGAACAGAAAGGCGAATGCCGCCGCGAGCCGGCCGATCTCGCCACGCTGCTTGACAACGTGCGCCGCGTGTTCGACGCGCGGCTCAGGGAGAAAGGGCTGTCTCTCTCCGTCAACGTGGCTGCCGGCACGCCGCCCATCATGCTCGATGTGTGCAAGATCGAGCAGTTGTTCATCAATCTGATCGACAACGCGGTGAAATACACGGAACAAGGCGGCATAACCGTCTCCGCCGCGCCGGCTGACGGGGCGTTGCGGATTGAAGTCGCCGACACCGGCATTGGCATTCCCGCGGAGCATCTGCCGAGGATTTTCGAGCGGTTTTACGTGGCCGACAAATCGCGCTCGCGCAAGCTGGGCGGCACGGGGCTCGGCCTCTCGATCGTCAAGCACATCGTGCTCCTCCACGGAGGGACGATCTCCGTCGAGAGCGAGACCGGCAAAGGCACGCGGTTCGTCATCCTTCTGCCCCTCGCATAGTGCCGTATCCTGCCTTCCGCACGCGGCGGCACATGAAGCGTGCGTGCCGTGCGCACGGCCCGTCCCATCGTTCGACGTTTCCGGCGTGTTTTGCTATACTGTGTGTGGCGGTTGCGTAATCCAACATGACCGGAGGCAGCGATGCGCAAATTCTTCCTGAATGTCTTCATACTGATTGCCATCGCGGCGACGGCTGCGTGGTTCTACACCTACAGACAGCTCGATGCCGAGCGTGCGCGGGCAACCGTGCTCGAAAAGACGATCACCAGCCAGGACGAGCTGCTCACGGACATGCGGGTGGCACGCGAAGAGCTCGTCGCGCGCCAGACATCGCTCGCTGCGCTGCAGCGCGCGGCCGACGCAGCGTCGAACCGTGTGGCCGAGCTCGAGACGCAGCTCGCCGCAGCAGCAGCCCCGCCGGCCCCGCAAGGCGCCGCCGCGCAGACGAACGTGGCGGACGCCGCGGTTGCCGCGCCCGGGAAAAAGACCGCCGGCGAGCAGTTCTCCGATTCCCTGGCAACCATGATGAGAAACCCGGAGATGAAGGACGCCATCCGCGAGCAGCTCAAGGTGGCCCTCGATCCCATCTACGGCCCCTTGATCAAGGAACTCGACCTCTCCCCCGAGGAAGCTGAAGCGTTCCGCGACCTGCTCGTCGAACGCCAGGTGGCGGTCATGGACATGAGCATGGACCTGATGAAGCCCGGCATGGACGCCGAGCAGCGCAAGGAGCTGACCGGCAGGATCGAAGAGGAGCGCAACAAGGTCAACGGCATGATCAGGGAACTCCTCGGCGACGGGCAGTACGAACGGTACAAGGCGTACCAGGAGACCGAACAGGAACGACAGTCGCTCTCGCAGTTCAAGCAGCAGCTTGTCATGGCTGACACGTCGATCGACCGCGCGCAGGAAGAGCAGCTCGTTCAGGCCATGACCGACGAGCGCAAGGAGATGGCGAAGGACCCCGCGTACCTCGACTTGCAGAAGAATCCGCCTTCCGGCTTCACCCAGGAGATCGCCGACCGCTGGGCGCGGCAGCAGGCCGCGTACAACGAACGCGTGCTCGCCCGCGCCGCCGGCATCCTCGGCAAGCAACAGCTTGATGCATTTCGCGCCTTCCAGGAAAACCAGATGCGCCTGCAGCAGATGCAGATGAAAATGGCTGTCTCGATGTTCGGCGCCAAGGAAGCGCCGCAGAAGGAATAGCCGCGCCCGCGCGCGGCATCATACGCCAGATGGAGGCCGCCGTGAAAACCTGTCTCTTGATGCTCGCACTGCCGCTTGCCGTTGCATGCATGCACGATGAACAACCGACGGTCGATGCCGCCCGGGCCGATGCCGCTCCTGCACAAGTCGCGCAGGCCACGCCACCGGAATCACCCGCCCCCGCGCAGCCCGCGCAGCCCGCACCGGCCACTGCCGCCGCGCCCGCGCCTTCCGTCGCGGCTGCAGCGGCTGCCCCGGCGGACGTTGCCACGGCAAACAGCGATTTCGGCGCACGGCTCTTCAAGCAGCTCGCCGCGGAGCCGGGCAAGAATGTCTTCATCTCCCCGTTGAGCATCTCCCTGGCGCTGGCCATGACGTACAACGGCGCGCAAGACGCCACAAAAGACGCCATGGCCGCAACGCTCGGCATGGGCGGCATGAGCCTTGACGCCGTGAACACCGGGTTCAGCCGCCTTGCCGCGGAGATCATCTCCAAAGACAGCGCGGCCAGGCTCGCCATCGCCAACTCGCTCTGGGCAAGGCAGGACATCGCGTTCAGGAAAGATTTCCTCGAACGCACGACAACGTACTACGACGCGCGCATCGAACCGGTCAACTTCATGTCGCCAGACGCTCTTGGCACGATCAACGGCTGGGTGCGCGAGAAAACAATGGGCAGAATCGACAATCTCGTGAAGGCGGACGATCTGACGCCGGACACGCTGCTGATCCTGATCAACGCGATCTACTTCAAGGGCGTCTGGCAGACGCAGTTTGACAAGGCGAGCACGGCGGACAAGCCGTTCACGCTCGATGATGCATCGGTGAAGAACGTGCCGATGATGGACCGGCGCGGGGAGTTCGACTACGCGGAGACGCCGCTGTTCCAGGCGGTCCGCCTGCCGTATGGCGACGGGCGTCTTGCGATGCACGTCTTCCTGCCGCGGCAGGGAACGCCGCTCGCGTCGCTCTGTGCCCGACTGTCAGGCGCGGCGTGGCGTGACTGGCTGGCCGGGCTGCGCAACAGGAAAGGCCATCTCGCCCTCCCGCGATTCAAGATGGAATACGAGACCGAGTTGAATGAACCGCTGACCACACTCGGCATGGGCATCGCGTTCAGCCGCACGGCCGCCGACTTCAAGGGCATGGCGGACATCCACGAGCGGATCTGCATCGACAAAGTCAGGCACAAGTCATTTGTCGAGGTGAACGAGGAAGGAACCGAGGCGGCGGCGGCAACGTCGGTCGGGATGATGCGCGTGACGTCGATCATGCCCGAGCAACCGCCGTTCGAGATGATCGCCGACCGACCGTTCCTGTTCGCGATTGCCGATACACAGACCGGCGCGCTGGTGTTCCTCGGCGCACTTTATCAGCCATGAACCGGCCGTAGTCGGGCTGTAAGGGGGTGGATGATGAGAACGTCAACGCCGCATCATCTCGCGCTGTATTACTTCGATTCGTGTCCGTATTGCCAGCGCGTGCTCGTGCTGCTGCCAAAGTGGAAGACGCACGTCGAGCTGCGCGACATCCTGGCGCATGAGAACTACGCGCAGGAGCTGATTGACCAGGGCGGGATTGACCAGGTGCCCTGCCTGCGGATCACGCTCGAGAACGGCGCGGTGCAGTGGCTCTACGAGTCACTCGACATCATCGACTATCTCGAGGGGCTGGAGGAGCAGGCGCGCGTTTCAGCATGAGAACAGCGTGTCGAGCGCCCGCATGTTCCTGTCCGCGGATTCGCCATTCGCGGGCGGCGGGACGACCGGCGCAAGTTTCAGCGCTGGATGGCGCAGCCGCGTGACCACATCCTGCCAGTCGAGATGGCACCGCGGTTGAAGGATGATCCCTGTTCCCTTCATCGCATCGCGGAATAATTCGTAGGAGAGATTCGGATTCGGGTCCATCGGCGGCGAAAACGCGCCATCGACCAGCAGCAGCCCTTTTGTCTTCAGCAACGC
>JAAYZF010000469.1 GCA_012514975.1 bacterium
ATCCCCGCGGCGCAACAATGCGCCGTGTCCATGCACACGCCAAGCCGTGCCGCCGGGCAGCGGTCATTGACGCGTCCGATGAGGTCGGCAAGCTCGGCAAACGAGCTGCCGACGAGCGAACCGGCGCCGGACGTGTTCTCGAGCAGGAACGTCAGCCGCGGAAGATACGAGTCGAACACCATGCACAACGCATCGGCGACGCGCTGCACGCCAAATGCGCCCTCACGGCCCTTGGTGCTGCCGGGATGGAGAACATAGTATGCCGCCTCGATCGAGTCGGCCACCTTCAGATCATGCGTCACGACGGAAATCGAGTGGCGCCACACCGCTGCATCAGGCGTTGCGACGTTCGGCAGATAGGGGGCGTGAACGATTACGGGCTTGATGCGGTGCGCGCGGCGCAGCCGTTTGAACGCGTCAATGCTCTCGCTGCTGTGACGGGGAGACGACCATGCGCGCGGCTGATGCGTGAATACCTGGAGCGCGTTGAACCCGAGACCGGCGGCGGAGACCACCGCGCGCTCGATGCCGCCGGCGACGGAGAGATGTGCGCCAAGTATGAGTGGGCGGCTGGGCACGGGTGATCGGTAATCGGTAATCGGTAATCAGTGGTATTGTGCGTGACCGTGGTCCTTCGCGTCCCTTGCGTCCCTTTGGTCCTTTCAGTCCCCTTCCAAGCCGCATCACGGCCGTACGACCGGCCGGCCGACGCTATAGTAGGTGAACCCTAGCTGGCGCATCAGGGCCGGGTCATACTGGTTGCGGCCGTCGAAGATGACGGGGGAGCTGAGGAGCTCGTGCATGCGGTTGAAATCGGGATTGCGGAACTCGCTCCATTCGGTGACGAGCGCGAGCGCGTCCGCGCCCCTGCACGCGTCATACTCCGAGCGGGCGTAGGAGATTTTCGCGCCGAGGATGGCTTTCGCGGTGGGCATTGCCACAGGGTCATAGGCGCGCACGGCAGCGCCCGCCTTGAGCAGGTTGTCGATGATGACGAGCGCGGGCGCCTCGCGCATGTCATCCGTCTGCGGTTTGAAGGCGAGGCCCCATAGCGCGATGGTTTTGCCCTTGAGCGCGCCTTTGAAATGGCGTTTGATTTTTGCGAACAGGGTGCGTTTCTGCGCTTCGTTGACCGACTCGACGCTTTCGAGTATCCGCAGTGCATACTTCACGCCGCGCGCCGTCGCGATGAGCGCCTGCACATCCTTCGGAAAGCACGACCCGCCGTAGCCGATGCCGGGGAAGAGGAAGCGCGGGCCGATCCGCGAGTCAATGCCGATCGCATGGCGCACGTGCTCGATGTTCGCGCCGATGGCTTCGCAGATGTTGGCGATCTCGTTCATGAACGAGACGCGCGTGGCGAGCATCGCATTGGCGGCGTACTTGGTCATTTCCGCCGAGCGGTTGTCCATGACGAGAAACGCGGCGCCCGTGCGGAGGAATGGCGCGTACAACTGGCGCATGACCGCCTCGGCGTGGGCGCTGTCCGTGCCGATGACGACGCGCTCGGGCTTGAGAAAGTCGTCGAGCGCTGCCCCTTCCTTCATGAACTCGGGATTCGAGACCACGTCGAACGGCTGGCGTGTCACCGCGCGCAGTTTTTCACGCACACGGTCCGCCGTGCCCACGGGGACGGTGCTCTTGAGCACGATGACGCGATGGCCGTCCATGTGCCGCCCCACCGCCTCGATGACGGAAAACACGGCGGACAGGTCTGCGCAGCCGTTCGTGCCCGGCGGCGTGCCCACGGCAAGGAAGATCACTTCCCCATGCGCGGCGCCCTCTTCGAGGCTGCCTGTCACGCGCAGGCGGCGCATGGCCACGTTGCGCGCCACAAGCTCGGACAGGCCGGGCTCGTAGATCGGCACTTTACCGCGGCGGATCATGCGCACTTTGGCCGGGTTGTTGTCCACGCACAGGACGTCGTTGCCGCTCTCGGCAAAACACGTGCCGGCGACCAACCCCACATACCCTGTGCCTACGACGGTGACGTTCATGATGGCTCCCTGTTGCCTGTGACGATCCGTGCGAACCTGCGCTTGCCGGCGCGCAGGACGAAACTGCTGACCGCGGGCATCCGGATACGCAGCGCCGTCACCTTCACGTCATCAATGCTCACGCCGCCCTGCTGGACGAGCCGCCGGGCTTCGCTTGCCGACGGCGCGAGCTTCGCGCCCGTCAGCAGCGCAATCACATCGAGCTCGCCTTCCGCCGCCTTCATCGGGAGGGACGCGAGGGCGACGGCCGGCATCTCCTCAGGCGCCTCGCGGTTCGAGAACACGCGCTCGAACGCCGTCTCGGCCTCTGCGGCCGCCGCGGGCGAATGGTAGAAGCTGATGATGCGCTTCGCAAGGTCCTTCTTCACCCGCATCGGATGGTGCGAGCCTGCTGCAACGCCGCGCCTGAGCGCGGCAATCTCTTCGAGCGGCAGGTCGGTGAGCAGCTCGTAGTACTTCCACATCAGATCGTCGCTGATCGACATCAGCTTGCCGAACATCTCGGCCGGCGGCTCGGCGAAGCCGACATAGTTGCCGAAGCTCTTCGACATTTTGCGCACGCCGTCAAGCCCCTCAAGAATGGGCATGGTGATGCACACCTGCGGCTCCTGGCCCGCTTCCCGCTGGAGATCGCGGCCGACCATGAGATTGAATGTCTGGTCGGTGCCGCCGAGCTCGATGTCGGCGTTGACGGCGACGCTGTCATAGCCCTGCATGAGCGGGTAGACCATTTCGTGCAGGTAGATGGGCGTGCCTCCGGCGGCGCGGGTGCTGAAATCCTCGCGTTCGAGCGTTCGTGCCACAGTCGTCTTCGCCAGCAGGCGGATGACGTCCATGAATGACATTTTCGAGAACCATTCGCCGTTCGGACGCACTTCGAGGCGGCTGCGGTCGAGAATGACGGCGGCCTGGTCGAGGTAATGCGCGGCGAACGCCATCACCTGGTCCTCGGAGAGCATCGGACGCGCGGCGTTGCGGCCCGACGGGTCGCCCAACTGGGCCGTGTACGAGCCGATGATGAGCACGGCATGGTGGCCAAGGTCCTGGAACTGCCGCAGTTTGCGCAGGACGACGGAGAAGCCGAGGTGGAGATCGGCGCCGGTCGGGTCGACCCCGAGTTTGACGCGGAGCGGCGTGCCCCGCTTCAGTTTCTCGATAAGATCACGTTCTTCGATGATCGCGGTGGCGCCGCGCTTGATGATGCCGAGCTGTTGATCGAGGGGAAGCATGGAGGAGTTTCTACGGCTTTGCGTCTGCTCGGTCGCCACTTAGAAGATGCCTAATGAACCGGTAGCCGCTTCCGCTCTTGAGCCAGCGTTCGCGACGCATGGCGTCGCTGCGGGACATGAACTCCTCCTGATGGAGCAGCTTCCACGGCCCCTGCCGCCTTTTTGTGTGCAAAGTTCCGCGAAACTCCGGATCATTGTGTTGCGCCAAGCGGCGGTCGATATCATTGGTCTGACCTACGTAGGTCTCTCCGGTCGATTGCGATTGAAGGATGTATACCACGAACGAGGCCATAGTGAGAAGATTGGCTCCCCGGGCAGGACTCGAACCTGCAACCTAGTGGTTAACAGCCACCCGCTCTGCCTATTGAGCTACCGAGGAATAAAGCTTTTTTCTTTTCCAGTCTCTATCTCGAA
>JAAYZF010000470.1 GCA_012514975.1 bacterium
ATGCGGGACGCCATGCTGCAGGAGGTGCTCGGATGATCGGACCGTCACGCACAGGCTGGACTCCCGCCCAACTGCTCGAAGGACTGAAACAGGCCGATCCGGCCTTCTGGGCACAGCACGTCGAGCCGCATGAGTCTGAGATCAGCCTGCCGGAACCGCTTCCGATCGGCAAGCTCAAGCTGCGCAAGCCAGGCGAGGACCCGGACGAGCTGCTCCGGGACCGTTTCCTCTGCCGCGGAGGCGCGTGCATGCTCGTCGGGCCAACCGGCGTGGGCAAAAGTTCCCTCGTCATGCAGATGGCGCTCTCCTGGGGCGCTGGGCGGCCTTGCTTCGGGCTCACGCCGGCTACCACGATGCGCACGCTGATCGTCCAGGCGGAGAACGACGAGGGCGACATGGCCGAGATGCGGGACGGCGTCATGTACGGCCTCAAACTGCCCATTGGACTGGCCCGGATGGCCTGGGAAAACGTTTTCATCATCAACGAGGACTCGCGCACCCGCGATGGGTTCGTTCGCGTCCTGGACGGCATCCTGCGCGAATCTCCGTTCGACCTCCTTGTGATCGACCCCCTGCTCGCCTACCTGGGCGGAGACGCATCCGAGCAGCGCGACGTGTCCGGCTTCCTCCGCAACATGCTCAACCCGCTGCTCAAGCGCCACCGAATCGGCCTCCTGCTTGTCCACCACGTGAACAAGCCCCCCTCGAATGGCACGCAGAAGCCCGACTGGCAGGCGAGCGACTTCGCCTACCTCGGCAGCGGCTCGGCAGAGTTCGCCAACTGGGCGCGCGCGATCCTCGCCATCCGGTCGCTCGGGTCAGAGACGGTCTACGAGCTGCGCGCATGCAAGCGCGGCCGGCGGCTCCCCTGGTGCGACTCGTTCGGCCGACACACGTCACAGCAGGACATTGCATACCACCGGGACGGCAACACGATCTGCTGGGAGACGCCTTCCAAGGAGGCACTGCAGCAGGCCCGCCCGGTCACCGCGGAATCCATCGTCCAGGACATCGTAGACTGGATCGCCGCCGGCACGGCGGACATGAAGACCATCAGGGAGGCCGTACAGGATCTCACGGGATGCAGTCGGCACAAAGCGCACGACAGCATCTACCAGGCCGTTGAGATGGGGGCGATACGCATACAGGACGGGGTGGATCGTCGAGAGAAATTACTGGTGTTGACAGGTAAGATATCCCCGCGTTTTGACGCGGGAAACCAAAATCGTTCCCGGCGCGGGAACGATGGGAACGATAGGCCCAGTTAGCAATCGTTCCCGCCGGGCTCCCCCTTACGGGGGAGAGCCCCGGCCGGGAACGATTGCGTCAAACAACTAACTGCCGCACCGAACAACAGGAGAAACGCATGACTGACGAACGCACTGAAGGGCGCGCACCAGGACGCTGCATCGACAACCAGCCGGGCAGTGGGAAACCTGACACGAAGCTCTACTCGATGGCCGAGGTGGCTGAGAAGCTGGCCGTGTTCGTCGTGACGGCCCACGACCTCGGAAACTTCGCTAACCGCGGGAAGATCAAGACGGTGCGGTCCGAGGACGGCCGGAAGCGCTGCATCACGGGCGCAGAGCTTGGCCGTCTGGCCTACGCCTTCGAGACGGGCGAGATGTCCGTATCGAGACGGAAGGGCAAGACGGCGGCCGCCGAGAAGAAGCCGTCAGCCAAGCGCGCGACGCGAGGGGCTGTTGTGCCGCCTGTGTCGGCTCCGCCGGTTCGCCAGTCTGCATCGTTTGCCGTGCCAACGGTACTGCCGGTTGGCCTCGACGTCCAGTCGGCGATCTCCGTGTGCGAGAACCTCGCCGCCTACTTCCTCTCGCTCAAGGGGCTGTTCGCGGAAATCGCTGATCGGGTCCCCGGCGCTGTTAGGGGGGCGTGATATGGGCATACCGCTTGACACCCTCCCGCCGGACTATCAAGAGCAGGCCCGAATGCAGATCGTGCGCCCTGCGCGGCCGTGTGCGCTGCCGGATGCGCTCGCATCGGAGCAGGTGGATTGCGAACGGGAACTTCAGCGGGATGTTGAGGCGTTCCTGGCGTCTCGTGGCTGTATGTTCTTCCACATGCCAGGCAAGGCGGCGATCGGCAATATTGCCGGGTTGCCTGATCTGCTCGTGTGGGCGCCCGGCGGGCGGCACCTGCTGATCGAGCTGAAAAGCCGGAGGGGCTGCCTCGCTGCCGCCCAGATCGCATTGCACCGGAAGCTGCGGTCCCTCGGGCATTCGGTGTTGGTGGCGAGGAGCCTGGAGGAGGTTGTCACGTGGTATCTCCAGTCTGTCTGGCATGCCGAGGAGGGCGAATATCAGGCCTGCCGCAGGGAGGCTGCCGGGGATCATCTGCACGAGTATGCGCGGGAGACGGGGCAGGACCGGCAGGAAAGCGAGGGGCGGCGGATGGATGCTCTGGACGGCCTTCGCCGCGCGGGATAGCAGAAATACCTGGCGGATAGATTTCATGAGCGTGCATGAGAACAGTTTGAGAGCCTTCCGCTCGCTCGATTCTGGCGGCAGGCGGGCGATCATCCTCCGCGCATTTTCGGAGCATGGCGCGATGACTGATCGTGTGCTGTGCGCTGTCCTTGGCTTTAGCGACATGAACGCGGTGCGACCGAGGGTGACTGAACTCGTGCATGCAGGACAGGTGATCGAGGAAAGGACGGTGTGCGACGAGGTAACCGGCAGGCGCGTGCGGCTTTGCCGTCTCGCGCCTGCGCAACTGGAGCTTGCGGTATGATGAAGATTTGCGAAGTGTGCACGTGCGTCGAATCGGAGATGTTTGACGAGGAGACGAGCCATCAGATCACGTGTGACCAGTATCGGCCGGTGAAACAGGGGCGTGAGTCATGCCGGCAATAATTCTCGCGGGAGTGATTGCAATGATTGTACCAGCGGCAGTAAGCGCGGCGCCTGAACCTACGATGCTGCAGCGAGTGCTCGCGTCGATCGGGCAGGTCGAGAGCGGAGGTCGGGACCTGGGCGTGCATCCTGATGGCGCGTCCTGGGGGCGGTATGGCGTGACGCATGCCGCCTTGGAGGAGCTGATCCGGGTGGGGCGGTGGCACACGCCGGCGGAACAGACGGATCTCTCCGACCCGGCGATCAACGAGACTGTGGCGACTGAGTACCTGCTGCTGATGTACGAGCGTAACGGGCATAGCTGGCGCGAGGCGGTAGGCTGGTACCACGGCGCCGCGTCATGGGCGGCGCGGGATGCGTATGCGCGAAAGGTGTGGCAGAACCTGTGATAAACGGCTTTGGAGATGGTAGAATATGAGTGATGCAAGACGTGACGCGATTCGGCGCGCGCGCGCGATGACGTACCAGCGGCAACAGGACCTTCGGCGCATGCTGCATGAAACGGTGGACGAGGATCTGCGGATGGACGTGCGAGCCGCCTTGTCCGCTTGGCTTGCCAAGGAGGCGGAGGTCGATGCGTTTGTTCGCTGGCTGGCCTCCCAGGCCGTGCCGCAGGAATGCGCGGGGATCTTGTCCTGGCTGCTGAGCAGCCCCGAGGTAGCCTTCGCTGCCTACAACGTGTACCTGCGTAAGCAGGCCCGCGTCGCCGCGGCCCAGGCGGCCGGGCTGAATGCGCAGGTACGGAATATCGCCGGTGACCTGGCCGCGCAAATCAAACCGGAGAAATGACATGGCCACGAGGGGACTGCAGATTGACGTAGGAGTAGGCGCTGCGTTCGATCGCAACGCGGCGCAGGCGTCCATTTCGCTCGACGACGCCATTCGGCAGATGCAGCGCCAGGGCAGGACGCGGGAGCAGGTGCAGCAGGCGCTGCAGTCCGCCTTCGACGCCGGCCAGGGCCCGTTTGCCCAGTTCAAGGCGGGCATCAAGAAGAGCCTCACCGGCCTCACCAGCCAGCGCGTCAGCATCGAGACGGCGCGCCAGTTGTCCGGTGGGGACTCGTCAGTGATGGGCGTGTGGATGACCACCGGGGGATCGAACGTCTGTCCAGGCTGCGCGAAGCTGCATGGCCAGCAGATGTCTGAGGCGGAGTTCGAGCGCCGGCACGGCACGCACGAGTGCGGTGTGAATTGCTACTGTTTCTGGATGCCTGGGGAGACGGCGGAGACCGGTGCGTTCACGATGCGGGAAGTCATGCAGGAACACCCGGAGTGGTTTCATACATCCTCTGGCGATGTCCCGCCGGGGGTGGCCGCGGAGCAGACCATTGCGGAGAGGCAAGCGACGCATCTTGCCGCCGCGATTGAGGTTGCCACAGTAGTCAGCCGTTCTGGCCGTGTGCTCGCAGAAGTCAGTGGAGCGGAGGATCGTGTGCAGGTGCCCGATCCGAAAGAGCCCGGGGCGGTGTTGACGCACAATCATGTGATCGGGTCGCCCCCCAGCGGAGATGATGTGGCTGCTCTCATGCAGATGCCGTACGCGGAGGTGCGAAATACCGGATGGGAAGATGCCGGGAAGGGCGCTCGGAAACCCGTGAAGTATCGCATTGCAAAGGGTTCGGTAGACCTGCATCCGGAGATGCAGCATCTGGAGCGATTGGCGAGGCAGTTGGGCGTGTCGCCAGACGTGATCAAGGGGGACCGTCTTGCTCGTGTTCTTGACCAGTTCTATGCTGCGGAAGTTGCTCGTGTAGGCCCGCGGCCGTCGCTTCAGCAGCGGAAGACGGCCAAACATGCTGCGTGGCTCAAACTATCCCGCGAATATGGAGTGCTCTATGCCAAAGACGACATTCAGAATCGATGATCGTGAGTACCCGCCATCCTGGTGTGATCGGTGCAAGCATCTCCAGCGTGACTTGGGATTGTACTGTGCCGCGTTCCCCCCGGTGAAAGGATCGACAGGCATCCCCCGCGAGTTCCTCTTTCGCGGGATCAAACACGACAGACCCTACGCCGGCGACCACGGCATACGGTTCGAGCCGGTCGAGGAGGGCAAGTAATGGCCTCGTTCGAAGACGTCAAGCTGCCGTCCTTCCAGGAGATTATCGCCAAAGTTGACGCCAGCCGCCTGGCGCTCTCCGTCGCCCAGGACGTCGCCGGCCGCATCCGCCAGTCCATCCGGGAAAAGCGACTGTTGCCTCCGCTGAAGCAGCCCACGATCAAGCGCAAGCAGCGGGACTCCCGCACCACGGCCGGCGCCGCCTCCGTACCGTTGATGCACACCGGGCTGCTGCACGACAGCATCCGCGCAAAGCAGGATGGGAAGAACCGTGCCGCGGTCGTAATCGACGAGCGTACCTATGGCGCGCATGCCAAGGTGTCCTCGCTCAAGACGCGAAAGGAGCGATGGAAGAAACTGAGCGCCAAGGAGCAGGCCAAACGGCGCGTGGGGAAGCGGTCCACGCCGGCGACCACGAATCAGGTTGCGAGCTGGCACAACGAAGGGACGAAGACGGCACCCAAACGGGAGTTCTTCAAGCTGCCGGAGGACTTCGCGAGGATTGTGCAGGAGCGGTTTGACGCGTGGGTCGCTCCCGTGCTGGATCGGGTGTTCGGGAAGTAATCAACTGCGGAGGTGCGGATGCAGAAAGAATTGTACCGGGCGAAAGACGTGGCGGCGCTGTTGAAGATCGGGAAAAGAACCTTGTGGACGTGGGTGGCCGAAGGCCGGTGGCCCGAGCCGGACATACGGCGTGGACCCCGATTTCGGAGATGGTCGAGTGCCTTGGTTGAAAAATCATTGAAAGTCCAACCTGTTGTGCCGCTTAGTGCCGCTTAGTGCCGTTTGTATTTGACAAGCCTCTCCGGTCCGTGTAAGATGCTCCTGGACGCTCGAAGCGTCCCGGTCTGATCCACCGAGCAGCATTACTGCCCTCTCTGTCGCGACAGGCGGAGAGGGCTTCTTTTTTGCGGATGAATGAGCAGACATCGAAGACACAGCCGGCGACCCGCGCCAGCGGAAAGCATCCGCGGGGCTTCTGTTTTTCGGACCGGCACGTCGAGTTCATCTGCCGGGAGATCGCCGAGTTCCGGGCACGGCCGGCCAGCCGGCTCGTGGACGCCTGCATGGCTGCCTTTCCTGATTTCCCTCCTGTGGCTGCCAGCCGCCGCCGGCATTGGTGGGCCGACCACATCGGCGCAGCCTTCCCCCGTGACTTTGCCGGACAGATCACTGACCGTTGCCGCCATCGCGCCCGGATCGATGAGCTTCGCGAATTGTGGCGGCGCACGTCGTCGGACGCCCTGCTCATCGCGAATCGCCGCGGGCGTCTCGAGATGCTGCAGCAGTGTTTCAACAAGGCGGTCGAGACTGGGCAGCTCCGGGACGCGGCATACATCCTCCATCTGGCTGAGCGGGAGGCTGGAGAGTCGGAGCTCCCGGACTCCCCGCAATTCGAGATCAACTTCACCGATGCGAAAACGGACGATCAACATCCCGCTGTACCCGCACCAGCGCCGGGCAATTGAACAGCCTGGCTTGGTGAAGGCCCTTGTCGGCGGGCTCGGCGCGGGAAAGTCGTTCCTGCAGTCCGCGCGCGGGGTGCAGTTCTGTTCGCAGAACCGTGGGAAGCAGGGCGGCATTGTCAGCCCTTCCCTTCCGATGGCCAAGCGGTCGATCATCCCTTCGATGATCGATCTTTTGAACGGCTACAGCATCCCTTTCCGGTTCAACGGCAGCGGGCATTACTTCGACATCCTCGGTGCCCGAATGTGGATCATGAGCGGGCACGATCCGGAGAATCTCAAGGGAAGCAACCTGGCCTGGTGCGGGATCGATGAGCCCTTCCTGCAGGACCGGAAGGTGTTCGACTACATGCTATCGCGGTTGCGCGTGCAGAGCACGATGCTGGAGATGCTCCTCACCGGCACGCCGGAGCAACTGAACTGGGGATACGAAATCCTCGTGAAGGACCCGCTGCCGTTCGCCTCGTACGTCAAGGCCAGCACGCGGGACAATCCTCGCGTACCGCTGCATGTCATCGAGAGCATGGAGCGGTCCTACTCGGCGGAGATGCGCCGAGCATATCTCGGAGGCGAGTTCGTCCTGCTGAACAGCCGCATGGCCTACTACTGTTTCACCCAGGATAACGTGCGGGATATGCGCTACACGCCTGGATTGCCCCTGATCCTCACCTGCGACTTCAACCGCGCGCCGATGTCGTGGAACATCCTGCAGGAGCCGTCCCATCCGCAGCTCGGCACGATCACGCATGTGCTCGATGAAATCCACGTGGATGGCACCAACACCTTCGAGTGCGTCGATGAGTTCATCCTCCGGTGGCGGGACGTCCACCGCGGATCGCTCATTGTTGGCGGCGACTACACGGGATCCAGTTTTCGCGACACGGTCACCACGGTGACGAACTACCAGGCGATCCTCTCGCGGTGCCGGGAGGTGTGGCCGGACACGTCCCTCGAGATCCTGCCCAACCCATCGTTACAGGCGCGAGTGAACGTGGTGAACGCTGAACTGATGAACAGCCGCGGGGAGCGCAGGCTGTTTTTCGACCGAAAGTGCGTGCATACTATCGCCGATTACCAGCTGGCCAGGTTCAAACCAGGCACTCAGATTCTTGACAAGGAGGCGCGGGATCCGCACCATGCGGATGCCATTGACTATCGCATTTTCTACCGGCTTTCGCAGGACGTATGCCGTACCTCGGGCAACCGGAGGTCCGTATGATGTTCGAGCCTCCCGCGGGACCGGTAGTGGCGGAAGCTCTTGCCCGCGCGATGAAGCAGCAGGATCAGGCCGCACGCGATGCGGTGATGTATCGCCGCGCCCTGTACTACGGGGCTATGCGCGACCTGTTGTTCACGCGGATTGACACGGCGTTCTCTGACGGGCGGGAACGTCAGGCCCTCAAGCGCATGTCCACCGTATCGCTTAACTTGGTGCGGTACGTCATCGACACGCTGGCCGTGGTGTACCGATACGGCGCTTCTCGTACCTGGCATGACGCGAAGGAAACCATACAGGACGGCCGGAGAGTGACGGCGAATCCTGCGGCAACTGCGGCGTATGCTCGTATCATGGAGCAGTGCGAGGCAAACGAGACGTTCGACTACGCGAACAAGATGTGCCTTCTGACCGGCGATTGCATGATGCGCTACGAGTATGGGCGGTGGGGCCATCGCCTTTACCCCATGACCCGCGACGTGTGCGATGTGATCCAAGACGACGATGACCCGCGCAGGGTCCGGGGAGTGTTGTGGAGCGTCACGTTGACGGACACGCCGATCTTTCAGGCGAACTTGACCGGGCTCATCCGCAGACGCTGGTTCCTGGCAGATGCGGAGAAGACCACCGAGTATGATATGAACGGGCGAGCTGTGGACACCGTGCCGAATCCGTACGGTCCGTTGAACGAGCGAGAGACAGCCCCGCTGCTCAATGTGTTCTATCCGTTTCTGGACTTTCATGACGGGTATCGTCCGTACACGTTCTGGCGTGAGTATCAGGATGAAGTGCTGTACGATCTGGCGCTGGATGTGTGCATGTGGCTGACGTACCTGAATGGCCAGTTGAAGTTCTCGACGCTGAAACAGGTCTACGAAGTCCCGAGCGAGCGTGCCGCGCTCGCAGGGAAGCCGGCAACGCAGGTCATGGGATGGACCGGCGTGTATCAGGGCCCTCCTGGGGGCACTGTAGGCGTGCTCGACTACACCGTCGCGTTGGACATGACGGTGAATGTGCTCAGATCGAAGCTGGAGATGTTCTGCGCGACGCATGACATGCCGACAAACCTCTTCAGTGTGGAGGCTACGCAGAGCGCCAGCGGGGTGCGGGTGAAGCTCGATCGGGTGGCGCTCGCGGAGATGCGGGGGCAGCAGGTCAAGCACTACATCGCGCGTGAACGCACGCTGGCGAAGATCGTACAGTACGCCAGCCAGTACGGTTTTGAACGCTATCCCTCGGAGGATCGCATCGAAGGCTCCCTGGCTCCCTTGCGCGTGACGGTTGATTTCGGTGAGCCTCCTCAAGCGCAGGATCCGGAAGATGACCGGGCCCAGTGGCAGTGGGAGTTTGACCGGGGGATCAGTACGCCGGAGGATTATCTCGTGATGAAGCATCCGGACATGACGCCGGAGAGCGCAAAGGACTTGATTGCCACGAATCTGTCAGAAAGGGCCGCGCGAGACGCGGCCGTAACGGACGCAAGAATCTTCGGGAGCTTGCCGGCAACGTCGCCGACAGTAGACGAAGATGAACAACCATAGGAAGAACCATGAAAACACTTCTCGCACTCCTCTCCGTCTGCCTGCTGTGTGCACTCCCGGTCCTCGCCGTGGACGCGCCGGAGGACGACTATGCTACGGCCTACGGCCACGGCGCAGACACGACCCCGGGTCTCCGGGCGCTGTGGGATGCAACGCCCGCGGTTGCCCTGCTCGCCAAGCCGAATGCCGACGCCCATACCACGAATTACGTGTGGGAGTATGTCGGCACGAATTACGTCTGTTCGACCACCAACGTGGTGCAGAACAGCAAGTATGCGCCGCTGTCCTGGGATACCACGACCTGGCCTTGGGCCAATTCGTCGGGAATCCCCTACGGCATCGCCATCATCACGAATCCGCCGACATATACGTATGCGACGGTCACGTCCAGCGGTCAAGTGAACACCGTCGTGGCTACCATCACGACCAATGTCTTGAGCATCGAGGTTGCGATTGCGACAGTGACGACAAACGCGGGGGGGCTGCTCACGGGATACACTACGATGAACGTCACGAACAGCACGGTGACGGCGTATACGACCGCGAACGTCACGAATGCCCCCGTGCTGAAAGCTACGACGATCCTATGTTCGAACATCTGGATCAATCAGACCGCCAGCTCGAATGGCTGGCGCCTGGTCCAGTAACGTTGCACCACTTGGTGAGGCAGACATGAGCGATGAAACGACCAGAACGACGACCCCGGATGCGCCAGCGACCGGGGCTGCGCAGGCGGCTGTTATCGATGTGCTCAAGCAGCATGGCATCGAGTCTCTTGACGCACTGAAAGCCTTGACGGGCCGAATGGGCACCGCTGAGGAACGCGCCGGGAAGGCTGAGGCTGAGCTGAAGAAGTTCCGCGACGCGGAAACCGCCGCAAAGGAACAGGAAGCGTTGAAGCGCGGGGAGCATGAGAAAGTTATCACGGAACTGCGCAAGGAAAGCGAAGGGTTGAAGGCCTATCGGGAGCGGCTCCAGAAGGAATTGGAGGCGCAGTGGGCGGCCGTTGCCGACACTGTCCCGAAGGACGACGATCGCTTCAAGAGCATCTTCCGCGAAGTCAAGAAGGAAAGCGCGCTTGACGACCTGGACCACAATCTGACCGAGTTCCGCAAGCTGCAGAAGCTGGGCGTGTTCACGCCTCCCGACCCCAGCA
The DNA here is from genome assembly GCA_012514975.1 of bacterium. Lineage (GTDB taxonomy): Bacteria > Auribacterota > UBA3054 > UBA3054 > JAAYZF01 > JAAYZF01. Next base: position 10,309 of record JAAYZF010000470.1, read on the forward strand.
AACC
>JAAYZF010000471.1 GCA_012514975.1 bacterium
AAACAACCACCACCACACGGAGGCGTTATGAAAGCACGACAAGCTCTTCGCACGGTCTGCGCCGCGCTGGCATTGCTGCTGCTGTGCGCGTTCGATCGCTGCACTGACGGCCAGGCACCGGCGAGCCCGGAGCTGGCGGCATCGAAAGCGGTCGAGGACATGGAGCTGAAGAAGACGAAGGCCAAGATCAACCTCAATGCCGACACGGCGCAGGACTGCAAGCGCTCGATCGGCATCAAAGGCAAGTTCCCCACGGGCATCACGCAGTTTGACCCGTACGCGACGGGCGCGGGAATGCAGGTCAGCGTGAGCGACGAGAATGGCTTTGGCGCCTCCGGCGGCGCAGAGGCGACGTACATGGAGACGAACAAGCGGGGCACGCGCGCATCGAAGAAATTCCGCAAGCTTTCGGCGGCGACAAACAGCAGCGGCTGCCACCACAAAAAACCGCCGATCTATGCCCTCGTCCTCGAGATGCTGAAAGGCGACAACCTGTATTTCGTGCTGAAGCTCAAGCCGAACTGCAAGGGTATGTACCCGGACAGCGACTGGGCGCAGCATTTCAACATGCTGAAGAGCGCGTACGGCGACGGAGAGGAAACGCTCCGGGGCAACGGCACCTTCACGATGAACGTCAACGGGCTGAACGCATCGAGGGCCATGGCCGTCGAGAGTCATGCCAGCAGCGGCCCATGGCAGCTCCAGGCGCGCAACGGCAAGCTGGCGTTTTCCATTCCCAAGGAATAAGGCCGCCCTGCGCACGCAGCCGGGCATCGGCGCGGCCTCCCCTCACCTCTGCCACCGTTGCAGTGTCATGAACCGCCGGGCACTATGTCTCTGCGCGATCTTCGCCGTGTGTGCGCCGTGCGCGCGCGCCGCAGTCATTGCCGCCGACACGATCACCTACGCGTGGGACATGATGTTCACCGTGACGAGCATCCCGCGCGGCACGGGCAGCGCCGTCTGGCGCTCGCCCGAGCCGATTGCGCTCGGCGGCGCGGCGTACGTGTTCACCAGCCGTGTCCAGGCCGTCGCGCATCTCCTGCCGCCATTCTTCGGCACGTACGTCATCGGAGACGTGTACCAGGTCACCAATGTCGGCCCGCTGGGCACATTGCCGTTCTACCTTCTGAATGAAACGCTGCGGCAGACAAGCGTGCAGACCATCTTCACGATAACGTTCACCGGTGTCGCGTCGTCACACATCGAGGTGTACATTGACACGGATGCGTTTTTCTACTCGAAGACGCTGGACTTTGTCGTGACGAACGTCACGCTCGGCGGCTATGTGAGTGTCTATGTCGACACCACCGGACTGCTCACCAATGGCGCGGGCATACGGCTTTCGGTGATACCGGAGCCGTGCGCCGCCCTGCCTTCCGCGGCCACGTGCGCCGGGTTCATTGCCTGCCGGCGCCGGCGCAGCCGATAGATGCACACACTTCTCAGCCCATCACAGCGTCGAGTAGCAATGTGGATGGGTGCTTCGCGCCCGTCGGTTTCAACTGACCGGCCTCGAAGAGGCCAGCCACATTCATGACGGCAATGGCGCGCCGCCGCTTTTTTTGGTATCATTGGCGCATGAATCGAGGCCATGGCATTCGTTGTGCGGTCGCAGCGGCCGCTTGCGACTGCAGGCATCATCCTCATAACCGCTCTGCCTGATCCCCATGAAGACCACTGTCCAGCTCAAGAAGCAGCACCGCCAGCACAGCCATTACCAGCCGTTCGAGACGTGCACCGTCACCCCAGCGCACCCCGGCGCGGCGAAGATCATCGTGCGGGACTCGACGGGGCGCGACTACTTCAGCGCGCCGGCGCGGCCGGGCGTGGCTGCGTCGTTCACCGTGCGCGGCAGCGCGGGCAGGCAGTTGATCGAAGTGCTCGACACGCGTGCGGTGACGGTGGCCAAGGCGTTCATCACGCTCAAGCCGGCGACGCGGCTCGAGTGCAACCGCGGGCCGTACGCCGCGCTGGCCGAACGCATTGCGCGGCTGATCGAAATCTACCAGGAGACGCACTGGTTCCACATCAACGACCGCATCTACCGCATGCTGATCTGCTGGACGCGCGACCACGTGCACACGCTCAAGGCGTGGAAGTACTACATGGCCGACGTGCAGACCGGGCTCGACTACTGGCTCGACCGGCAGACGTCGAACGGGATGTTCTGGGACTGCATCTATCCCAATGACGCTTATCCCGGCCGCTCGTGGCTGGGCGAGGCGCTGGGCAAAGGCTGGTCCATGTATGATGGCGGCGGCAAGTACGTCGTGCGCCGCGTGCCGGTGCTGGCCGACACGGAGTTCGTCATCACCGAAGGCGTGTGGTACGCATGGAAGGCAAGCGGCGACGATGCCTGGATGGCGCGCCAGCTCCCGCGGCTCGAGAAAGCGCTCAAGTACAACAACTCCGACCGCATTCGCTGGAGCAGGAAGTTCGGCCTGGTGAAGCGCTCGATGTGCATGGACGGCTGGGACTTTGCGAACCCGCATTTCTGCAAGGGCGACCACCGCGTGGTCCACAAGGGCGATCCGCAGTTCCTTTTCCACGGGGACAACTCGGGCCTCTATGCCAGCTACTGGCGCATCGCGGAGATGTACGAGCATCTTGGCAATCACGAGCGTGCGAAGGAACTGCGGGCCGAGGGCGAGGCATTCCGCCGCCGCGCGAACAGGAAGCTGTTCTTCGACAAGGTCTATGGCCACATGATCCCGGAGACGCTCGAGGAGAAGAAGCTCTACGCGCTCGTCGGCGACGAGCGGTCGCGCATGAGCCTCTCGACCGGCTACACGATCAACCGCAGGATGCCGACACACGAGATGGCCGTGAAGATCATTGACGAATACCAGCGGCGGGGCAGGGAGAAGAAGGCCGAGAGCTTCGCCGAATGGTGGACGATGGACCCGCCGTACACGGCCGCACAGTGGCCCAACAGGGGCACGGGTGACAGCCTCGTGGGCGACTACATGAACGGCGGCATCTGCCCGATTATCGCCGGCGAGATCGCCAAGGCGGCGTTCGATCATGGGCGCGAAGCGTATGGCGCGGACATCCTCGAGCGCGTGTGGGAGCTGTCGGAACGCGACGGCCGCGGCCTGCACCAGGTCTACCGGCGCCTGCCGCATCCCGCGCCGCAGCCTGTGCATCATTTCCAGTATGCCGACCTGCGCGGCGTGGTGAACCGCGGGCTGCGTCACGGCGCGACAAAGGGTGTGACGGCATGGACGGGCGAGGGCGTCAACGACATGCGCAACCTGCCGACCGGGCGGCAGACGTTCGGCGTGATCGGGTTTGACATTATTCCGCCCGCGGAGAACGGCGGGCGGAGCGTGCTGTTCATCGCGGCGGGCGGGTACCAAGGCCTGCCGTCAAGCGCGACGATTCCCATCGCGAACCTTAAGGGCAGGAGCCTGTTCTTCCTGCACACGTGCGCGCACAGCGCGCCGGCGCACAGCGTGGTCGGCGCGTACGACGTGTTCTACGCCGATGGCGCGGTCGAGCGCATCCACCTGCGCAGCAACCACGAGCTTGCGCTGTGGTGGGGCATCAGCGACACGAAGATGCAGCACGGCGGAATGGCGGTCGACCGCGCGACCACGCGCGTGGCATGGCGCGGCGCGAACGGCGAGTGGAAGAACGTCGGCATGCACATGTTCGGCTGGAACAACCCGCGGCCTGATACGCCGGTAACGGCCATACGCGTCGAAGCGCTCGGAAGAGAGCGCAACGGCATCCTGCTCGCGGGCATCTCGTTCAGCGACGCGCCGGTTGCGTTCGAGACGCGGATTCACTCGCACGGCCTGCCGGACAATTGGGCGCAGGCTGCGGTGTACTACGCCGTGGCCGAGGGGTTGGCGGGGATCGAGGACACGTCGTCTGCGTTTCAGACCGTCAGCGTCAGCCCGCGCTGGTGCGCCACGAAGGCTGACCATGCCGAGGTCGTGCTGCATTACCCCGCAAGCGACGGGTATTGTGCCTGCCGCTACGCGCTCGACCGCGCGCGCCGGCGCATCACGCTGGATTTGACCGGCAGCTTCACGCGCGCGAAACTGCATTGCATGCTGCCGAAGGGAGTGAAAGCGAAGCGTGTCATGGTTGACGGCAAGAGCATCGCGTTCAAAAACACGCGCGTCGAGCAGTCGGGATATGTCGATGCGACGCTCGATGCACTGCCGCGCGGGCCGGTGGTGATTACGTTCTAGTCAATCACCTGCGCTGCGTCGCGCGCCGGATCGGCAGCCTGACCGCGGAAGTTCTCGAGCGTGAGGCCCTCGACGCCGTGGCTTTCGAGCGCATGGCGCCAGCAGTCGCGCGGCGCGTCTTTCCACGCCACTTCACAGTTGCGCAGCGTCACGCCGCGCGCACATTCGAGATGGAACGCTGAAACGGGCTGCTCGGTGACGCCGTGTTCGAGTGCGGCATCGCCATAGCCCGGCAGGGGGCGCAGGTCGCGGCGTGTGGGCCATTTCGACCATCTGTCCATTTCGACGCGCACGCCCTCGAAGACGATGTGTTCGATCACCCCGGGCGACGAGCCGCGCACCATCACGCCGCCTTCACACCGGCAGAGGATGTTCGAGAAGCGCACGTTGCGGATCGTGCCGATGCGATCCTCCGCCGTCCACGGGTTTGCCACGACGTAGATTGCCTCGCCCGCGCCCCACCAGGCGGCATTGAACACGCGCGTCTCGACGATGCAGTTCGAGAAGATCACGTTCTCGACGTCGGCCTCGTGGTTCAGATGGATCGCGAGGCCGCGATGGCTTGACTGGACGACGCATGCGTCGAAGATGACGTTGCGCATCGGCGCCTTTGCCTCGCACCCGATGACCAGCGCGCCCGAGGTGGACATCAGCGTGCAGCCGGTGACGGTGATGTTCTCGCATGCGCCGTACCGTTCCGCGGAGCCGGGGCACGTCTTCAGGCAGATGCAATCGTCTCCCGACTCGATATGGCAGTCGCTGATGCGGACGTTCTTGCAGCAGTCGAGGTCGATGGCGTCGCTGTTGGGCACTTTGAGGCTGTTGAAGATGCGGATGCCGCTGATGACGACATCGCGACAGCCCGCCAGGTGCAGCGTCCATTGCGCGCCGTCGCGGATGGTGATGTCGCGGATGGTGAGGTGCCGGCAGTTCTCGAGCAGGAACATGCGGGGCCGCCACTCGCCGCGGATGAAGATGTACGCGCCTTCCTCGCGCATGAAACGCGTGCCGCGGCAATCGATCACACCGCCGCCGGTGATCTGCACGTGCTCGGCGCCATCGGCATTGATGAAGCACGTGATGCGGCCGGCCACGCGGCTGTAGTCGTTGCGTTCAAGGCTGGCGATGACCGATGCGCCCGGCTCGACGTGGAATTCCACATGCGATCTCAGCGTGAACGAGCCGGAGAGGCAGGTGCAGCCCGCGGGCACGACCACCATGCCGCCGCCCGCGGCGTGGCATGCATCGATGGCTTTCTGGATGGCTGGCGCATCGTTGCGCACGCCGTCGCCGGCTGCGCCGAACTGCTGGACGGAATGGATGGGCATGGCAGGCCTCTCGTTGGTGTTGGCGCATTGTAGCACACATGGTGACCGGTGTCAAACGTCCGGCGTGGAAGAGCGCTTTCGTTCCAGAAGCGTGGCTGACACCGCCTTCGTGCCGTGCGGACCATGAAGGGTCGCGCATAGCGGCATCCTCCAGACGGCACGGGAAACCGCCGCGAGCGCTGAAGGCGCGTCTGATGAGCCGCGGGAACCTGTCTTGTTCATGTTCCGCCCCGACAGTGCGGTAAGGAAGGCGAAGAAAAACGGGCGCGGCTGAATGCCGCGCCCGTGTGCTTTTCTTTGCGTCTGTCAGAACTACCGGCGTTTGATCGCCGCGAATACTGCCAGCGCGCCGAGCATCAGGGCGGCGGGCTCGGGAACAACCACCGCGCCCACGCGATCAGCCTCGTAGAAGACGGAGCCCGTCAAGCCCGGGGCGTACTCGATGCCGTTGAGCGTGTTGACGACGTTGCTCGTGCAGGTGAGGAACCAGTTCGTCGTGCCCTGCTCGGTGCTGGTGAGGAATCTGACCCTGACGTTGGCAAGGTCGACCGCCTCGTCCATGCTGAGCAGCTCGAGCTGGTCCTTGTCCTCGATGTTGAGCGTCACCGGCGCGCCGGGCATGCCGATGCGCGTGGTGCCCTGCTTTTCGTCCATCGTCAGCGTGCCTGCGCTGAGGCCGGGGGAGATGCTGCCGGTGAAGTAGTTGGTGCCGGTCGTACCGGTATTGACCTTGACCAGGACGCCGGTGCCGCTGACGTCGCCGCGGAAGACCATGAACGCGTTGTCCCGCGTGCCGTTGGTGACCGTGCCGCCAAGGATGACGAGAGGAGCCTCGTTTGACGTGTTCCTGCCATAGTAGGACTCCATGCGCGAGCCGGGTTCCATCCGCATCTCGGCGCCAAGCCGCGCAACGGTCGCAACCAACAGCGTCGCGCCCGTGCGGATCACAATTGTGGCATTGGTGAGCATGTACACCTGGGTTTCAACGAGGATCCGCTCACCGGCTGACTGCTCGGCGTAAACGGTGCCGGAGTAGCCCGGGCTCGCGTCGACTCTCATCGCGAGCAAGCCGCCGCCGCGCGGAATGTAGAGATGAAGGTCGGCGGTGCCGTACAGCGACTTGCCCAGCATGAATATCTTGTTCGTGGTGACGCGCAGGTCGGTGTCGCTGACCAGCACCAGCGGCACGGAAAGCTCAGACCCCCACGAGTGTATCGTGTATCCCCCGCCCTCGATCTGGGCATTGCCGGACGAGCTCTGCATGTACAGCCGGTTGCCGGTATAGTTGTCGGAAATCTGGACGTACGTATTGCTTGGCGTTGCGCCAAGGACGCGCAGTGCACTGACCGTCGCCGCGATGTTGAGCCCTATCGAGCGGGCACCAGTTGTATTGCCGATATAGACATTGGTGATGATGGCGACATCGCCCAGTGCCTTGGGGAAATCGCCCGCGTCCCACAGCGCCGGCGTGTTCCAGTTCGTATTGACGTAACTCGGCTGGGCGACAAACTCAGCGGAGTAAAGACTGCCCGCTACGAGGCATACGATGCCGACAAGAAGGAAAGTGCGTTTCATAGTGTCCTCTCGTGGTGACATGGTACCGAAATGATGAACGTGACGTCAGAAACCGTGACTAGTCTACCATATCCGCCGGGATCTGTCAAAACCGGGCTCGGCCATTTCAGCCGCCGGAAGTGGAGGCGGGCTCCTCTTCCTGCGCCTGTCCGGCTGCGCTGTGCGCTGCAAGCGCGGCGCGGAAGGCGGTGACTTCGTCTTCGGCCGCGGGCCGCCAGTGCTTCAGCCGCACCCGGCGGTCCACCTGCTCGTCGCGCAGGGTGAACGAGGTGACATGGCGGGCGTCGGTGCTGAAGGCGTGCACGCGGTTGCGCGGCCCGCGGATGATGATTGTATCGTTCTTCTCGTCGCGGAAGACCGCGGCCGGCTGGGCGTCCTGCGCATCCTGCATGGCACAGTTGACGGGCCGCCGGTCCTCCTTGCGCTGGTGTGCGTGCACGGTGCGGCGCGCGCCCTGGCGGTGCGAACGTTCGAGCGATGCGGCGACGCGCGAGAGCACCGCGGGAATCTGCCGCAGCGCGCGATACGGGTCCGCGTTCGAGAACGCCAGCCGCGCGGCGCGCACCTTCTGCTCCATCGCCCGCGCATCGCGCGCGGCAATCTGGTACGCGCGCGTCACATCCGGCAGGACGCCGCGGAGCATGGCGTCGATCACGGGCTCGCCGTCCGGCGCGGCGCCGATGACGTTCGCTTCGAGCCTGAACACGGCGCCGGGGCCGCGGCATTCGACAATCTGGACGGTAACGGCGGTTTTCTCGCGCATGCCGAACGCGTCTTCAACGGCGTAGTATCCCGCGACGACCTGGCCGAGGATGTTGTAGCTCTTCGAGAATTTCCCGAACGAGGGGAACAGGTGCGCCTTCACCTCGCGGCCCAGCGCACCCCTGCTGAGCACGCGGCCTCGCTCGCCGAACAACTGGTCGACGCGCTCGTCTCCGGCGTCGAGCAGATACTGGTGCAGGTCCTTCCACTCGGGCACGCCGGTCTGCGAGTACGCGGCGAACACGGCTGCGGCGGACGGTGGCGCCGAGTGTTCGCACTGGGCCGAGCGGCATCGGTAGCAGAACACGCGGCCGCGCTGGAACGCGTCCGTCTGCGCGCCGAACTCCTCGATGGCCTCGCGAAGCTGGCGGTAGATGTGGCGATGGCGCTGGGCGGGCTGCCACGCGTTGCGCGGGTCGAGCAGCAGGTGGAGCGTGACATCAAGCGGCTCGCCTGCGGGCTCGACGTGCGCGACGGCCTCGCCCGCCATGGCGCGGATGAGATTGACGATTTCCTGCTGGACGTGGTTGGCCAGCTCGGCCGGCAGGGCCTGCTTCGCCGGCGCGGCGGGCGATGCGCCGCCCGCGTTGTCTCCATGCGTGGTCATCACGGCACCCGCGTGAGCGGACGCACGGGCACGCCGCGCGCCGCGAGGTACTGCTTCGCCTGCGCGATCGTGAACTCGCGGAAGTGGAAGATCGAGGCCGCAAGCACCGCGTCAGCCTTGCCAGCGGTAAGCGCCTCGTACAGATGTTCGAGCGTGCCCGCGCCGCCCGAGGCGACGACGGGAATGCCGACGGCGGAGCTGACCGCGGCGAGCTGCTCGATGTCGTACCCGGCCTTTGTCCCGTCGGTGTCCATGCTGGTGAGGAGAATCTCCCCCGCGCCAATCTGCTCGACATGGCGCGCCCATTTGACGGCGTCGATGCCCGTGGGCGTGCGGCCGCCATGGACGTAGACTTCCCAGAGCGTGTCGCCGTCGGCGGCGACGGCGCGCGTGTCCCAGCCGATGGCAATCGGATGCGCTTCCCCAGTGTTGACGCGCGTGTTCCGCCGGCGGTGCCGGGCATCGATCGCGACGACCATGCACTGCGCGCCGAAGCGCGCCGCGCCGTCCGTCACGACGCGCGGCGTCATCACCGCGGCCGTGTTGATCGACACCTTGTCCGCGCCCGCGCCGAGCATGGCGCTCACGTCGTCAACCGTGCGGATGCCGCCGCCGACCGTCAGCGGCATGAAGCAGTTCTCAGCCGTGCGGCGGACGACGTCGATCATGGTGTCCCGCCCCTCGTGCGAGGCGGTGATATCGAGGAAGACAAGCTCGTCCGCCCCCTGCCGGTCATATTCCTTTGCCTGCTCGACCGGGTCGGCCACGTCGCGCAGGTCGAGGAAGTTGATGCCTTTGACCACGCGGCCCGCTTTGACATCGAGACACGGAATGATGCGTTTCGCCAGCATACTGCCCTCCTTTGCGGTTACTTCTTGTCTGATTTCGCCCCGCCTTTCGGCGAATCCGGCTTCGAGGACGCGGCAGATGGGCTGCCTTCCTTGGCCGCGTGTGCGGGCGGCGTGCCGGTGGCAGGCGACCCGGCCGCGCCCTTCGCGCTGTCCGCAGGGGCGGCTGACGCGGCGGCCCTGCTTCTCTTGTAGTCAGTCTCGTAGAAGCCGGAGCCTTTGAAAATGATGCCGGCGCCGGTGCCCAGCAGGCGCTCGATCTTGCCCTTGCACTTCGGGCACTTCGTCAGCGGCTTGGCGGTGATGGACTGGAACTCCTCGAATTCGTGCGCGCACTTTGTGCAGCGGTACTCGTATGTCGGCATGGCTTCCTGGTATGGTCAAGGGTCAAGGGTCAACGGTCAACGGTCAACGGTCAAAGATCATTGGTCATTGGTCAGTTTCCAGTTGTCATTTCTCAAGTCACCAGTTTCACGTTCCAGGCTTCATTTCAGCAGTCTGAAATCCAGAACATCAAATCCCAAATGCCAAATATCAAATGTCAAATGCCAAGTGTCAAATGTCACTGCCCTCGTCCCGGCAGCTCGAGCGAGCGGCCGGTGACGTGGTCATACATGTTGAACTCTTCGACATGCAGCTTCTCACTGCAGAGGAGGGTGATGTGCGCGCGGAAGTGCTCTTCGAAGCCGCGAAGTATGGTGATATTCTCACGCAGGCTTTCCATGACGAGGGGATGGACCTCGATGCGCACGTCGCGCTCCCTGCGGTACTGGAACAGGCTTTTGATGGCGCGCTGCAGGTCGATGCACACGCTGAGCACTGATTTGACCATGCCGCGTCCGTGGCAATACGGGCAGTCCTCGAACACGGACTGGTTGATGGACTCCTTGACGCGCTGGCGCGTCATCTCGACGAGGCCGAACTCGCTGATGGGCAGGATGCTGCACTTTGCCTTGTCCTTCTTGAGCGCGCTCTGGAGGCGGAGGAGGAGCTCGCGCTGGTTCTGCTTCGAGCGCATGTCGATGAAATCGATGACGACAAGGCCGCCAATGTTGCGCAGCCGGAGCTGCCTGGCCACCTCGTCCGCCGCTTCGAGATTCGTTTTGAACACGATGTCCTCCGAAGCGTCGGACGAGGTGTGGCGGCCGGTGTTGATGTCGATGGCGACCATCGCCTCGGTCTGGTCGATCACGATATAGCCGCCGCACTTCAACCAGACGCGGCGGCGGAACGCGCGGTCGATGTCGCGCTGCACGCCCCACTTCTCAAAGATGGGGATGCGGTGGTCGTAGAGCTCGATGCTCTTGCGCGCCTCGGGCACGAGCTCGTTGACGAACGAGACGATGCGCCTGTGCTCGTCGCGCGAGTTGACGACGACGCGCGAGACGTTCTCGGTGAACCCGTCGCGGATGGTGCGCAGCACGAGGTCGAACTCCTCGTGGACGAGCGTGGGCGGCTGGTGTGTCCTGATCTTCTCGTCGATGGCCTTCCAGAGCGTGCTGAGGTAGAGCGCGTCGCGCTCGAGCTCCGCCCGCGGACAGCCGTCGGCGGCCGTGCGGACGATCAGGCCCGACCCTTTGGGCAGGCCGAGCTCGGCAACGATCTGGCGGATGCGCTTGCGTTCCTCGCCGCTGACGATCTTGCGGGAGATGGAGACGGAGTTTTCGTAGGGAAGGAACACGACGAAGCGGCCGGCAAGGCTGATGTTCGTCGTCAGCCGCACGCCCTTGCTGCCGAGCGGCTCCTTGACGACCTGGACGACGATGTCCTGGTCTTCCTTGAGCAGGTCGGAGATCTGCCTGCCGTTGCGCGGCTTCTGCGCGGGCCGCTCGCCGTCGTCAACCGCGTCGGCGTTGTCGCCAGCGGGTACGTCGACGTCATCGACATGGAGGAATCCGTTCTTGTCAAGGCCGATGTCGACGAAGGCGGCCTGGATGCCGGCGATGATGTTGACGACGCGGCCTTTGTAGATGTTGCCGATGTGACGGTGTTCGTCGACGCGCTCGATGTAGTATTCTTCGAGGGACCTATCCTCCAGGATGGCAATGCGGCGTTCCTGCGTTTCCTGCGCATCGATGATGATCTCGCGTTCCATGATGAGCCGTGGTGGAAGCGGCGGGCGGTGGGGCGGCCGCCATGCCGGTTCTCGTTACCGTGATGCGGCGCAATGCGTCATCCGGCAATCCCGTCAGCTCGGCAAGCACTTCCGTGGGGCGCACGTACCGGTCGGCATCGAGCGACAGGTGCAGGCGCAGGGACGGCGGCCCCCAGGCGATCCCGAGGATGCCGGGCCGAAGATCCTTGCGCTGCACGGCGCCGCTGGTGCGCCGGTCATGCCAGACGGCGTCGCTGGCGAGCAGCCGCGCGATCGCGGCCTCCGGCCCGCCTGCGCCGCACGGCCAGGTGCATTCATACCAGGCCGAGCGCGCGCACGCCGTGATGGCAGGTGCGTTCAGTGGAATCTGCTCGACGGCGGCAACGCGCGCCTCGCCAGGCAACTGGCAAGCAAGCGCATCCCGCACGTCCGCCGCCGGCATCGCGGCACGCAGGCGCACGTCCAACTGCTCCGCGTCGCCCGCCATGCCCACCGGCCGCGGCGGTCCGAATGACAGGAGTGCATGTGGATGAAACCCCTGGCTGTACGCCAGAGGCAGCCGGGCCCGCCTGCACGCCCGCATCATCATCCGCATCAATTCCTTGTGTGATAAAAACCGCAGCCGCCCGCTGATGCGGTAGGTCATGCGGTACCTGAATGTCTCGATGTTCGACTGCATCCGCTGAACACTGAATACTGAACACTTACCACGCGGTCACCGGGGACGGCGACCCTCCATGCCGGTCACCGGGGACGGTGACCCTCCATGCCGGCCGCCCGTCGCCGCTCTCCATTCACTGTTCGCCGAGCATCCATGTGTTGACCGCCGCATACACCGGCCCGCGCGGCGTCAGCTCGCTCGAATAGAGCACGATGCGGTCCACCGGCGTCGTGCCGAACGAACGGTCCTCCATCCCGGCGGCCATGGCGCGCCACGCATCGCAGCCGTCGCGGGGCATGCGTTTGACGCGCGCGAGCGTGACATGCGGGACGAACCCGCGTTCTTCGCGGCCGAGCCCGGCGAGTTCGAACTGGCCGAGGAGGGCCGTGGCGAACGCGCTGACGGTCTCGCTGCCCGCGCCTGCGCCGGCCCAGATGACGCGCGGCCGGTCGAGCGAGGGGAAGGCGCCGACGCCTCTCGCTTCGAGCTCGAACGGCTGCTGCCGCGCCGCGGCCGCACGGGCAATGCGGTCGATCTCCGCCACGCTCGCCAGGGGCATCTCGCCGAAGAATCTGAGCGTCATGTGCAGGGCGTCGCGCCTGCACCAGTTGGCGTCCGGTATGGTCTGCTTGAGGCGCGCGGATGCGGCGCACAGTCCGTCGAGGACATGCTCGTCAAGGTCAAGCGCCAGGAAGAGCCGTGCCTGCTGCATACAGATTCACGTTCGGAGCAGGCGCGTCCGCCGGCCTTGCTGCCTGCTTCCAACTAGTAGCATTATAGTCTTAGCGGCTGTTCTTGTCAAACGGCTCTACCGGAAAAGTTGTGAGGAATATTGAAGAAAAGTAAAATGGGCATCCGGAAGTAGAAGAGTAACCTCACAAGTCCCCCTGTGGGACAAGGAGCGGATGCCCAATGGAAGAATCAGTACGT
>JAAYZF010000472.1 GCA_012514975.1 bacterium
ACGTACTGATTCTTCCATTGGGCATCCGCTCCTTGTCCCACAGGGGGACTTGTGAGGTTACTCTTCTACTTCCGGATGCCCATTTTACTTTTCTTCAATATTCCTCACAACTTTTCCGGTAGAGCCGAATGGAGGAACTCGCGGTTCCGGCTGCTGCAGGCCTGAAAGGCTCGGGCACCGCCTCGGGCCGGCGCCCGCCGCTATCGTGTGGCACGCGCCACAGGGCCCGGCTGGCCTTCCGGCGATGCGACGGGCCCCACGCCCCGTTCGAGCACATAGCAGCCGGTGAAGCTCGCGGCAGGGTTCTCTCCGGCGATTTCCGGAGACGTCCCAGCCGCGTTGAGGAAAACGGAGCAATGCTCCGCGACGCCGTTGCTCATGCAGTAGATTCCGCCGCCGGTCTCCGAGCCGTTGCCGTTGACGGAGCACCACGAGGCGCGGCCGCCGTTGTCGCACACGATGCCGCCGCCAGTCTTGTTGCAGGCATTGCCGCGGATGACGCAGTTGCTGACGATCCCCAATGTTGGTTTTGAGCCTGCTGTCCCGCCGTGTGGGGAAATCATACCAAATGCCGTGCAATGCCGCAAGAGTTGATTTCCGCGGCGCTGAAATGCTATACTTGTTAGCTGTGCCTAAAAGCACACAGGAGACCACTATGGCCCGTACCAACGAGACGAAACAGAAGGAACAGAGAGATCACAAGGACGGCCCGGCCGCCAAATGGGTCGGCTTCCGCTCGGATATCCGCGTGCTTGACTGCACGATCCGCGACGGCGGCCTCATGAACGACCACAACTTCGACGACAAGATCGTCCGCGCCGTCTATGACGCCTGCTGCGAAGCCGGCATCGATTACATGGAGTTCGGCTACAAGGCCGACAAACGCATCTTCGCGCCTACCCAGTACGGCAAATGGAAGTTCTGCGTCGAAGACGACATCCGCCGCATGATCGGCGACAAGAAGAAACCAATCAAGATTTCCGTCATGGCCGACGTCGACCGCACGGACTACAAGGCCGACATCCCCGAACGGTCGAAAAGCGTGGTCGACCTCGTACGCGTCGCCTGCTACATCAACCAGATTCCCGCCGCGCTCGACATGCTCAAGGACGCGCACGACAAGGGCTACGAGACGACCGTCAATCTCATGGCCATCTCCGTCGTCCGCGAACGCGAGCTTGACGAGGCCCTCGAAATGCTGTCCGAATCCGATGCTGACGCGCTCTACCTGGTGGACAGCTTCGGCGCGCTCTACAGCGAACAGATTCACTACCTGATTGGCAAGTACCTGCGCTACGCGCGCCAGAACGGCAAGGAAGTGGGCATCCACACGCACAACAACACCGAGCTCGCCTTCGCCAACACGATCGAGGCGATCATCAAGGGCGCCAACAGGATCGATGCCAGCATCGGCGGCCTTGGCCGCGGGTCGGGCAACTGCCGCATGGAACTGCTGCTCAGTTTCCTCCACAACCCGAAATACCACGTCCGCCCCGTCCTCCAGTGCCTTCAGGACCACATCGAGCCCATGCGCAAGGACTTGCTCTGGGGGTTCGACGTGCCGTACATGCTCTCGGGCTTCCGCAACCTGCACCCGCGCGACGCAATCAAGTTCAACGCCTCGCCCGATGCGCAGAACAAGGTGAAGTTCTTCGACCAGTTGATCGAGGAGCAGTAGCCGCGCGCAAGGGCGGGGTCAGGCCCGGAGTTATTAGTTCGATCCCGGCCCTGTGTTCTCAGTTCGGCATGCAACGAACTAATAACTCCGGGCCTGACCCCCAAAATTCCGGCCGCGCCTCGAGCACGCGCAGCGAGCCGGCGGGCACAGTGAAACGCACGACGGTTGAGGCGGCAATGGCCGCGGCGCGCGCCATGCCGTTCACGCGGCGTCCTCCGCCGGCGCCGCCTCGTGCATTGCCCCGAATCTCCGCAGCCGCGGCGAGCCGATTGCCATGGCTGCCACCACGAGCAACGAGCCAAGCCCTCCGCTGACCACCGAGACGACAGGCCCGAAGTACTGGGCAACAAGGCCTGACTCGAACCCGCCCAGCTCGTTGGACGAGCCGATGAAAATCGCGCTGACGGCTGATACGCGGCCACGCAAGCGGTTCGGCGTCAGCAGTTGCGTCATCGTCTGGCGGACAACCACGCTGACGTTGTCGGCCGCTCCTGTCAGGAACAGCATGGCGAGCGACAGCCAGAACGAACGCGATACGCCGAAGACAATCGTGGCGGCGCCGAACACCGCGACCGCAAGCAGCATGTTCCGCCCTGCGTGCTTCATGGCCGGCCGGTGCGCAAGGTACAGTGCCGTGCACAGCGCCCCCGCGGCCGGCGCCGCGCGAAGCCAGCCCAGCCCGTGTTCCCCGACGAAAAGGATGTCCTTTGCATAGATCGGCAGCAGATACACTGCGCCGCCCAGCAGCACTGCGAAAAGATCAAGCGCCAGCGCGAGAAGCAGGACGCGCGTGTGCCAGACGTACCTGATGCCCTGGATGATCTCGCGCAGCGGCGTCTCGATCGCGCGCACATGGTCCTCCCGTATGCGCAGCCCGGCAAGCATGGCGATGAAGGCGATCCCCGTGGCCGCGCTCGCGAGATAGGCGAAAGGAATGCTGAACGCCGCAATGATGCCGCCGAGAGCCGGGCCTGCGATGCCGGCTATCTGGCCGGTGCTGGTGCGCCAGGCGATGGCGTTCTCGAATACGGCGCGCGGGACGATCTGTGGCAGCAGCGCAGCGCGCGCCGGCCTGCCAAGCGTCCCGGCAACCGCATTGGCGAGCAGCAGCGCATACATGACGAGCACCGAGCCGCCCGAGTACGACAGGAGCGCAAGGCCGATCGAGGTGACCGCCGTGCCCAGCAGGCTGAGCATCAGCAGGTGTGTGCGATGGAACCGGTCGGCCAGGTACCCCGCGGGCAGCGTGAGGAACAGCATTGGCAGCGCCTGGACCAGGCCTGTCAGGCCAAGGGCAATGGGCTGGCCGGTGCGCTGGTACATCTCCCAGCCGATCGCAACACTCTGTGCGCCGCCGCCAATCTGCGCGAGCACCGAGCCCGCGATGTACAGGCGGAATGTGCGATGGCGGAACGCGGCGTATGGGTCGTGCCGGGAAGTGGATGGCATCGGTCTGTTGCTCCGTCCAAACAGTGCTGGTCTTCTCCAGCCATTGATGCAACAAGGGCTTGGGCACGAATGCCCAAGCCCTTGTCGATTAGCGCAGCTTCCGGCGGCGCCTACCGCTTCCGTCGCACCAGCGCCAGGCCGATCAGCACAGCCACCGCCGCTGCCGGTTCGGGCACGACGGGCGTCACACTCGCCCAATCTTCGCCGACACGCACTTCATCGACGCCGACGAGCGCGCACTTCGACCCTGTTGACACCGAGACGATGCCCACGCGGCTGTACGAGAAGTTCGGGATGGCCGCCATGGAGACCGACGGCGTGGCAGGAGGCGTTGCGCCGAGCGCCGGATCGACCCACAGGTCGGCCGCTTCGCCGCCGTCGCCAAACATGACGCGGGCGACGAGGAACGACGTGCCGCTGAGCGCATTGGCGCTCGAAGCGATCTCCGTGCCGTCCGACGCGCGGAATCCCCAGTTGTCCGAGTTGCTCGGCTTGCCGATGACAAAGCGGGAGGACTGTTTTTCCGCGGTGCCGTCGCCGGCGAGCTCGAGCCCGAAGTACGAGCCTGCGCCCGAGTCGCCTGACTCATAGCGTGCGAGGAAGCTGAACCAGTTGGTCGTGCCGGTGACGCCGAACCAGTTGCTGACGTCGAGCAAGTGGAGCGCGCCGTCCTTGCCTATCGTGCGGCGCGACCGCGACGCGGGCACATCGAAGTCAGTGCCCTGGTAGTTGCCGAAGTCGCTGGTGACGAACCGGTTGCTCGTGCTGACAAGCTGGAGCAGCGCGACGTCGCTGTACGTGAGGCCGGGCTCGGTGACGTTGACGCGTGTCTGGACGTAGTTGATGGCGTCGTAATTGTACCACATGCCCTCCCACGGGTCGGCCCAGCCATTGCCGCCATTGCGGTTCTGGATGCCGTTGGTCGTGAAGGGATAGGATGCGCCCTCGTATGACAGCAACCGCGGCGCGCCCTGCGCGGTCGAGAACGCCGTTGCCGCGGACCACTCGCTCCATGCCGGCTGGTTCGTGCCAAGGTAGCGTGCCTGCCATGTGTAATGGGTCGAACTTCCCAGCACGCCTGCCGGCACCTGGAACGTCGTCAGCCCGCCCGTCACGACGGACGAGACGATGCCGTCGAACGAGGTGAACTGCACCTCCGTGTTCTTGTGCCCGTCTCCGGGGCCGGCGCCGTTGAAGGCTGAGAGCTGGATCACCGGCGTGACCGGCACGTTGATGCTCGCGTCTGCCGGCGCGATGTTCGTCGGCTGGCCCACGACGGGCGGCGGGCCCGCGCCGAGCGGCATCACGGCGTCCCATGTGTCGCCGAAGCGGATTTCATCAATGCCGACACGCGGTGCGGGCGTGCCATCAGACTGTGTGGTCGCCTGCGGATGGAGGTAATCGAACTCGAAGTTCGGCACGCCGTTCAGCACTGTCGCGTTCGCCACAAGCGGCTCGGTCCGCGTTGATGGATTGACCCACAGGTGCGCCGTCTCAGTCGCGTCGCCAAAGATGATGCGCGCGACGAGGAACGCCACGCTGCCGTCAACGGCGCTGACGCCCGACGTGACGGTGACGCCCGCGGCGCCGCCCGCGCCGATCAGGCCCCAGTTGTCCGCCGCGAGCGGCTTGCCGATCAGGAAATTGTACCCGGCGCTGCCGCTCAGCGTGTATGTCAGGGCGAGGCCGTAACGCGCCGCGGTCGACCCGCTTTCATACCGCGCGATGAAGCTGAACCAGTTGGTCGTGCCCGTCTTGCCATACGTGTTGCTTGGCGTCAGCAGGTGCACGCCACGGTCAGTGCCGATCTGGCGGCCCGCATCAGAGTAGCCGAGAATGCGTTCCTCGGTGCCCGCCTCGTAGTTCTTGCCCCGCTCGTCCGTACGGAACCGGTTGTTCGTCGAGGAGAGCCATTCGTCCGATCCAATGAACTTGTACATCAGCCCGGGCGAATCGGCCGCGACACGCATGCAGCCGGCGGCGACCCAGCTATACTGCCAGATGTTGCCCCAGCCAAAGCCGCCGCTCTTGCCTCCCACGGCTTCCGGGAAAGGCGTCTCGGGATAGGCAGCGCCATCATAGCAGATGAGCTTGCCTCCTCCCCATACCGTCTCGAACCCCGTCTCCTCAGACCAGTCGCTCCACAGCACGCTGTTCGTGCCAAGATACCTGACGCGCCAGACGTAGCGGGTGGATGTGTCGAGCACGCCGGCCGGCAGGGAAATCTGCGTCAGCGCGTTCGTCTCGACCGTCCAACTGATGCCGTTGGCCGAGCGGACGTAGAACTGGCTCTTCGCATGGACGTCGTTCGGTTCCGTGCTGGCAAAGGCCGAGCCCTGCAGCGGCCCGGCAAGCGCCACCGCGGTCGCTCCGCCGGCCGGGCTGACGTTCGTCGGCCGCTCGACCGGCGAGCCTTTGAGCTGCATCACGTCGTACCAGTACTCGCCGAGGCGAAGCTCGTCGACATAGAACCATATGATGTTGCTGAAGGCAACGCCGGCGTTGGCAACCAGTGACACCGTGTCCCAGCAGCGAATGCCCGAGCCGGATACGGTGCTCCAGAACATCGTCGTGCCTTCCGCCTCGACGGGCGCGTTTGTCAGTATCGGATTGTTCCAAGTCGTGACGTAGATGGACGTGCCGTCGTAGTTGACCGCCCGCGTGACCAGCAGATGCGTCTCGCCCACCGTGGGCATTGCGCCCGGATACTCCTGGTACGGCGCGCCGAAACCGCCGCAACTGTAGCGGTTCGGCAGAGCGCCATAGCGCGAGCCCATCCAGTATTTCTCGCCAAAATGGTCGGGGCCGCGGAATGTCACGCCGTAATCGCTGGCAGTGACTGTGCCGCCCACGAATGCTGTGAGGAATCTGGTCCAGT
>JAAYZF010000473.1 GCA_012514975.1 bacterium
ACAACTTCCTCTCCTATCCGCGCCTGCGCGACTGGATCGACCTGCGCACCCAGCTCGAACGCCTCTGTGCTGAATTACAGCTTGATGTCGCCTCAGCGTCCGGAGGGGACAACGGTCTCCACCGCGCCCTGCTGACCGGCCTGCTGGGCAACCTCGGCAAACGCGATCCCGAGAACGGCGACTACCGCGGCGCACGCGGCATCCGGTTCGCGATCTTCCCCGGCTCGGGGCTCGCCAAGCTGAAAGAGCCGCGGCCGACCGTGTCCAGCCGCGCGCCATCACCCGCCGCCGGACGACGACCCGCCGTGCTCTCGCGCGACTGGATCCTAGCCGGTGAACTTATCGAAACCTCGCGTTTGTTCGCACGCACCGCCGCCTGCATCGACCCCTCCTGGATCGAACCCATCGCCAAACGGCTCTGCAAATCCAGCTACCATTCCGCGTCGTGGGATGCGACGCGCGGCTTTGTACGCGTCAAGGAGCGCGTCACCCTTTTCGGACTCGTGCTGGTCGAGGGCCGCACACGTGACTACAGCCGTATCGAGCCGGCAGAAGCGCGCGCCATCTTCATTCGCGAAGGCCTTGTAGCCGGTGCCTTCCCTACACCAGCCCCGCCTTGCCTCACGGCCAATCTCGCTCGGATCCGCACCTTGCTCGATGCCGAGGAGAAGACGCGCCAGCATGGCGCACTCTTTGATCCTGAGGCCGCGTTCATTTTTTACGACCGGCGTCTGCCGCAGAACCTTTGCAGCGCCGCTGACCTGCGCCGCTGGCTGCGCGAAAACGCGACTGCGTCTGACGCACTGACTCTGACCGAAGCGGATCTGCCGCCCGTGAGAGACCTCTCGCAGGCGTATCCGGATGCCGTCACGCTCTCGGGTAACCGCCTTGCCTTGACCTATCGTCATGCGCAGGGCGAAACGGATGACGGCATCACCTGCACCTTGCCGGCCGCCCTGCTGCCACTGGCTGCGGCGTGGCGCAGCGAATGGCTGGTGCCCGGCCTGCTGGATGAGAAACTGCGCTGGATGGTGCATGTTCTGCCGACCCGTTACCGCCGCCTCTTGCAGCCGGTTGAAGAGACACTGAGCATGTGCCGCAGCCGTCTCGCGCCCGGGCAACGCGAGTTGGCCGAGGCCTTCTCAGACGCGCTGTACGCCACGCGTGGCATCCGAGTTCCGACTGACTGCTGGAACGAAGAGTCGGTCCCCGACCATCTGCGCATGCGCTTTGCGATTCAGGACGAGGCGGGGCGCGAGCTGGGCAGCGGCCGCAACATCTCGCTGTTGGTTAAACTCTTCGCGCCACGCAGCGAAGGGGCAGGAGCGGCCGTACAGACGCCTGACGCGCGCTGGCAGAAGGACGGCCTGACGCAATGGGATTTCGGCGCGCTGCCGGCGCAGCTTGATGTGGGCAAGGCCGGCTGGCCGATCATCCACTATCCGGCCTTGGTCGAAGCCGGCGACACCGTATCGCTGCGCTTGTTCGCAGCCCCCGCCGAAGCCGCAGCCGCGCACGACAAAGGCGTGTGCCGTTTGTTCGCGCTCGCACTCGGCAAAGAGTGGAAACGGATGATTCAGCCACCGTCGCTACCGCGCGATGTCGCCGCGTACCTCAAGCAGCTCGACATGTGCGCCGAACGCCTGGGACACGAACTCGGCCGTGCCGCGCTGCGCGAGACCTTCACCGAGGGCCGCCCGGCGATCCGGGATGAAACAGTATTCCACGAACGCCTCGCAGCCGAGCGCGGACGTCTGCACGGCGTGCACCTCGCGCGCTCGCGCTTGGTGGTCGCCATCCTGCATGCCGCCCGCGACGTGGAGCACGATCTGCTGACGGCCGCGCTGCCGCCCGACACACAGGAGGATCTGGCCGAAGAGTTGGCGTGGCTGATTTTTCCAGGCTTCGCGGAATCAATCCCCGCCACGCAGCTCCAGCATCTGCCGCGCTATCTCGAGGCCTGCCGCGTGCGCATCCAGCGGGCGCAGGGCAATCCGCACGGCGACGTGCGCAAACTCAACGAACTGAAACCGCTCTGGCAACGCTATACGAGCCACGTCGCGCTCGCTGAGCCGCCGCGCCACGATCCGGCCCTGCTGGCCGACTACCGCTGGCAGATCGAGGAGCTGCGCGTCTCGCTTTTCGCGCAGGAGTTGCGCACGCCCGCGCCGGTGTCGGCCAAACGGTTAGACGCGCTGTGGGCGCAGGTGCTGCGACCGTGACAGGATCGTGAAGACCTCCATTTCCGCCGCCGCAATGACGACGCATGCCGGCTGGAAGCCGCGCACCATGTCCAAGACGGCCTCTCTATCCAGTTTCTTTTTCATTACGCCGTTCCACATTTGTTTCCGGCGCAAATTCGCGTATCCCGAACGCCTCACACCAACCGCACGTTCCGGCGTTGACGACGGTCAAACCAGACCGCGCCCACGATGATCACGCCTTTGACGATCTGCTGATAGTAGGAAGACACGTTCAACAGGTCGAGCCCGTTGCCGATCACGCCCATCAACAGCACACCCAGCAACGTTCCGCCCACACTGCCCACGCCGCCCGAAAGGCTCGTGCCTCCGATCACCACCGCCGCGATCGCATCCAGCTCATACCCGGCCCCGGCATTGGGCTGTCCGGTCGTGATACGCGCGGCGAGCACGACACCCGCCAAACCTGCCAGCGCGCCGCACACCGTATAGGCCAGCCCCTTGATGCCGCGCACGGGAATGCCCGCCGCGCGCGAGGCCTGCTCATTGCCGCCCACCGCAAAGAGATAACGCCCCGGCCACGTGTTGCGCAGCGTCCAGCCCGCCGCCAGCGCCACGCCGCCCAGGATCAGCGCGGGCACTGGAACGTGAAACCAGTCGCCAGCCAGCCGCGTCAGCGCCGGGCTCATGTTCGAGACCGGACGCCCGCCGCTGAGCACCAGCGCAAGGCCGCGCACAGCGGTCATCATGCCCAGTGTCGCGATGAAGGGCGGCACGCCGCAACGCGCGACAAACAGGCCGTTGATCCCGCCGCATGCGGCGCCTGCCGCGATCCCGGCCGCGACCGGCACCCAAA
>JAAYZF010000474.1 GCA_012514975.1 bacterium
ACACATGCGGGTGTCGCGCACCGCACCATGACAACGAATCTGGCGATGGACATCTGCCTGGATCTCAAGAGGAACGTGAAATGGAATCCCGTCAACGAAACGTTCGCCAACGACGACGAGGCGAACAAGCTGCGTTCGCGCGCGATGCGTGAACCCTGGCGCGTGTGAATGGATTGGCAGTCGCGCCCGTTCGATGAGGCGACAGGCAAGACGATGAAAGGAAGACACATGAAACAGAGGTTCGAGGCGGTTGGGCGCACGCTGTCGCGGCGTACGTTTTTGGCGGGCGCGGGGGCGGCAGCGGGGCTGGCGCTGGTCGACAACTCCGCGCTCGGCCAGCAGGCGGCCGCGTTCAACGGCCCAACGATCAAGATCGGCATCGTGGGGTGCGGCGGGCGAGGCTCGTTCATGGCGAACTTGTTTCGGCAGCACGGCGGCTACGAAATCGCCGCGGCGGCCGATTATTTCCAGGACCGTGCCGATGTGCTGGGGGAGAAGTTCGGCGTGCCCGCCGGGCACCGCTTCGCGGGGTTGAGCGGCTACAAGCGCGTGCTGGACACGAAGCCTGACGCGCTGGTCGTGACGTCGCCGCCCTTCTTCCATCCCGAACAGGCTGCGGCGGCGGTCGACGCGGGCTGCCACGTCTATGTGGCCAAGCCCGTGGCGGTGGATGTGCCGGGTTGCCTCTCCATCGAGGCGAGCGGCCGACGCGCCACAGCGAAGAGGCGCTGTTTCCTGGTCGACTTCCAGACACGCGTCAATCCGTTTTATCAGGAGGCGCTCCGCCTCGTGCACGGCGGTGCGCTCGGCGCGTTCGCGTTCGGCGAGGCCAGCTACCACTGCGGCCGGCTGAACATCCACCCGCCGGACGGGGGGCCGGAAGGGCGCGTGCGCAACTGGGTCTTCGACCAGGCGCTATCCGGCGATATCATCACCGAGCAGAACATTCACGCGCTCGATGTGATGAGCTGGATCCACGGCAGGCCGCCGCTGCATGCATGCGGCACCGGCGCGCGCAAGGTGCGCCTTGACGTGGGGAACAACTGGGACACGTTCTCGGTCATCTACCAGTATCCCGACAACGTGGCGATGACCTTCAGCTCCCGGCAGTTCGAAGGCCACGGCACGGCCGAAGGCATCCTCTGCCGCATGTTCGGAGCCAAGGGCGTGTTGGAGACGAGCTATGGCGGTAACGTGCTGATCCGCGGCGAAACCTTCTACCGCGGCGGCGCCACCAAGCAGATCTACGTCGAAGGCGCGGCCGCCAACGTGGCCGCCTTCCATCAGTCGGTGACGGGCGGTGATTTTGCGAACCTGACCGTGGCGCCCAGCGTGCAGAGCAACCTGATCACGATCATGGGCCGCAAGGCCGCCTACACCGGTTCGCGTGTGACCTGGGCAGAGACGCTCAAGGACACGGAGCGGCTGGATGGCCGGCTGGACGGGCTGAAGGCGTAAAGGGGATGAACGCTCAACGTCCAACGCTCAACTCGCAACGGGAGAAACACATGGGTCAGGACATGGAGGCGCTGTATCAGGCGCGGTTGCGGCGGTATGTGACCGCGCTCAACAATCTCAAGCCGGACCGGGTGCCGGTGCGGCCGTTCGC
>JAAYZF010000475.1 GCA_012514975.1 bacterium
CGGCGAGAAAGCATTTCGCCGGCTGGACGAAGCAGATGACACGCACGCCCGCGCCCGGCTTCGGCTCATCAAGCTGGTGCGACGTGGGCGCTGAGAATCACCGCGCGCTTCCCTGGAACATCTACGCCTCGTTCGCCGAGTTCGCCTGGTCGGGCAGGCGGGCCGAGCCGGAGTCGCAGGCCGGCAGGTTCCAGCAGAGCTTTTACGGCGCCGGCCTGCCGCGGCTGACGTGGGTGACCGACGTGCTTCCGCAGCGGCTTGCAATATCGCCGCGCCGGTCGTGGCAGTTGTTCCGCAAGAACGCCTTCGCCATGATCCGCATCGCCGCGGCGAATCCCGGCCTGCAGATCGCAGCCGCGCGCGACGAGAAGGCGCTGCAGCGCGCGCGGCGGTTCATCCTGAACTCGCGCAATGCCGCCCTGCTCAACAAGGAGCAGCTCGATCTCCTCGGGTCGTCCATCGAACGCGCGCTCTCGGTCGTGCATCGCATCCTGTTCTCATACCGGTACCTCGAGGGCGTGCTGCCCCGGCACAGGAAGCGCGCATTCAGCGATGTCGTCAAGGAGCTTGCCGCGTGCGGCAGGAACTATGAAACGCTCTGGCTCCGCCACAACAAGCGGCCGAACATTGAAGTCTCCCTCGCCGTTATCGACCGTGTGCTCGAGAGCTACAGGGCGCTCGAACGAACGCATGCCGCCGCGGGGCGCATGCGCCGCTATGTGCCTCTGGATCTTGCGGGGCACTACAACACCATGTTCGCCGAGTGCAGCGGGATACCGCTGGGCGCGTCAACGGTCAACGGCGTGCCGTTCTCGTTTGCGGATGCGCATCACACGCACTCGGCGCTCAAGCCCGGCGCGGACGAGCTTCACATCGCGTTCAGGCGTACGGCGGTCAAAGACATCCACCTGCTTGTCAACGGCGTGCTGCCGAAGGACAGGAAGGCGAAGCCGGGGCTTCGCGTCGAAGTCTTCGACGGCGAACGCCGCGTGCTCGACGAGACGCTCGAACAGGTTGCCCATCTCGTCGATTGGTGGGCGCCGCTGGGCGAGCACATGTGGGCCGGAAACGGGTTCGCCTACGCGGACAGGAAACGCGTGCGCTACGGGTTCTCTCCCGACACGTTCTTCGGCATCATGCACGTCTCGAACTTCAAGCTGCCTGCGGGAACGCATGCGACCGGCGTCACGCTGACGGCTGTCGCGCCCGAGGAAGTGCAGTTGTTCGCGGTCACCCTCGAACGATAGGCCCCAATGCCCCGCACACCCAACATCCTTTGGATCATGACCGACCAGCAGCGCGCCGATGCGCTCGGCTGCGTCACGCCGTGGATGCACACGCCGCACATGGACCGCCTGGCGGCGCAGGGGGCGCACGTGCGCACCATGTTCGCGCAGAGCCCTGTCTGCGTGCCGTCCCGCGTGAATTTCATCACCGGGCGCTATCCGCACAGCCACCGTGTGCGCGAGAACAGGATGATGTGCGGGCCGTTCGAGCCGCACCTGTTCCGCGTGCTCAAACGCGCCGGCTACCGGCTTGGCATCGCGGGCAAGAACCACATGTTCTACAAGGACGAGCTGGCGAACATGGATGTCGATGCCACTCGCGCCGACCAGGATCTTCCGGACACCACGGAGGCGGAGGCGTACCGCGCGCACATCAAGCAGGTCAACGCCCGGATGAGCAGCACGGGCTGCTGGGCCGGCGCGTGCTTCCACGAGTTCCCCGAGGAGTTCACGCGCACGCACCGCACCGGAGCCGCGGCGGTGAAGTTCATCGAGGAGCAGCCTGCCGGCCAGCCGTTTTTCCTCTGGGCTTCGTTCGCCGATCCCCACGCGCCGCACACGGCGCCCGCGCGGTTTGCCCAGCTCTATCCGCCCGACAGGATGCCCGTGCCGCCCGGCGCGCTCGCGGGCGAGACGGGCGCCGAGGTCGGCGGCAAACCCTCGCGCCAGGCAATCAAGCGCAAAGCGCAGGGAATGGTCGAAGCGCCCGAGGAGGGTGTGCGCCGCTACGTCGCCGTCTACAGCGCCATGATCAGCTTCGTCGACGAATGGGTCGGCAGAATCCTCGATGCCCTCGATGCGCGCGGCATGGCGGACAACACGATCGTGGTCTTCACGGCTGACCACGGTGATTTCCGCGGCGAGCACGGCATGGTGAAGAAGGACCTCGTGCTCTACGACTGCCTGCTGAACATCCCGTTCATCATGCGCTATCCGCGCGTGATCGCACCGCGGCGCGTCGAGGGTACGCTGGCCGAGCAGGTTGACATTCTTCCAACGCTGCTCGACTATGCGGGCATTCCCTCGCCGGACGGCCTGCAGGGCAGAAGCATGCGCCCGTTGCTCGATGGGAAAACCGACCGGTGGAAGGATGAAGTGTTCGCAGAAATCTGCCCGCCTGACTACCGCAATCCGTACCGCACGTTCGATGCCTTCATGAACGAATGGCGCGAGAACAGGGAGACGCCGGGCCATCTCCTCCAATGGACCGCCTCGTTCAACGTCCCCGGCGAGTTCGTCAAGGCGGTCCGCACTCGCACACGGAAATACGTGTGGTACGCGCACGGGGAGGAGGAGCTGTACGACCTTGCGAACGACCCCGGCGAAACCGTCAACCGCGCGGACGATCCCGCATACGCCGCCGACAAGCAACTGCTCAAGCTCCGTCTGCTCGAATGGCATGCGCTCAGCGAGGACCCGCTCGACCCGGCGCGCGACCGCGCGATCGCAAAGGACTATCCCTGGACCACATGACCGCTGCTTCGCGAAACGCGTTCAGCGTCCGCACCATGCTGCCTAATCACTGAATGGAGATATCCATGAAAGACCGGATGACTGTTTCAGGCCTGCGCTGCGAGTACAAGGACAACCCGCTGGGCATCGACACGCCAAAGCCCCGCCTGAGCTGGCTGGTCAACGATGCGCGAAGAGGCGCCCGCCAGACCGCCTACCGCATCCTTGCGGCCAGCAGCCGCGCGATCCTTGCCGCCGACAAG
>JAAYZF010000040.1 GCA_012514975.1 bacterium
GACCTGCTGCTGGCCCACTCCCTGTTCGAGGCGGGACCGGGCGGATGACGCCCTCCTTTTGACAAACGCGGCGCGACTTCCTATAATCTCCCCAGTTGACGATTGGTTCCGCATCCGTAACTGGAGCGAATGGTAGCAATTTTCTGAGAGATGCCCATGGCACGTGAACTTCTTGTTGTCGAGTCGCCCGCAAAGATTCGCACGATCCGCGATATCGTCGGGAGAAAATTCGAAATCCGCGCGAGCGTCGGCCATATCCGCGACATCCCTCCCGACTCGATGGGTGTGGACATCGAGAAGGATTTCCGCATGACGTTCGTCACGATCAAGGGCAAGGCGAAGGTCATACAGGAACTCAAGGCCGCGGCGCAGAAGGCTGACCGGGTGTACATCGCGACCGATCCTGACCGCGAGGGCGAGGCGATCGCCTGGCATGTGAGCCAGCTCGTTCCGGCGGCCAAGCCCGTCGAGCGCATCACGTTCAACGCCATCACGCGCAGCGAGATCGAGCACGCGCTCAAGAACCCGACGCAGATCAACCAGAGCCTGGTCGAGTCGCAGTTTGCCCGGCGCATCATCGACCGGCTGATCGGGTACCTGCTTTCCCCCGAGGCGTCGCGTCATCTTGGCGACAAGTATTCCGTTGGCCGTGTGCAGAGCCCGGCGCTCGCGCTCATCGTCGAGCGCGAACGTGAAATCCGCGCGTTTGTCCCGACGCCGTACTGGATTCTCGGCGCGGTGTACCGCAAGGACAACATCGAGTTCACCGCGCTGCTCTCCGCCGGCCAGGTGAAGGACGAGAACGAGGCCGGCCGCATCGCCGAGGCGATCCTGAACGCGCCCGCCCACGGCGTCGCCTCGGTCGAGAGCAGGGAAGTGGCGAAGAATCCGCCGCCGCCCTTCATCACGTCCACCTTCCAGCGCGCCGCGTTCAAGGCGCTGCGCATGAGCTCGAAGCGCGCCATGCGCATTGCGCAGGACTTGTACGAGGGCATCGACGTCGGCGGCAAGCACGTCGCGCTCATCACCTACATGCGCACCGACTCGCCGCGCATATCGAACGAAGGGATCGAGGCGGCGCGCGAGCAGGTCGTCGCGCAATTCGGCCAGGACTATTACCAGCGGCGGAACTTCCGCGGCAAGGCGGGCGCGCAGGATGCGCACGAGGCAATCAGGCCCGCCCATCCCGAGATCACTCCCGAGATGGTGAAGAACCAGCTCGAGAAGGCGCATCTGCAAGTCTATTCGCTCATCTACAAGCGCTGGCTGGCATCGCAGATGAAGCCCGCGCTGTTCAACCAGGTGACCGTCAACATCAAGGCCGGCGAGGTCGCCCTCAAAGCCGTCGGCTCCACTCTCACGTTCGAAGGCTTCCTCAAGATCTACGGCCGCGACCTCAACGAACAGGAGCAGGACGAGGATGGCGAGGACCGCCGCCTCCCGAAGCTCGCCGAGGGCGATGCGCTCGAATTCGTCTCGGTGAAGAATGACAAAAAGATGACGCAGCCGCCGCCGCGCTACAACAACGGCTCGCTCGTCGAGAAACTCGAAAGCCTCGGCATCGGCCGCCCGTCAACCTACGCCGCCATCGTCGAGCTGATCCAGGAACGCGGGTACGTCGAGGAGAGCAGCAAGAACAGGCAGTTCGTCCCCACTGTCAAGGGCGAGAAGCTGTACGACTACCTCAAGGAGTTCCGCGGCATCGTCGTGGATTACGAGTTCACCGCCAACATGGAGGGAGAGCTCGACGGGGTCGAAGAGGGGAAGAAACCGTATCTTGATGTCGTGAAGGAAGAGTTCGAACGCGTCAAGGACGCATACGAAATCTACAAGAAAAGCGGCGGGTTCGGCATGGCGCACAAGCCCACCGCCAAGCAGCTCGCACTCTCGGGCAGGCTCGCCAAGGCTGCCGGCATCGAAATCCCCCAGGACGCCCTGACTGACAGCAAGAAGCTTTCCGACTGGATCGACCACGTGAAGGACACGGTCCACCTCGGCAAACTCCCCCCGTCGGACAAGCAACTGGCCTATGCCGCCGCGCTTGCCCGCGACACGGGGCTCGAGCTGAGCGACGAGATGAGGAACGACTCGGAGAAGATCTCGCAGTTCATCAACCAGGCGCGCAAGATTCTCGACAAGAAAGTCGCGGCGAACAAACGCCCCTTTGCCATCAACTACATGGAGGAGGGGATCGAGCGCGAATTCGAGACGACCGATGTCATCGACGTGATCGACACGCCCGAGAAGAAGGCTGTCGGCCTCCGCCTCAACGTGCGGCAGACCAAGTGGATTCCGCGCAGCCAGATCGTCCGCCTGGCAGACTCAGTCTTGACGCTCAAGAGCAAGTGGGCCGCCGAGACGGTATACAAAGGCGCGCGGTACAAGCGCGGCGCGGGCCAGGCTGGAGGTGAAGGCGCCGCGCGAGGCAAGGGCGCACGGCGTTTCACCAGGAAAGGCGCAAGAAAAAGCCCGCCCGCCGCCCAGGAAGAATAACAGGCGCCCCCGTGGCGCGCCGCCCATCCGCCTACTGCTCCACCCACTCGAGCCGGCAGCGCATCGTGCCGGTGCGCGGCTCGTGGTTCGACGAGACATACCCGGCCCCGCCGGGCAGCGTGTACAGCTCCGGCGCGGCTGCCGAAATCATTCCGGCGCACTTTCCCCTGGCATCGCCAATCCCAAAATCGAACGGGTCGCCGCTTCTGAACACATAGGTGCGCGCGGCATAGTAATTGACCGTGCGGAACAGGTAGAACCATCCGTCGCGGAATGTGACGAACGGGCACTCGGTGCCCCAGCGCTGCGCGCTTATCCCGAGGTCTTCGTGCACGACGCGCGGGGCAGACCATGTGAGCAGATCCGTCGATGTGCGCACCCAGAAGACGGGAGAGCCGGATGCGTCTTCGCGCGTGCCCGCGTAGTAAAGAAGCCAGCCGCCCTCGAAGGGCACGACGCACGGATCGCGCGCAGGGCCCGGGCCCTCGAAGAGGCTGCTCCGGCCGCCAGGCCCTTTGTGCCGGGTCCATGCCAGCCCGTCCGGCGAGGTCATGAGGCATATCTGCGAGCGTCTCCCGAGGCCGTCCTGCTCACTGCCGCCGGGCGCCGCGCCGCCGCCGTAGAACATGTGGTAGAGGCTGCCGTGCCGGACGAAGAACGGTGACTGGATGCATTCCTCGCGCGCCGAGTTGATGTCAATCGCCGTGGTGTTCCCGGCGCTTTCACCGGCGGCACGATTCACGCGGATGATCTCGCCCGTCTGCTCCCACGGGGACGCGAGGAAGTCGTTCGTGCGCCAGTGATGGAGGATGCGGCCGACTGCTGTCGCGCGGACGCAGCCCCAGAGGTGCCACCCGCCGTTGATGTCCTGGACGATGTGGTGATCGACCGGCGCATTGTGCTCGGCGGCCCTGCCGTTCTCAATCCATCCGCGCCGCCATTCATCCGCGCCGGGGAGTACGCCGTACAGGTCGGGCGACGGCCCGATGAGCGACCAGTCGCCCACAAGGATCGGCGAGAGTTTCCGTTTCATGCGATGAACTCAGCGGGGACGATCCGCCACCGGGTGGCGAACACTGCTGAGGCGCCTGGCGCGAGTGTCACCGGCCGGAACCAGAGCTCGAGGTTGAGATTCCCCCGGCGGCGCGAGAAGAGCAGGTGGCATCGGCGCACCCTTCGCGCGTCAAACGTTTCCTCGACGGCGATCCCATTCGTCTTCGAAATGATGCGCCACGCTCCGCGCGGCATGTCGCTTCCCGCGAATTCCAGGTCACGGTCCTCACGCCCTTCAGGGTTCAGAGGCAGTTCTGCCCATGTGCCGCCGGGGCCGCGCAGGGCAATGCGGGCATCGTCGCCGAACGCGTCAAGGCGCCATTCCGGATGCGTGACCGGCGCGATCGTCACCTTCTGCGTTCCACGGTTTGTGACCGTGTGGCTGATCGAGAGGGAGACGCCCGCGGCGGGCGTTCCCGCGCCACGCGCCTTTGACGGGCCGGCGGCGCATTCACCCAATGAGAACGCGCTCTCGATGCGAAGGCCGCCGGACTCGGCGCGCATCCGCACGCCGCAGGCTGTCCGGCCCGTGACGCGGTACTCCTCACTGGCGCCATTGCCGTGCCATAAGGGTTCGGTGGAGAACTCGTAACCGGCATCATACGGCGAGAAATTGACAAACCTGGTGAGGTCGATCACGCGCATCAGCTCGAGCGTGCGCGGGAGCCATTCGAGGGAATAGATTCTTCCGCCGAGCCCGGGGATGACGACCACGCGGGCCGGAGCGGCCTTGAGAATCTCCGCGCGGTACGTGCGGCCATAGTTGCGCGCAAAATCCTCCGGCGCGCCTGCGTCCTCGCGAAGATGCGCCGCGCCGCCCAGGAGCGCCGCGCGGACGAACCGTTCCTTGAGCTTCATGTCCGGCGCGGGCCGTGGCGCAAGGCGGCCGTTCGAGACGCGGTGGGCGATCCCTGCATGGAAGAGGCGCGAGCACATCTCGGGCGCGCGCGCGGCACACACCTTCCGTCTCGCATCCCGCGAGCCCGCGGCGCGCTCCGCCTTGTCCCAAAGAGCCTTGCCTTTCTTCAGCACGTCCGGCGTGAACAGGCCGGGCTGGATTTCCTGGCCCGAGCCGAACGAGTGCATGTGCACGCCGTTCTTCCTCACGTGAGTGTGGAGCAGGAGGAGATAGTCTAGAATCGCGCCGCCTGCCGCGCCGCCGTACATGCCGCGCAGCCATGCGTCCGCCGCGGACCAGACATCCGTGTCCGGGTTCCAGAGGCATTGTGAGAGGAGGAACTGCCTGAGGCCTTCGAACTGCCCGCCGCGGCACGCGCTGCCCTGGCAGAACATTCCCTCGACGCCCGCGTCGCGGTACAGCTTGATGTCCTGCTGGATGCGTTCGAGATTGGGCGTGGGCATGAGATAGCTGTGGTAATTGACGAAGTAATCCCAGATGAGGATGTGGCGGGATTTCCGTTTCCAGCCGTCGAGGCGGCGGATGAACGCGCTGTTCTCGCGGCATCCGGCGAGCGGGCGGACGTAGCAGCCGTGGTTGTGGCAGAGAACGACGAGCACGTTGTCGCGCGCGTGGAGCGAGCGGGGCGGCTCGATGGCCCACGAATAGGCGAGCGTGGCGATGATCCTGTCGGGGAACTTGTCGGCGACGCGGTTGACCAGCGTGATCAACTGGCCGGTGGGTGAGCCTTCACGGCGGTCTATCCGCGCGCAGTCGGGACACTCGCACCAGCCGTGCCAGTCATTCATCCCGACGGCGAAGATGCGGCGGTCGGGATTCGCGGCGATCCATTGCGCCATGGTCTCGGCGGCGGCGTCGGCGACAGCAGGATTCGAGCAGCACAACTGCTGCTGATGGTCACGCCGCCTGCCGTCCACGAGGGAGAAATACTCGGGATGGCGGGCGAAGTGCTTCTGCACGGGCACGAGTGAGCTGAACGAATGGCCGAAGGAATGGGCCGCCGCATTCGCGCCCCAGCGCGCATCGCGCCCGTTGTGCACGTTGAGCTTCCAGCGGATGGCCCACTCGGGCTCCTGGGCTGTCGGATAGAAGACGTGGCGATAGCCGAACGCGGAAGTCGAGCTCACCGGCCGAGCGGGGAGGGCGACGCGCGCGCATCGCGGGTACTGCGCGGCGTCCGGGCCGTAGAAGCGCGCGCCTGCCGCTTCGAGAAAGGCGAAGACGGCGTAGTGAACGGCGCGCGGGCTCGAACCGGAGAGAACAAGGTCCCGCCCGCGCGCGGCAACCGCGTAGCTGTCCTTGTCCCACAAGCCGGGCTGCGCTGCCTGTGCGTCGCAGCCGACGATGAGGGCGGGGCGGTCTTTGACGCGCAGGCTCGCGGCGCGGACGGGAAGGCGCACGCCGGTCATCTCGAATAGCGCCTGCTGGAGATTCCCGGCGGCGAATGTTTCCGCGGGGCGGTATCTTCCCGGCGTGAGAATCTGGTAGTCGCTGCGTCCGTTGTCAATGATCATCATGCGTGTTTGATGCGCGGGAAATAGAGCCACAGATGGCCAAGATCGTCGTCTTCCCCAAAAACGATCTCGCCATCGCGGCCAACGACGGCATCGGCGAATGCATACCCGTAGCGGCGGCGCTCGAACACCGAGACGGCAACGCCGAGATCGGCTACAGTGGCCGATGCCGGGTCAAACGTGAACAGGCGTGCCATCCCTTCGCCCGCGAAGCCGAACAGCCGCCCGTCAGCCGTGACCGCCATCGGGCCGACAGGCGCATGCGGCGTCCGTGCAAGCGGCGCGGAAAAGCCTGATTCCTCCGTGAAGCGGAAAAGCTGCCCGGCCGCATCGGCTGCATACAATGCGCCTGTCGCGCTGTCGCGAGCCCATGACGGCTGCGCGGCGTGCCACGAACCCGCGGGCAGGGCCACTGCGCCGCGCCGCAACGTGCCGCCCGCGACGTCGTACCGCCAGAGCGTGTCTCCGACGTCAAGGCCGAAGATGCCGCCCTCCGATCCGCGCGCCAGCCGCCCCCTGCCGGGCGCCTCGCCGACAACACGCAGATCTCCCGAGTCGATCTGCAAGGCGAACAGATGCCTCTCGGTCGTGCCGATCATCACGCCGCGTGACGCATCCGTAATGGCGTGGCAAATCGATTCACCCTGGACGACCGGGCCGATGCACGTGTACGGAGTGCGCGCGATGTGCCATTCCTGGATCAAATCGAACGGCAGGGGTTGCAGGGCGCGCGTGATGATCCTCCCGCCGGCAGGGCCGTTGACCGCGGCGGCGAAGGACTTCGTTCCGCAGCACATGGCAACGCAGCGGTCCGCGCCGTCGGCCACGCCCATGTCGAACACCATGCCGGTGACGCCGTGGAACATGCCGACGAGCAGGTGGGCCGCGCGGCCGCTCGTGCCCGCATAGA
>JAAYZF010000476.1 GCA_012514975.1 bacterium
GGAGCAACAAGACCGCCTGGCAGCCCAGCACCGTTCTCGGCGGCACGCCGGGAGACCCGTACCTGCCCGAGCCGGCCGCGTTCGCCGCACTGGCTCTTGCGGCCGGCGCCCTGGCGCGAGCGGCCTCGACACGGAGACACGCACACGTCTGAGGCGGGCCGCCGCATGCACGTGCCTGATCACACAGGATGCACCCTCGGGAACCGAATGCCGGCAGTGATGCTGGCGCTCGTGTGTGCGTCCTGTCTCCACGTGCCTGCTGCCGGCGGCGTGTTGATCAGCGAGTTCATGGCAATCAACGACAGCGGACTCGCCGATGCCGACGGCCAGCATTCCGACTGGATCGAGCTCTACAACGACGGCCCCGCCGCAGTCGATCTTGCCGGATGGTATCTGACGGACGATGCGGCCGAGCCTGACAAGTGGAGCTTTCCCGCGACGAACATCGCGCCGGGCGGCTTCATGCTTGTGTGTGCCTCGGGCAAGGACCGGCGCGTTGGAGGCCGCGAGCTGCACGCGAACTTCAAGCTCGAGGGCGAAGGAGAGTACCTCGGGCTCGTCATGCCCGGCGGCGCGCCCGTCGCCTTTGCCTACGCGCCCGCATACCCGCCGCAGGTTGCCGATGTGTCCTACGGGCTCTACACGGACGCGCAGACGCACGTTCTCGTGTCGTCCGGCAGCGCATGCCGCGCATATGTGCCGCTCGACGGGTCGCTCGGCACGGGCTGGAGATTTGCGGCATTCAACGACACCGCCTGGCTCGCCGGCTCGACCGCCGTGGGATACGACCGCAACCTCTCCGTCAACTTCAACCCCTTCATAGGCCTCAACGTCGAGTCGCAGATGTTCGCACGCGCATTCGGCTGCTATGTGCGCGTCCCGTTCGTGTCACCAACCCTGCCGCCTATTCACGCCTGCGGTTCGGCATGATGTACGACGACGGGTACGCCGCCTACCTGAACGGCACGATCCTGACAAGCCGGTATGCGCCCTCGAACATCTCGTGGAACTCACCCGCGGCAGGAAGCAGAAGCGATGCCCTGTGCCTTCAGGCCGAGGCATTCGACTTCCCCGGGCCGTCCGCGCTGGTGGACGGAACGAACGTGCTCGCGATCCACGTGATGAACGCCACGAGCAGCAACATCGACTGCCTTGCCGGGCCGTTCCTCTCGGGCAGCGTGCCCAACCCGCCTGACAGTGCTGACCGCCGGTACTTCACCGCGCCGACGCCGGGCCGGGCAAACGCAAACGGCCTCGAAGACCGCGGGCCGCGCATCACAGGCGCAGCCCACGCGCCCGATGCGCCCTACATGACCATCCCGCTCGCGGTGACTGCGCGCGTGGCGCCGCAGACAGGCGCCGTGGCCTCGGTGACCCTGCGGTACCGCGTGATGTACAACGCGGAATCCGCCACGCCCATGTACGACGATGGCGCGCACGGCGACGGCGCCGCGGGTGACGGGGTGTTCGGCGCGGCAATCCCGGCCGGCATCGCCACGCCCGGCCAGATGATCCGCTATTACCTCTCCGCGGTCGATACATTCGCCAACACATCCCGCTGGCCCCTGTTCATCACTGCCGCCGACGAGCAGTACCTTGGCACCATAAGCCTCGATCCATCCGCGCCGACGAACGCGCCGGTGTACCATTGGTTCGTGCAGAACACGAACGCGGCGGAGACGTTCGCGGGTACGCGCTGCTCGTTGTATTACGACGGCGAGTTCTACGACAACGTCTTCGTGGCCATCAAAGGCGCGACGAGCGCGTTGAACAATCCCGGCACCAACCTCTTCAAGAACCCGCACAAGTGGGAATTCACCGGCGCGCACGAATTCCGCTACGATGCCGGCGGCGACCGCATCAACGACCTGATCGTCCACTCGATGTACAATGACGGCGCGTACTGCCGCGACTATCTCTCGTGGGAGACGTTCTGGCGCGCGGGCGTGCCGGCAAGCACGTCCTTCTACGTCCATGTCAGGCAGAACGGCGCGTGGCACAGCTTCGGCCTGATGATCGAACAGGTGGACCGCGGATTCCTCCGCCGCCGCGGCTGGCCCGACCAGTGCGCGCTCTACAAGGCCGTCGGCTCGGCATGGCTGCGCAACCTGACCGGCCTCGAGAAGCACTATCCCGACGATGGGGATTTCACGGACATCGCCGCCTTCGTCCACGGGCTCACCAACGGCACACCCGCCGACCGGCTGGCATTCGCCTGCGACCATCTCAACATCCCCGAGATCGCCAACGCCCTTGCCGCCCATCGCATCATCCAGGAGTATGATGGGCGGCACAACAACATGTACTACTACCGCGATTTCAACAACCGCAACCTGTGGTCGATATTCCCATGGGACAAAGACCAGACGTTCGGCCACTACTGGGGAAGTTCCTACTGGTATGGGTTCTATGGCACCAACGTCATGCTCGTCACCGGCGCGAACGACTTGTATGACCAGGGCAACGGGATGCCGTCCGACATCAACCCCCACGGCCTCGGCATGTCCAGCCCGTACTTCAGCGTGTCAAACAAGCTCTACGACCTTTTCTTCGAGCTTCCCGGGCTTCACCAAATGTTCCTCAGGCGGCTGCGATCCCTGATGGACGAGATACTCCAGCCGCCCGACACGCCTGGCGGGCAGTTGTTCTTCGAAGGCAAAATCAACGAGCTCTATCCCCTGCTCAAGCACTATGCGGACACGGACCGCGCACGCTGGAAGTGGCCAAGCAGGTTCTACTGGTCCGGCCCGGTGTATCTTGACGAAGGGATCGACCAGGTGACGAACCTTTACCTGAAGTCGCGGCGCGTTCATCTGTTCCACACGCACAGCATCACGAACGGCAGCGTGATCCCGCTTGAGCAGCCCGCGCGTCCCACGCTCGAGTTCGGCGCACTCGAAAGCGCGCCTGCGTCAGGCAACCAGGATGAGGAGTACATCGAGCTGCGCAATCCGAATGCCTTCGCCGTGGACATCTCGGGGTGGCGGCTCTCGAACGCCGTCAGTTTCGTCTTCGCGCCAGGCACGGTGATCCCGACCGGATTCCCCCTGTACGTGTCGCCGGATTTCGTTGCGTTCCGCAACCGGGCTTCGAGCCCGCGGGGCGGCGAGGGCCGCTTTGTCGTCGGCGACTACAGCGGGCACCTGTCTTCATGGGGTGAAACGATCTATCTCCTTGACAGGGATGGCGTGGTCGTGGCCGCAACAAACTATCCTTCATCGCCCAGTGACGCGCAACGCACTCTTCGCGTTACGGAGATGATGTATCACCCGACCAACCCTCCCGCCGGCAGCACGTATGCCGGCGAGGACTTCGAGTTCATCGAGTTGATGAACACTGGAACGAATGCGCTGGACCTCAATGGTGTTGCCTTCACCGACGGGATAACGTTCGCGTTCACCAACGCCCTCTTCCTTCAGCCCGGCGCAGCCGTTCTGCTCGTACGAAACGCCGCGGCGTTCGCCTCATTGTACGCAACGAACAAGATGTTCATTGCAGGCGCCTATGACGGCCTGCTGAACAACGCGGGCGAGACCATCACGATCGACGATGCGCTCTCTGGCACGATCCTTTCATACACGTATTCCGATGCGTGGTATCCCGAGACTGACGGCGGCGGGCACTCGCTCGAAATCGTCAACGCGTTTGCCGCGCCGGTGA
>JAAYZF010000477.1 GCA_012514975.1 bacterium
AATCTCGGCCTGGACCTGCAGGGCGGGCTGTACGTCATCCTCAAGGTCGAGCTCGACGACGCCGTCCGCGTCCAGAACCAGAACACGCGCGAACGCATCAAGGACACGCTCGATGAGAAGGAGATCGAGTATGTCCGCGTCGTTGACACGACGCCGACGACGATCGAGCTGACGCTCACGAACGCCGCGATGGCAAAGGCGGCGATCACCGCGCTCAAGGCGGACCTGAACTACGCGGACGAGATTTCCATCCCCGACGAGCCGTTCAACAACGCCTTCACCGTCAGGCTTAAAGCCGATTTTGTCGGCCGCACAAGGGTCCGCGCGCTCGAGCAGGCGCGCCGCGTGGTCGAGAACCGCATCAACGAGCTCGGCCTCACCGAACCCTCGATCCAGGTCCAGCGCCCCGAACGCATCATCGTCCAGCTTCCCGGCGAGAAGGATCCGAACCGCGTTCTGCGGCTGTTGAAGCAGACTGCGAAGCTCGAATTCCACGTGTGCGCGCCCGAGAACGTGACCGAGCGCGTCATCAACAGCATCGACCGCATCAAACGGATCAAGGACAAGCTCCGCGTCGAGTCCGGCCGTGTCGAGGAAGGCGGGACGTTTGTCTCGTACAAGATCGAGGACACGGACACCGAGTATTTCAAGGCGGTGCTTGCCGACAGCAACGTGCTGGCGCGCATCCCGGAGAACTACGTCCTGCTGCTTGGCCGCGCGGTGCCGGATGAATCCGCCGGGCGTGTCTACCGCGAATTCGCCCTGGTCGAGCGCGACGTCGCCATTGACGGCATGTCGGTCAAGGATGCCAAGGTGACGCTGCAAAGCACGGCGCAGGACCGGCAGGTGGCCCTTTCGCTCGACGGCCGCGGGCTCGCCCGGCTGCACACGACGTCCCGCCGGTGCGAGAACCTCTACAAGATGAAGGGCCAGGTCTCCCGCCTCGCCATCATCCTCGACGACGTCATCTACTCGGCGCCCACGCTGATCACGTTCATCCCGAACAATCCCGTCATCAAGGGATCCTTCACCGAACGCGAGTCGGCGGACCTTGCGCTTGTGCTGCGCAGCGGCGCCCTTCCGGCTAAGATGGAGATCATGCAGAACCAGGTCGTCGGCGCCAGCCTTGGCGCGGACTCGATCCGCAAAGGGGTGATATCGGGCATCGTCGGCGCGGCGCTTATCGCCGTGTTCATGATAGGCTACTACCTT
This sequence comes from bacterium, assembly GCA_012514975.1. GTDB lineage: Bacteria > Auribacterota > UBA3054 > UBA3054 > JAAYZF01 > JAAYZF01. The sequence continues at coordinate 1,213 of JAAYZF010000477.1, forward strand.
CTCGCCGGCCTGGTCGCCAATCTTGCCCTGGTGCTCAACACGCTGATCCTGCTTGCCGTGCTCGCGTTCTTCCGCGCGACGCTGACGCTCCCCGGCATCGCCGGCGTGATCCTTACGATCGGCATGGCGGTGGACGCGAATGTCATCATCTACGAGCGCATCCGCGAAGAGCTTGCCGCGGGCAAGGAGCTCCGCGCCGCGATCCGCGACGGGTTCGCGCGCGCCTGGGTCGTCATCTTCGACTCGAACTTGACGACCATCATCACCGCGGTCATCCTGTACGTGATGGGCACGGGCCCGATCCGCGGGTTCGGCTTGACGCTGATGATCGGCCTGGCGGCCAATCTTATCACTGCCGTGTTCATCTGCCGCTGGGTCTTCGACCTGATGCTGCTGCGCCCCGGGTTCACCACGCTGCGGATGTACCAGCTCTTCCCGCGGCCGAAGATCGATTTCATGGGCAAGCAGCTTTACTGCATCACTGCGTCGCTCATACTGATCGTCGCGGGCATGGCGGTGTTCGGCGTCCGCGTCGCCAACCAGCAGGCCGCAATGCGGGCAAACAAGACGCAGTTGGGCGAGTCGCTCCTGCAGAAGCCGATGTACGGCATCGAGCTGACCGGCGGCGACATGGTGCGCCTCCAGTTCTCGCAGCCCGCCTCGGTCGCCTCGATCCGCCAGGTCCTGTCGGGCATCGGCATGGGCGACAGCACCATCCAGGCCGTCGGCGGCGGGAACCAGGTGCTCATCCGCAGCGCGTTCAACTCGAGCACCAATGCCGTCGCCGCGCTCCAGGCAGCGATGACGGACAACCCGTTCACCGTGCTCGAGGAAGACCGCATCGGCCCGGCGATCGGCGGCGACCTGGTGAGAAAGGCCATCATCGCCATCGTGCTCTCGCTGATCGCCATGGTCATCTATCTCTGGTTCCGCTTCGAGCTCGAGTTCGGCATTGGCGCGATGATCGCCCTTCTGCATGACGTGCTGGTCGTCGTCGCGTTCTTCGCGCTCACCGGCCGCCAAATCTCGCTGGGCGTCATCGCCTCGCTCCTGACGATCGTCGGCTATTCGGTGAACGACACGATCGTCATCTTCGACCGCGTCCGCGAGAATCTTCATGTGACCAAGGGGATGAAGCTGTCCGACCTGATGAACCTGTCGATCAACCAGACGCTGTCGCGCACGCTGCTGACGTCGGTGCTGACGCTCATGGTGGTTGTGGCCCAGTATCTCTTCGGCGGCGAGGTGATCAACGATTTCGCGTTCGCGATGATGATCGGCATCATTGCCGGCAGTTATTCGACCGTGTACATCGCCAACCCGGCCGTCCTGTTCTGGAACAAGTTCGTGAAGAGGGCGAAATAAGGCGCGTGCAATGAAATACCTCGTCACCGGCGGCGCCGGGTTCATCGGCTCCAATTTCGTCCATTATCTCCTGCAGACCTACCCGGGCTGCACGGTGATCAACCTGGACAAACTCACCTACGCGGGCAACCTTGACAACCTCAAGGACATCGCCGGCGACGCGCGCCACCATTTCATCCAGGGCGACATCACCGACGAAACGCTTGTCGAGTCAATGTTCTGCGAAGGCATTGACGTGGCCGTCAACTTCGCCGCGGAAACCCATGTCGACCGCTCGATCGGCGACCCCGCCGCGTTCATCAAGACCGACGTCTACGGCACCTATGTCCTGCTCGAAGCCGCCAAACGCTGCGGCATCAAGAAGTTCATCCAGATTTCCACCGATGAAGTCTACGGCTCCATCGAGCATGGCCGCTCGTCGATCGAGACCGACCAGCTCCTGCCGCGCAACCCCTACTCGGCCAGCAAAGCCGGCGCGGACCGTCTGGCGTACTCGTACTACGCCACGTACGGCGTGCCCGTCTGCATCACCCGGGCCTCGAACAACTACGGGCCGTACCAGTATCCCGAGAAACTGATCCCGCTCTTCGTGACCAACCTCCTCGAGAACAAGCCCGTCCCCATTTACGGAGACGGCAGGAACGTGCGCGACTGGCTCCACGTCATGGACCATTGCCGCGGCATCGACTGCGTCATAAGGAACGGCGCCGATGGCGAAGTCTACAACATCGGCGGAGGCAACGAGCGCGAGAACATCGAGATCGTCAACCTCATGTTCGGGCACCTCGGCAAACCCGAATCGCTCAAGCAGTATGTCAAGGACCGCCTTGGCCATGACCGCCGCTATTCCCTCGATTCCGCCAAGCTCGCGAGGCTCGGCTGGAGACCACAGGTCGAGTTCGCGGCAGGCATCCGCGAGACGATCGACTGGTACGTCAAGAACCGCTGGTGGTGGGAGAAACTCAAGAGCGGCGAGTACTGGGAATATTACCGGAAGCAGTACGTCGACCGCGAACAGAAATGAGCCGCGCCTTGCACGGTGATCCGGCAGGGCTCTCGAAGAAAGACACTCAGACCATAGACGCGTAGACGGCCGGCACAGACTGTTTCGCTGCCGGCCTTTTTGCAAGCAGCCAGCTCGCATGGCAGAACTGACAGGAGTCACGATGACAGCACCTCCGACGACCAACAAGAAACTGATCGCCTGGGTCAACGATATCGCCGCCCTCGCCACGCCCGCCTCAGTCCATTGGTGCGACGGCTCGGACAAGGAGTACCACGCGCTCTGCGACCTGATGGTCAGCCACGGCACGTTCACCAGGCTCAACGAGAAGCTCCGCCCGGGCTGCTACCTCGCACGCTCGCACGCAAGCGACGTCGCCCGCGTCGAGGACCGCACGTACATCTGCGCGAAGTCGAAAGAGGAGGCCGGGCCGACAAACAACTGGACCGAGCCGACCGAGATGCGTGCGAAGCTCCGGGCCATGTTCAAAGGCTGCATGAAAGGCCGCACGCTCTACGTCATCCCCTTCTCCATGGGCCCGATCGGCTCGCCCGTGGCGAAGATCGGCGTCGAGATCACCGATTCCCCTTATGTCGTCGTCAACATGCGCATCATGACGCGCATGGGCGCCGCCGCGCTCAACGCGCTGGGCGACGGCGATTTCATCCCCTGCGTTCACTCGGTCGGCGCGCCGCTCGAGCCGGGCCGGCAGGATGCCCCATGGCCGTGCGAGCCCGACCCGGCGAAGAAGTACATTGTCCATTTCCCCGACACGCGCGAGATCTGGTCGTACGGCTCCGGGTACGGCGGCAACGCGCTGCTCGGGAAGAAATGCCTTGCGCTGCGCATCGCCTCAGTTGCGGCGCGCGCCGAAGGCTGGCTGGCCGAGCACATGCTGATCCTTGCGCTCACGTCGCCCAAGGGGGAAAAACACTACATCTGCGCCGCCTTCCCCAGCGCGTGCGGCAAGACGAACCTTGCCATGATGCAACCCGCGCTGCCGGGCTGGACAGTCAGGTGCGTCGGCGACGACATTGCATGGATTCGCATCGGAGCCGACGGGCGGCTGTACGCGGTGAATCCCGAGCACGGCTTCTTCGGCGTCGCGCCCGGCACATCCGCGCAGTCGAACTTCAACGCGATGGAAACGATCAGGCGCAACACCATTTTCACCAATGTGGCGCTCACGCCCGAGGGTGATGTGTGGTGGGAGGACATGGGCGGGCCCGCGCCGGCAAAGGCGATCGACTGGGAGGGGAACGAATGGACGCCCGGCTGCGGCCGCAAGGCTGCGCACCCGAACGCCAGGTTCACCGCCCCCGCGGCGCAGTGCCCGGTGATCGACCCCGAGTGGGAGAGCCCGGAGGGCGTGCCGGTCTCCGCCTTCCTTTTCGGCGGCCGGCGGCCCGGCACGATTCCGCTCGTCAGCGAGGCCTTCTCGTGGGAACACGGCGTGTTCATGGGCTCGGCAGCCGGATCGGAGACAACCACTGCCGCGCTCGGCAAAGCGGGCGTTCTGCGCCGCGACCCGTTCGCGATGCTCCCCTTCTGCGGCTACCATATGGGCGACTACCTTGCCCACTGGATCTCGATCGCATCGCGCACCGACCGGGCCAAACTGCCCAAGGTCTTCTTCGTCAACTGGTTCCGCAAGAGCACCGAAGGCAAGTGGCTCTGGCCCGGCTACGGCGACAACAGCCGCGTGCTCAAGTGGATCTGCGAACGCGTCGCCGGCACGGGCAAGGCCGTCAAGACTCCCATCGGCAACCTGCCCACGCCCGATGCGCTTGATCTGTCGGGATTGGATGTGTCAGAGGAGGACATGCGGCAGCTCCTGGCCATCGATGTAGAGGGATGGAAGCGCGAGGCGGACAATATCGGGAGCTATTATGATACGCTGGGCAGCCACCTGCCCGCCGCGCTGCGCGCCGAGCTCGAACAGCTCCGCCAGCGCCTGGCAACGGCGTGATTCGTGGCTGAGGCAGTGACGGACAGAAAGGGCCGCGCACACCGCGCGGCCCTTTCTATGCGCATGGTCGGCCGTCTTCACCGGCGCACAGGCCGGTAAAGAACTGACGCGCGTTGGCGCCGATTGTGCGATTGTCGTACCCGCCTTCCTGCACAACCACTGTCGGCACATTCACAGCGGCAATCCGCAGGCCGATCTCCTTGTACACCGGCCCCCGCAACGGCCATGAGCCGGTCGGATCCCCTTTCGCCGTATCCAGACCGAGGCAGACGACCAAGTGCGCGGGTCTGAACGCGCGAAGGTGCTTCAGCGCGCCGTCGAGCGTGGCAAGGTAGCGCTCGGCATTGATCGTTTCAGGCAGGGGGTAATTGATGTTGAACCCCTTCCCGGCACCCTCGCCGCGTTCGTCGGCGAATCCGCTGAAATACGGGAAGGCGAACGACGGGTGACCATGAATCGAGACGGTCAGCACGTCGTCACGCCGGTAGAAAATCCGCTCCTGGCCATTGCCGTGATGGTAGTCGATGTCCAGCAGGGCAACGCGGCCATAGCGCGACAGATAGTGCGCGGCAACCGCGGCATTGTTGAAGTAGCAGAAGCCGCCGAAGGAACTCTTTTCGGCATGGTGTCCCGGCGGCCGCACCAATGCGTATGCAACGCGCGCGCCTTCAACCACTTTCTGCGCCGCGGTGAGTGCGCAGTCGACCGCGCGGCGCGCGGCGAGGTGCACGTCATGCGTAAGCGGCGTGAACGTGTCGATGCAGTAGTAGCCGGCCCGCACCGCCAGTTCAATCGGTGGGCGCGCGTTATTGCGGAGCGGAAAGACGTACGGATACACCGTTTCGTCCGGTTCAAGCGATTCGCACACGCGCTTGATGTACTGCAGGTAGCCCGCGTCATGCACTGAAGGCAGCCAGCGCGCGCCTTCGCTTCCGGGCGCGACCCGTGTGAACAGCCCTGTGGGAATGATCGCATCGAGAATCGTGCGGATGCGCACCGGCGCCTCGAAGTATCCGCGCTCGCGGATGTGGTGCAACTCGTGCTGGTCGCTGACGACAAGCGCCACACGCCCGTCCGCGGAAGACACGTCAACGGTGCGCCCCCGTGGCAGATACCGCCAGTCGCGCAACCGCACGGGGTCTTCGACAACAGAATTCACCACCAATGCCACGTACTCCGGCGTGCAGACATGCTTGTACTTGCGCTCAAGCACGCAGCGGATGAGGTCGCGCAGGTATGCCGCGCGCAGCACGGTGCCTTGGCCAAGGTCGTCAAAGACCAGGTAGGGCGGATTGTCGCCGCCGGGCTTCAGCGGCGTCTCGTACGCGGTGTTGACGATCGGCCGCGCGCCGAATGATTCATAGAATCGAAGACGGGCTTGGCTTTGCGCCAGCACGTCCGGATCGGAGCACAGCGCAGGATCGTCAGGGAGACATTCGTAGAACAGGCCCGTCACGCCCCGCACAAGCGCCTCCTCACGCATGCGCTGGTACAACGCGGCGCCGATACCGCGCCCGACGAGACCCTTGTCTGCCGCGAGATAGTCAAGGTAGGCGAAGCGCAGCTTCATCTCGTGCGACAGCAGGGCACAGCCGCGCACCTTGCCGCTGCTTGTCTCGGCGACATACATCACCGAGCGAAAGCCATATTTGATGGGATCGCGCACGATGTCGGGAATGGCGTCGATCTTGGCGCGCTTGAGTGCGGAGAACTGCGCGGCGAGGATGTCGCACGCCTGTTTCATCGCCGTCTTGTTCGCAGGAGAGATGTCGTCGAATATCCGCCGGATCCTGAACATAGCCACCTCCCATGCAGGCGATGTCACGCCCGTCACTCCGCATCAAAGCGCCAGAAGTCTCACGCCGGCAACACGGGCGAACAGGGCGAGTTCGTCGATCACATCGCCGGCCACGGCATGGATGTGGTTCGCATGCAGCTCGTTGAGCAGCGTCCGTGGGTCAACCGCGCTGCGCACGAACAGGTGCGGCCAGCTCGGGCAGCTCTCCGCGAGCCATGACTCCCGTGCGGCAACCGCCTCGGCGCGGTACGCCAGCAGCACCATGCCGTCGCGGTCATGCATCAGCCGCGCGCACGTCAACGGCCCCGGCCCGCCAATGTATTTCACGTGGCAGCCGGCGCCTGCGTACTTCGGTATCACCGGGACAAGCTCGACGGCGTCGAGCGGCTTCGCGCCCTTGCGCCCGCGGGCAGCGTAGTGCACCGACGCGGCCCCGCAGTTGCAGAGCGTCCACAGGCGTCTACGCGCGTCATAATGGCGGACGTCCATGAAGAGCGCGGGGATGCCGCTGATCAACTGGAGGATCTGCATTGTCAGCGCGCCATCACCATCCGCCTCGCAGGCGCAGGCGACGGGCGCGCGCGGGCCGTCCCAGTCGATCGTGGCAGGCAGGAAGGCCGCGGAAAGGCATTGCGTCCAGTAGTACTCGGAGAGATCGTAGTGGCATTTGATGCCGACGAAGTCGAGCTGCCGGTCGTCGATGATCTGCTTGACGGCCTGCGCGCACGCCGCCTGCTCCTTAAGCGTTTCCCTCGTCAGTTTGCTTCCCGCGGCATAGCAGACCGCGCCGCAGTGCTGCTCGAGCCACCGGGCTATGCGCGCGCGTTCCTTCTCCGGCACGAGCGCGGCGCGGCGCAGAATCTCGCTCTGATCAACGTGATCAGCGTCCACGCCGAACACGCGGTGCCATTCGATCCCCGATGACGCGACGCCGGTGAGCATGCCGATCGACCTGCCGCCGATCTGGCCGTACACCTGGCCGCGCAGCGCGTGCCGGGCGCCGCATGCCTTGACGAACACGGCGAGCGCGCGCTTCACTCCGCGTGCCGACAGCGGGCCCCAGATGCGCGTCTGGAAGTGCCCGGTCTGCTCGAGCGCGCCGCCGGCGGCAAGCATGCCGCCCATGCCGGGCAGGCCCGCCTCGCCAGGCGAGAGGATCACGACGGGTTTCCGCAGCACATCCGCCGCGATCACCGCAAGGTTGGGAAATGCAAAGACGGGGATGTTGAACGCCACGGCAGCAACGTCATGCGCCAGCAGCCGCTTCGCCTCGCGCACCGCCATGCGCGGCTGGTGGATGACCGACTCTCCGCGCACGGGCTCCGCGCCGCATTGTTCGAGTGCGGCGGCGATGCGCCGTTCATGGCGCTGTATGCCCGGGCGCAGCGTCTCGTGCACGCGCGTCCGGCCGTCGGAAAAGGAAAGAAGTCCAATGCGCATGATCATCCTCTCTGGAGGCCGCGCGGCCTCCTGTGTGCGCCCGGGCGGGCGCAGTGGCGCACGCCGCGTCACACCGGCGTGCAATAGGGCCCCTCGGGCACCGCGGCGATCGTCCCGCCGCGTGCGACACAGGCGTCAACAAGGCGCTGCAGCGCGGCGGTGGGATCGTCGGGCGCGTACGTGGCGTTTACGGACAGCCGGTGCAGCGTCTCGGGCGCGATCCCTCCCGTCACGAAGCGCACGTGGTTCTCGCCTGCTTTTTCGAGCGCGCGAGAGTGCATCTGGAATTCCCATTGGTCCTTGATGAACACGCCGGGCTGCCTGATGTGGTCGAGAAACGCGCGCCAGCGGCCGACATACGCGAACATCGTCTCCGCATACACGCTGCTGCCGATTCCCTCGACGCAGCCGCCGAACGCGATCACCTTCCCGCCGCGCCGTACAGCCGGCAGACACGAGGTGAATCCCTTCACACACTGGTAAAACGTCGCGTCAAGCGGATAGCCGCCGCAGGAGGAGACCACCACGTCGGCTTCGCGCACGACAGGCGGGCACGCGTGCCGGGCCACGAACGCGCACGCGGCAAGATGCGCTTCCTCGAGCCCGCCGGCGAAGGCGGCGGCAACATGCCGATCCTTGTCCTGCACTACATTCAACGAGAAATCCACGCCCGCCATCCGCGCGATGGAGAGCGATTCACGGTGCAACGGGTTGCCTTCGAGCACGCCGTTCGTCGCGCATGGGTCGGCAATGAACTCATAGCCGTGAAACCGTTCGAGCGTGTCGAACGACGACAGCCCCGGACACACCGCCTTCCGCCCGCCGGAGAATCCGGCGAATATGTGCGGCTCGACCAGCCCCGTGATCATCCGGAACCCCGCCGCCAGGAACCGCTTGTTCAGCCGCACACGACTGCCCGACCAGCTCCTGCCCGGCAGCCCGGCCAGCTCGGCCTCGCAGTCTGAATGATGGTTCACGATCCGGTACATCGCCGGCACGTCACGGCCGAACATCTCGATGTGCTCGGCCGCCGTGCTTGGCCGGTGCATGCCGGTGGCGACAAGGATGGTGAGGTCATCGCGCGGGACGCCCGCATCCTCGATGCGCCGCAGAAGCTGCGGCAGGAACGCCGTGTACGCGATCGGGCGGGTGACGTCGGAGACGACGATCACCACCTCGCCCTTCCTGCGCCGCGCCAGCGCTGCGCCGAGCGCTTCAGCGCCAAGAGGCCGCTCCACCGCGTCCAGCACCAGCGCGTCCGCACGCGCCGCCGCGCGCGGATATCCCGACCGGTAGACGATCGCGTCGTCGGGTACCCGCAGCGAGATTTCCTCGCGGTGATAGGGGAAGTGCAGCATCATACGCTCAACACCCTGGCGCGGCAGACCGCCGTCACCCCATGTTCCTGACAAGGGAGAAATCCCCCGTTCTTGCCGCCGCAAGAATGGGGGCCATGTATTCATCCACCAGCCCCGCCGAGAGCGGCACGGGCATGTTCTTCAGTTTCGATTCGAGCTGCGGGTTCTTCGCCGCGGCAAGTGCGCGCGCGACATGTGCATCGGTGAACCCGGGGACTTCGCCCAGCGTGGCCGGGAAACCGACGTCCTTCGACAGCGCGATCATCGCCTCGGCAACGGCGATGCCGAGGTCCCGCCCCTTGAGCGCGGCGGCATCAGCCTTGAGATATCCGGCGTCGCGGTAGATCGCCGCGACCGCGCGCAGCTTCTCCTCGATCGCCGGGGCGAAGAACACGACGTAATACGGGTTCATCACCGCGCATGCGCGGCCATGCGGCAGTATGTCCACGAGCGAGAAGCTTGTCAGGTGCGCCCCGTTGGTGCCACCGATCATGATCGCGTAGCCGCCCAGGTCGGTGCCCAGCCCGAGCGCTTCGCGCGCGGGGAGGCTGCCCGGGTCGGCGCAGCAGGCCTTGATGCTGTGCACGATCAGCTCGATGCCTTTGAGGCAGACGGGCCGCGCCTGTTCGAGCGCGGGGCCGGCGAGGCCCATGAAGACTTCGAGGCAGTGCGACACGCCGTCGAGCGCACCGTCCGTCGTCAATGCCGGCGGCGTGGATGCAGTCACGGCATAGTCGAACAGCGCCCTGGGCGGCACGACTGCGTCATCGACGATCAGCAGTTTCTGCCCGGTGGCCATGTCGGTGATGTTTGCGTATTTCGTGAGATGCGCGCCCGAGCTGGCGACGAGCTGCACGGCGACGAGCGGGAGGAGCGTGCGGTTCTCCGCCGCGAGCTTCGCCGCGACCTGGCCGACGCCGAAGTAGCCGCCGATATCCGGATGCCGGTCGCCAAGCGCGGCATACGCCACGGCGCCCTTTGCGGCATCGATGACACTGCCGCCGCCCAGCGCGACCACTACATCCGGCTCCTGGGCCCGCAGCGCTGCGGCAATCCTGAACACATCTTCGCGCGGCGCATTCGGCTGGGCGCCCGGGATGAACGGCCCGGCGAGCGCCACCCCGGCGGAGTTCAGGGATGCTTCGAGCGCTGCGTGCGCCGGCGCGGCCCATGCCATGCCCATGCCGTCCGCGACCACCGCGGCGCGACGGCCTGTCGCCGCCACCAGCGCGCCGATCCGTCCGAAACATCCAAGGCCGAAGACGTAGGCATCACGCTTGAACAGGTGAAGATACGCCGCCGCCTGCTTCTTGCTGCCGTCGAAATCAATCATGGAATCGATTCCTGGTCGTTAAGGTCTCTTCATCTCGACCGCGCGCAGCGCCGCTGAACAGATGCTCGTGTCGTCAAGCCCCGCGCGCGTGAGTATCTCGGCGTACGAGCCCGATTCGCCAAACCGGTCGGGGATGCCGCAGCGCAGCACGGGCACGGGGACGCGCGCGCACAGCGCCTCGCACACCGCGCTGCCAAGGCCGCCGAGCACGCTGTGTTCCTCGACCGTCACGAGAGCGCCGGTATCGCGCGCGGCGCGCACGAGAAGCTCCTCGTCAAGCGGCTTGATCGTGTGCATGTCGATCACGCGCGCAGACACCCCGCCGGCATTGAGCAGCCCTGCCGCGCGCAGTGCGCACGGGACGAGCGTGCCGGTGGCAACGATCGTCACATCGGTCCCTTCACGCACGGCGATGCCCTTGCCGATGGCGAAGGGATGATCCGGCCCGTAGTCTTCCGTCACCGCCTCGCGCGAAAGGCGCAGGAACACCGGCCCGTCATGCGCAATCGCCGCGCGCAACGCCATGCGCGTCTCGGTGATGTCCGACGGCGCGATGACCGTCATGTTCGGTATCGCGCGCATGACGGCGATGTCCTCGACGGACTGATGGCTCGCGCCGTCAGCATAGTCAGACAGTCCGGCATAGCCGCCGACGAGCTTGACGTTGGCGCCGGCGTAGGCGACCTGCGCGCGCACCTGGTCGCCCGCGCGCAGCGCGATGAACAGGGCGAACGTGCTGACGACGGGAATGCAGCCGGAGGCGGCAAAGCCCGCCGCGGCGCTCACCATGTTTGCCTCAGCGATGCCAAACGTGAAGAAGCGGCCGGGGAACCGCGCCTTGAACAGCTTCGTCTGCGTCGAGCTGCACACGTCGGCATCAAGCACGACGATCCGCTCGTTCGCCTCGCCAAGCGCGACAAGCTCCTCGCCGAATACAAGCCGCTGAGGTTTCGCCGTCATGTGAAATGTGGAACCGGTATCTTTGAAACTCGAAACTCGAAACTCGAAACTCGAGCGAGCGGTGTCAGCGTTCTTTCGGCCCGACGCGCGTTTGCCTGATGAAGGCATTCAGCTTCGGGCCCAACTCGTTGACGAGTTTTGTATACTCCTCAACACGTGCCGGAGATGAAATCACGCCCCGGCGTATGGCTTTTCGCAGCCATGCTTTCGTCTCCTCGAATGAGCCGCGCGCGATATGATAAAAGCGTTTACGGTCGTTGAGGGCATACCTGCCGTAGCCTTCGGCAATGTTCGAGGCGATGCTGTCAACCGCCCTGACAATCTGGTACCCGATTGTCTTCTGAACCTTCTCCAACCACGTGTCAAAGTCATGCCACACCATATCCGAAAGCTGCTCAGCCAGACGGTACACGTCGAGTTCGTAGACTTCGACCATGGTCTCCTCCTGAAAATCCCTATGAAGTGTTGCGGCTAGAGGGAATGTACAGCGGTTGCCAAAACGAACACTCCCTATCAGGTCTCAAGTCTCCAGTTTCGAGTTTCAAGGTGAACCTGTCACTTCCCAAGCTCCTCCTTCGCCGCGCGGTAGTCCTCGGCGCCGATCTGCTTGCCGTGCCACTCGCTCTTTCCCTCCATGAACGAAACGCCTTTGCCCTTGACGGTGCATGCGATCACCACGCGCGGCACCGGGCCCGCTGCCGCGCCGGTCGCCCAGCGCAACGCCGCATCGAGCCGTGGAATGTCGTGTCCGTCGCACTCCCTTACCGCCCAGCCGAACGAGCCGAACTTCGCCCGCACATCGAGCAGCGGCATTACTTCCTGCGTCGTGCCGTCAAGCTGGACGTCGTTCTTGTCGACGATGACAGCCAGATTCGACAGCTCGTACTTGCGCGCGGCCATGAGCGCCTCCCAGATCTGCCCCTCGTTCAGCTCCCCGTCGCCGACGAGGACGCAGACGCGGCTGTCTCTTCCCGCCAGCCGCGCGGCGAGCGCCATGCCGATGCCCGCGGAGATGCCCATGCCGAGCGATCCCGTCGACATCTCGACGCCGGGCACTTTCCGCATGTCGGGATGGCCCTGCAGCATCGAGCCGGTGCGCCGCAGCGTCGGGAGCGCGTCTGCGCCGAAGAAGCCGCGCGCGGCGAGCACGGCGTACAGCGCGGGCGCCGCATGCCCTTTCGACAGGATGAACCTGTCGCGGTCCGGCCACGCGGGATCGTCGGGCTTGACGCGCAGGTGGCGTGCATACAGCAGCCACAGGATTTCAACACACGAGAGGGAACCGCCCGTGTGGCCCGATTGCGCGGCATGGATCATGTCCACGATCGTGTTGCGCAACGACCGGCACTCGCGGGCGAGCCGCGCGGCCTCGGGGCGTGTCAACCTGCCTGCTGACGCGGCATGCCGTGTGGTCTCATTCATTGTTGTACGCGTGCAGCAGCGGCGCGAGGAACGCGGTCGCCTCGCGCGCCGCCGTGTCAGGATCGGGCGTCGGCAGTATCTCGACCGCGGCCCACCCGTTGTACCGTGCCGCCTTCAGCGCGGCGAACACGGCCTCGAAATCAAGATGGCCCCGCCCGGGCGCCAGCCGGTTCGAATCAGCCAGATGCAGATACTTCACCAGCGGCGCATGGCGCACCAGCGTGTCGCCGATGCGGGCATCCTCGATGTTCATGTGGAACACGTCAGGCATCAGCCCCGCGTTCGGGCGGGCGACAGCCGCGAGCAGCGCCGCCCCTTCGTCCACTGTGTTGATGAAGTTGATCTCGTAGCGGTTGACCGGCTCGATGACCAGCGTCACGCCGCGCGGCGCCGCGCAGTCGCACAGGCGGCGCATGCACTCGACGAAATTCCCCTCGGCCTGTGCGCGCGTCTGGCCATCCGCGATGCCGCCGCGCGCGCGGCCGATATTGACCGTTCTGCCGAAGCGTCCGGCAAGAGCGATCAGCTCCTCGAACACCTGCACGGCGCGACCGCGCACGGCATGGTCAGGATGAGTGAAGCACAGGCCGAGACACGCGAACACCTGTCCGGTGCTGATCGCGCTCACGGCAAGGTGTTCGAGATCGAGCAGCCGGGCGAGCTTCTCCGCATCGACGTCACCGGCCGTCTTCAGCGCGAGCTCGACGCCCCGATAGCCGCACGCCGCAGCCTTGCGGATCGAGTCGTCGAACCCGCGCCAGACGACGAATGCGTTCGGCGGCGCGCCGGCATCGGCAATGGCGATCGAGAGGTCCATTCGCGGCATTGAGGCGTGCCATGAAGGGGATTAGCACAACGCGCGCGGCGCCTGCCGCGCATGTCATGACAGGCTGTATTATAGCCGATGCGAGTGCGAAAGGCAAGGAGGCGCCGGCAGCCACGCGCCGTCGGTTTGACACCGCGGCCCGTGAATTGCTACACTAGCGGGACGGCGGTGCGATCGCACCAATAGTAACAGGATAAGGAGAACGATGAAAAAGGACGATGTCGTCGAAAAGATGGCTGAAGCAGCCGGTATCACCAAGGCAGCCGCAGAGACAGCGCTCAAGGCTGCGCTTGATGGTATCCTCGGTGGATTGAAGAACGGCGAACGCGTCGTGCTCGTCGGCTTTGGCTCGTTCAACGCCACGCAACGCGCGGCACGCCAGGGCGTCCACCCGCAGACAAAGCAGCCGATCGCCATCCCTGCCAGGAAATCGGTGAAGTTCAAGCCGAGCAAGGAACTGGTCGAGGCGCTGCAGTAGGCTGTGCAGCCCGGCAATGAGATGGGAGCGGGGGCGCCATCGCCTCCGCTCCCGTTGTTTCGTGCGCGGCAACGAACGCCGCAGGAACGTGCTGCACACTCATGGCACAGATGACACGCATGACACGCATAATCGAGTTCTTCGGCCTGCGCCGCAGCATGGTGGCCCTGCTCAGCATGGTCGTTCTCGTGGGGCTGGGCGAGCGGATGGCCGAGCGCTTTCTGCCGGTGTACCTGATGGCCATCGGCGGCGGCATCCTGACGCCGGGGTTTCTCAACGCGCTGGACAACCTGCTGAGCGCGCTGTACTCCTTCCCGGGCGGCTACCTGAGCGACAAGCTCGGCCACAAGCGCGCCCTGCTCGTCTTCAACCTCGTCGCCATGGCGGGCTACCTGATCGTCATATTCATCCCGACGTGGCAGGCTGTGTTCGTCGGCTCGTTCTTTTTCATTTCGTGGACCGCCCTGTCGCTGCCCGCGACCATGAGCCTCGTGTCGGCCGTGCTCCCGAAGAACAAGCGCACCATGGGCGTGTCCATGCACTCGCTCGTCCGGCGCGTGCCCATGGCGCTGGGGCCGATCATCGGCGGCCTGCTCATCGGCTGGCTGGGCCGCGAGACCGGCGTGCGCTGGGCCTTCGTCGGCGCGTTCATCCTCGGGCTGGTCGCACTGGTGATGCAACAGACGATGATCGACGAGGCCGGGACGGGGAAACCCGCGGCGGAAGGCAACCCGTTCCGCCTCCTCAGGTTCATGTCGCCCCAGTTGCGCGTCCTGCTCGCCGCCGACATCCTCATCCGCTTCTGCGAACAGATTCCGTACGCCTACGTGGTACTATGGGCCATGGACCTCGTGAAGGTGAGCGCGTTCGACTTCGGCATTCTCACCACGGTCGAGATGGCGACCGCGATGCTCATCTACGTCCCGGTCGCCTATCTGGCCGACCGCGGGACGAAGAAGCCGTTCGTCGTCATGACGTTCATCAACTTCACGCTCTTCCCGCTGGTCCTCCTCGTCTCGCATTCGTTCTGGCTGCTCGTGCTCGCGTTCTTCGTCCGAGGAATGAAGGAATTCGGCGAGCCGACGCGCAAAGCGCTGATCATGGACCTCGCGCCGGAGGACCGGAAGGCGGGCATGTTCGGCCTCTACTACCTGCTGCGCGACGTGGTCGTCTCGATCGCCCCGTTCGCCGGCGCATACCTCTGGCGCTGGTCTCCCGAGGCGAACCTCATCACCGCATCGGCCTGCGGCGCGGCAGGGACGCTGTTCTTCGCCCTGTTCGGCCGGAACGCGAAGCCGGCCGAGGCCGCGTGACGGGTACCCGCGTTCGATTCCTGTGAAATTTTTGCCCCTGCCGCCCTGCGTTTCCGGGCAGATGATGTACATGCGACCGCCGCGGGCGCCGTGCCACGCCACTGGCACGGGCATTGCCTCCATTGCGTTCAAGGAGCATTCGCCGTGCCGCCGCCCCGCGAGGCGTTGCCGGACTGAGCGCAGAGATGGCGTGAAGCGCTTTTGCATTTTATCGCGCGATTTGCTATAATCCGATGCGTACACTCCTGATGTTGATGAATTCGCGTTGCCGGCGCGCGAGGTCAAGCGCGTGCCAGGCAACTCAGCCAGAGACAACGCACATGCGCGGCCATGCGCTGCGCAGCGTTATGCAGCGCCTGCCGGCGTAACCATGGGAGCACTGCACCAGTTATGAATTCTTACGCACGGATCACGCACTGGACGGCACGCGTGTACGCGCCCCTGTTCATCGTGGTGCAGACGTTCATTGCCAGCCCCGCCGCGTTCGCTGCGACCAACGCGGCGGCCTTGCCGCTCGCAGACGCTTCCGCGCAGCCCGCCGCGCCGCCGGCCACTGGCACGCCTTCGGCCGCCGGCCCCGGTTCCGCCGCCATCCAGCCGTTGCAGCCAGTGGCACAGCTCGTGGGCACAAACACCGTGCTCATCACCGACGGCGGCGCATCCACCACGCTCTACGCCACCGCCATCGGCGCTGACGCTTCTTCGACCAACCCGCCGCTGATGTACCTCCAGTTCGAGGGTGTCGACATCCGCACCATCCTCCTCTATCTCAGCGACATCACGGGCGACCGCATCCTGCCCGACAGGCAGTTGCGCGGCGATGTCACCCTCATCAACCCGCGGCCCGTCACGCCGGACGAGGCAAAGCAGATCATCTTCTCCATTCTCGAGATGGAAGGCTTCACCATCGTCCGCCATCCCGATCTGATCAAGATCGTCCGCTCGGGCGATGCGAAGACGCGCCCCATTCCCACGCTGCAGCCGCCAAGGGATGTATCGAGGATGGATACCGAGGACCTTATCCGCGCCCAGGTGATCTATCCCCAGCACATCCTCGCGAAGGACGTCGAGAAGTTTCTCAGGCCGCTGCTCACCAAGGGCGCCGGCGAGATCATCATCAACGAGCCCACCGGCGCGGTCATCATCATCGACACGGGCGCGAACATCAAGCGCCTGATGGAAATCCTCGAGATCATCGACCAGGTCATCGAGGGAGGCGAGATCGACATCCGCATCGTTCCGCTCACCTATGCCGACGAGACGGAGATGCAGTCGCTGCTGCAAAGCATCTTCACCGCGCCGATCTTCCAGGAGCCGAGCGTGCAGAAAGTGACGGTCGGCTCCGCGCCCGGCGCCGCGCCTGCCGCGCCTGCGCCCGCCCGCAGCGCCGCGCCTGCGTCAGGCCAGTCGTCCGCGGAGCTCGACATCGGCAAGATCGCCATGAAGGCCTCGTTCCTCGCTGAAACGCGGACGCACTCGCTGATCGTCATCGCCGCCCGGCGCAACTTCTCGCTCATTCTCCGCCTGATCAGCGATCTCGACATGCCGACGACGGAAAAAGAGGACATGGTCCACATCTATCCGCTGCAGCACTCGAAGGCGGAGGAGATCACCCAGACCCTCAACGACATCTTCTCCGGCCAGGGCGCCACCACGACGAGCGGGGGCACGACCTCATCCATCCGCAGCCGCTACGAGCAGAGCAGGCAGGCGACGCAATACGGCTCGTCGCGCTCGTATCTCGGCCGGTCCCAGGCGCCCACGCCGACCACGCAGCGCGGCGGGACGTCATCGCGCGTCCGCGGCGCCGTTCAGGCCGCCGCCGGCGGCGGCTTGGGCAACCTTGCCGGCAAGGTCTCCGTCCTCTATGACGAGCCGTCAAACTCGCTCATCATCATCACGGCGCGCCGCTACTACGAGAGCGTCAGGAAACTGGTCGAGCAGCTTGACCGCCGCACGCCCCAGGTGTGGATCGAGGCGCTCATCGTGGACGTCATCCGCGACAAGAACTTCAATCTTGGCGTGGGCTGGAAGAAGATCATCGACAACGACCAGATATTCGGCGGCAACAGCTCCGGCCGCAGCCTCGTCCAGGCGCTCGACACCACGCTCGGCCCCGCGTTCAATGAATCAACCGGGATGATCCCGCCCGCCAACACGCGCGGCATCTCGTATGCGTACGGCAAGTTCGACAAATACGGGCGGTTCGACCCGTATTTCACGCTCCAGACGGCCGAGGGCGTCAGCGACATCAACGTGCTCTCCACGCCCAGCGTCCTGGCGTCCAACAACAAGGAAGCCACGATCTCCGTCGGCCGCCAGATCCCGATCTCGCGCTACAGCACCGGGCCGGACAGCACGGTGAACAACTACTCGTGGGAGTACACGGACGTCAACATCGAGCTCGATGTCACCCCGCGCATCAACCGTCACCGCGAAGTCGCCCTCGAAGTCAAGGTCACCGTCCGCGAGGAAGGCGGCAAGCCCGACGGCTCGACCGACCCGACGGTGCCGCCGATCATCCTTGACCGCAATGCGCTCACCGAGGTGGTCGTGCAGGACCGCCAGACGCTCGTCATCGGCGGCCTGATCAAGGACGACCTGAACTACTCGGTGGACAAGATTCCGCTCCTCGGCGACATTCCCGTCCTCAAGCACGCGTTCCGCACGTTCACCCAGACGCGGACCAAGCAGGAGCTGCTCGTGTTCATCACGCCCTATGTCGTCACCCTGGAAGTCGAGGGTGACAATCTCACGTCCGACATGCGCGACAAGTACCGCGGCGCCGACAGCTACGTTCTCAGCAGCGAGCGCGACGCACTGTACGATGACGTGAACCGCGAACGGCGCAAGATCACCATCTACGACGACTGGCGCGAGTTCGAGAAGCACGTCGAGGATGCCGAGACCTACTTCCGCCCGCCCAAGGGCTCCTACGGCACTCCCCCTTCACAGATGAAGCGTACGTATTACGCGCCGCCGGAAACGCGGCCGCATGTCACGCCCTACGAAGGCGAGCTCGAGCTCGACTTCAACGAGGACGTCATGCCCTCGCAGCCGGCGCCTCAGAAGAGCGCTCCGACGAACACGACGCAAAGCGCGGGCGCGGTGATGCCTTCCGTGCTTGCGCGCGAGCAGTACCTGATGCAGAACAGCGAAGACTTGTGACCTCCGGCCGCGCGGCGCGCGCACCCCGTGTGCCGGCGTTCACGCAGGACGCACCGTGAAGATCGACCTCGAGAAAGAACTGATGGCAGGCGGCTTCCCGCCGCGGCGCTCGTTCTGGCTGCCGGCAATCGCCGGCCTGTGCTTCGTGAACCTCCTGCTCGCCGCCGTCGCGCTGCACGTCAGCGTCCGCACGGCGCACCGGCAGCCGCCGGAGCTGCCGTTCGTTGCTGACACGAACGTGATCCTCACCGTGCCGATGACCCAGCGGATTTCGTCGCTCGAACGTTCCGTGCGCGACCTGCGCGCCTCGATGAAACAGTCGCAGAAGGAAATCCGCGTCGCCACCGCCGAACAGGCCGTCGAGAAGAAACGCGAACGCATGGGCGACCGCGCCATCAGGAAGTCTGCCGACATCGTCACGGCGCCCGCGCCCGCGCCCGTTGCCCGCCGTTCGCCCGCGGAGGTCGTCGCGCTCTCCCAGGAACAGAAACTCGCGCTCGACCAGATGGTCGACGAAGACGACTCCGGCGCCCAGGTCCGCTCGTTCCTCGCCAGCCTGACCAACGCCGCCGTGCAGAACGCCTGCATCGAATACCTTATGGCCAAGGGCGACCAATGGCTCACCGCCGCGACCCAGCTCCCCGCGGATGCCACGGACGATGCGGAAGTGTATCTCGACAACGCCGAATACTTCTACGATGTCGTCAGCGGCGTCGTCAACGATACCGCCGTCATCGCCTACATCGCCACCAAGCGCAACGCCATACAGCTCGCACGCCAGCAGCGCGCCATGGTCGCCGCGCAGCAGGAGCAGGCTGCCCTGCAGGAGGAGACCAAGGCCGAGCTCGAAGAAAGGTTCACCCCGCGCGAAACCGCGCAGGAAGCGTTCGAACGCATGCGGCGCGACCGCCGCCGCACCATCTTCGATTACCCGTCATCCGGCACCGTCAGGCCCTACCAGACGGATTGGGACCCCGATCCGCGCGTCCGCGAAGAGCGGGGCCTGGAACACTAACCGCCCGGCGGGACAGCGCCGCGATGCGCTGACCAGCGTTCATCCACGACCCCGGCTTTGCACCCGACACCGTATGCCCACACGACCGCGCCGCACACAACGCTCCTCCGCCGGCATTGACGCCGCCGGACGGTACGACCACATCCTTGCCGAGCGCTATGCCAGCGCGCGCATGGCCGCGCTCTTTTCGCCTGTCGAGCGGTTCCGCCTCTGGCGCAGGCTCTGGGTCGCCCTCGCGGAAGCCGAGCGCGCGCTCGGCCTGCCGATCTCCCAGGCTCAGATCGCCGAGCTCAAACGCTTCGTGGATGACATCAATCTCGATGACGCGCGCCGCATCGAGCGCGAAGTGCGCCACGACGTCATGGCCCACGTCAAAGCCTACGGTCTCCAGGCCCGGCGCGCAGCCGGCATCATCCACCTCGGCGCCACAAGCTGCTACGTCACCGACAATGCCGACCTGCTCATCTACCGCAGCGCCCTCGAGTTGATCAGCGACCGGCTCATCGAGGCTGTCAGGCCTCTCGCCGCGTTTGCCTTCCGCGAGCGCCGCCGCCCGGCATTGGGCTACACCCATCTCCAGCCCGCCCAGCTCACCACCGTCGGCAAACGCGCCTGCCTCTGGGTGCAGGACCTGTTGCGCGATTTCGAGCAGCTTCATTTCTGCATCAGGCGCCTGAAGTTCCTCGGCGTCAAAGGCGCCACAGGCACCCAGGCCAGCTTCCTCGCCCTGTTCAACGGAGACCACCGCAAGGTCGTCAGCCTCGAACAGCGTGTCGCCCGCGCGTTCGGTTTTGACGACTGCTTCCCCATCGCCGGCCAGACCTACACGCGGAAGGTCGATGCCGACATCCTCTCGTGCCTCGACGCGATCGCTGTGAGCGCGCACAAGATGACCAACGACATCCGCTACCTCCAGAGCGTTGGCGAGCTCGAAGAGCCCTTCTCGGAGAAGCAGATCGGCTCGTCCGCCATGGCCTACAAACGCAATCCCATGCGCTCCGAGCGCGCCGCCTCGCTCGCCCGGTTCATCATCTCCGTCAGCACATCGCCCCAGATGACCGCCGCGAGCCAGTTCCTCGAACGCACGCTCGACGACTCGGCCAACCGCCGCCTCGTCATGCCCGAGGCGTTCCTGGCGGCGGACGCCATTCTGATCCTGCTGCGCAACATCGCCGCCGGCCTCGTCGTCTATCCCAGCGTCATCGAGCGCCGTGTCAGCGACGCGCTGCCTGTGATGGCGACCGAGAACCTGCTCATGCGCGCCGTTGCCTGCGGCGGGGACCGCCAGCAGGTGCACGAACGCATCCGCGTCCATGCCATGGCGGCCATGGCGGGTGTCCGCGAGGGCCGTGCCAACGACCTGCTCGAACGCATCGCGGGCGACAGGGCCATCGGCCTCTCACGCGCCATGATCGCCAGGGAACTCGCGCCGCGGAAGTTCGTCGGCCGCGCGCCCGAGCAGGTCGCGGAATTCATCGCGCAGGACGTGCGCCCTCTGCTCCGCCGGTACAAACCATTCTTTCCGGCCGATGATGCGGCCGTCAAATACTGACGTGGACCTCTACTGGATCAACGGCGTTGCAGGCAGCGAACATCCTCGCTCCCCCGGCGACATCGAGTGGCTCAAGCGCCAGGGCATCAACGCCATCGTCACACTCAGCGAATATCCCCTGCCCGCCGAATGGACCGCCGGCATGCGTGTGCTGCATTCGCCCGTGCCCGACTTCCACGCGCCAGCACTCGCCCAGCTCCACGAAATCGTCCGCTTCCTGGACGAATGCAGAAGCGCGCACTGCACCCCGCTCGTCCATTGCGCCATGGGCCGCGGCAGGACAGGCACGGTGCTCGCCGCGTGGCTCATCGCCCACGGCGCACCCGTGCAGCAGGCGCTGCAGGACGTGCGCGCGCAACGCCCCGGCGCCGTCGAAACCGACGAGCAGGAGAACATGCTCTACGAATTCGCGATTGACTGCCGCACGGGAGAAGCCCCGCCGGCATGACTGTCCACGCGCGCGCATGCTGCCGGGATCTGCACGTGTGTTCGCACGCGCTACACTAGAGCCGCCCGCCGAACTGGAGTGTCAGCTCCATGACCTCGCTTTCATGGTGGATTTCCAGCATGATGGAACGCGCGTCCTCAAGGTAGTACCAGTGCGTCCTGTTAGCAAGCGAGCGGAGTTGCGGCACAGGGTTGCCGTTCAGCTCGAAGCTGATCGCGCGGGGCGACAGGGGAAACAGCACACGCGAGGTCCGGTGGGGGAAAAACGCCACGGTCAGCTTCGCCTCGTCCCGCAGCTTGTCCTTGGCGATGCGTGCATCGGCAGGCGTAACGGCGTAGACGCGCGTCCGGTCGATCAATGTGAACGACTGGCATGAAAGGCGCGGCGGACACCCGCGGTCCCGCAGCCTGTTAAGCCACACCCCGTCCGGGAACAGCAGGCCTCCCACACGTGCGCCACCATCACATGCGAGTCCGGCGGGCATCATCCCGCCCACATTCGCTCCGCGGTACACGTCGTACGCCGCCTGCACAATCGTGCGCGGGTACCGGAGCCACTGTTCCGGCGTTTCGCCCGCGTTGAACAGCTCGCGCAGCGCGTCCGCGTACAGAAGCGTCATCTCAGGCGACACGGCGTCTGCAAGCGGCGAGACGGCGGCGGGAACGCCGAACCGCGCACTGGCGAGCTCGCACACCTCCGTGCCCCTCATGCCGAAAAACGCCTGGCCGGCGTGCGCCCAGCGCCACGCTTCGCGGAAATACCGCTCGTCGCCCGTCAGCCGGAAGGCCAGCACATTCGCCTCGATCAACTCGGCGCACGCGTCAATGCTGCTCGCGGTCGGCCCCGCCGTGTCATCGGCGGGAGTGCGCAGCCCGCGCGCAGCGTCAAGCAGGTCGCATGCGGCAGCCACGCCGCTCCTGTTGCCGCAGACCGCGGCCGCAAGAAGCAGCCGGGCGGCTGCCGCGCCGCATGCGCGTGCCGCGGGCGCCGCGGCACCGCCGTCCACGCCCATGCGCCTGGTCAGCTCCTTTGCCTCCGCGCACAGCCGGTCCTGCGCTGCCGCGCCGGCCGCGTACAGCGTTTCAGCCTCGTCGTCCAGCATGAAGAGCGCGGCAGCGGCCATCCCATGCTGCAGCGCGCATGTGAGCACCTCGTCCACCGGGAGCGCATCGAGCGCATTCGTCAGCGTTGACAGCCATGTGCCGAGCCGGTTCCTCCGCTCGTACTCCGTCTCGCGCGCCGCTTCCATCCACAACATTGCCGCGCGGGCAGCAGTGTGGTCTCCTGCGTGCAGGGACTCGGCGACGTCGTTCGAGCCTGAGTAGGTCTCCGCGAGCGCGCTGTCCACGAGCGCTGAGACTTCCGCCTGCTCGGCCTGCAACACGATGCGCCCCGGCGCCCCGCGCGCCGGCTGCGGGAACAGCCGCGTCATGTCCGCTTCGCCCGCCTGCAGCGACAACTCGGCCCGGAGGGTGACGTTGGTTGTCAACGGTGGCGGCACGTGGCGCCGCCCGGCGTCTGCGTCCCTGCACAACCGTGCGCGGAACACGGCGTGCCGGTCCATTACCGCGGGCCGTTCAATCCGCCAGTTGACGGACGGGTTGCTCTCAGGCGGTTCACTGGCCGCCGTCCATGTGAGCATGCCGTCCTCGAGCATGCAGCACACGAACGGTGCTATCTGGCCTGCAAGCGGCGCGCGCATGCCGCGCTGCGCAAGCGACAGCCATGGATACTGCAGTGCTTCTTCCTCCGCCGCGTGCACGCGTCCAAACGCGTAGCGCGGCATCACGATCGCGGTGCGCTCGCTGCACTGCATGACCGCCACCGGGCCGCTCGCGTCGAGGATAGCGCGGGGCTGGCTGCCCGAGAAGGCCGTTTCCACCACGATACGCCCCGCCGCGGGCGCGTAGGTGAAGCTTTGGTTCATCGTCCACACCGAGCCGTCTGCGCTCATCTGCATGTCTGACATCTGAACCGTCTGAAGGCTGCCGGACGCCGTGTGCCGTATGCGGGCCGGCTGGAACGAGATCGTCTCACGCCCTCCGGCGGCGGTTGCACACTTGAGTGATGCAAGCGGCGCGAGCTCGGCGATGTCGGAACAGATCCCGTCGCGCGTGATGCCAAGCTTCACCGTACGAACGCCGTCCTCTTCCTGGATGAAGCGCAGCCGCATGGTCCCGCACTGCCAGTCGTAGGCAATCAGCGGCACGCCGCGTCCGCCGCGAATGCGCGTCCACGCAGTTCCCCACGCGGTGTTCTGGGTGAACACCGTGTCCGCCGCGGCAACCGGAAAGGAAAACGCCACGGCCTGGCCCGTACGCGCAACGGTCACCGTGCCGCTCAACGTGTCTGCATGCAGATGCGGAAAGACTGTCCAGAGAACTTCCGTGAATCCCCGGCCGGGCATGGGCGGCACGGGCTGCTCGATGAACCGCTGCTCCGAGACGGCCCCGGTGTTCTCATCGAGCGCCAGCGTCACTGAATCCACCGAATCCGTGCCAGACGCTTCCCAACCCTCGTTGCGAATCTCCGCCGCCAGGTGCGCTGCAACGCCGTTCTGCACATGCGGCATGCGGGGCGCAATGCGCGTCACACGCAGATGGGGCGCACAGGCGACTTCCTGCCCGGGCTGCCATGGTCCGGCACCGCCGTCCGCGACGCCGGCAAGGCGCCACGCGCGTGCTCCTTCGCGCCCCGTGCCGAACACCAGGCGCGCGCGTGTGGCGTTCGTGTCGTCGATTGTACGGATAAGCGCCGGCAGCACCCATTCCACCCCCGCCGCACCGGCAGTCGCGCAGTACGTAACGCTCCAGGCAATATCCGTCACCACGCCGATGCCGGCAGGCACCGCGGCACGCCAGTACAGGAGGTTGGTCGACGGTGTCCCGTCATAGACGGCCATGCCGTTCACCGCCACCCGCGCCACTACGCCCGAATGCCCGCCGCCGGTCAGCGCCCACGCGCCAATGCATTCGACCGCGCCGTCACCCGGGTCAGGCCCGTCGGGAAGCGCGAGGCGGGCCTGCGCAAATGCCGCCACGGGCGAGGCGCCGAGTGCGAGGTGCAATGATGGCAACGGCACACCGCATACGTCGCGCCACGACGGCGTCAGCGTCGCATTCCTGCTCACCGAGAATGCTTCGGCACGCGCCGCCAGGTCTGCCTGCACATGCACGGCAGGCATCGCGTGCCCGCCAGACACGCTGAACGCGATGCATGCGAACACCGCCGCCCGTACCCGGTTCAATGCCATTCGTCACTCCTAGAGCGCTCTAAGCCCTCGCTCGACCGCCGCGAAGGCCTTGTCTGTTTCATCCCGCGTCACGAAGATCGACGTGAGGAACCGCAGGACATGCTCGTGCGTGCAGTTGACGAGCACATGCTCTTCGAGGCATGCGTCGACCACGGCCTGGCCCGGCTTGTCCAGCTCGATGCCGAACATGGCGCCCGCGCCGCGTATCTCCCTGATCACATTGAATCTCGCCTGAAGCGCCTTTGCCCGCTCGCGGAACATCGCCTGTACCTCGTTGGCGCGCGTGAGTCCCTGTTCCTCATCAATCACCTTGATGACTGCCAGCCCCGCCGCGCATACAAGCGGATTGCCGCCGTACGTCGAGGCGTGCGTGCCCGGCTGCAGCACGTCGGCAACCTTTGTCGCGGCGACAAACGCGCCGACAGGCACCCCGCCGCCCAGCGCCTTGGCCAGCGTCATCACGTCCGGCTGCACACCTGCCCACTGGAAGCCGAACCAGTGGCCCGTACGCGCCACGCCCGTCTGCACCTCGTCGAAGATCAGCAGACAGTCCCGCTCGTCGCAGAGTGTGCGCAGGGCCTGCAGGTAGCCCGCCGGCGGCACGTTCACCCCGCCTTCGCCCTGGATCGGCTCCACCATCACCGCGCACGTCTCGCTGTCCATGGCCGCCTTCACCGCCTCGGTGTCGCCAAAGGGCACATACGTGAACCCGGGCAGCATCGGCTCGAACCCCCTGTGATACTTCGCCTGCGCCGTGGCAGACAGCGCGCCGAAGGTACGGCCGTGAAACGAGTTCTCCATCGTGATGAACTTCCACTTTCCCTTGCCCGATCCCCATTTCCGCGCAAGCTTCAGCGCTCCCTCGTTCGCCTCGGCGCCCGAGTTGCCAAAGAACACCTTGCCCGGAAATGAACGCTTGACAATCTCCGCGGCCAGTTGCGCCTGCAGCGGGTTGTAGAAGTTGTTCGGCGTGTGCAGCAGTCTGCCCGCCTGGTCGCGGATCGCGGCAACGACCGTGGGATGGCAATGCCCCACCAGGTTCACGCCCCAGCCGGGATACATGTCAAGATACTTCCCGCCTCCCTCGCTCTGCAACCACGCGCCCGCGCCGCGCACGAACGCAACCGGCAGCCTGCCGTATGAAGGCACAACGTATGAATCGTAGTCGCTTTTTGTCTGCGTTGAAACACTCATGTCAGTTGCTCTGCAATCGCGCTGTTAGTCGTTAGTTGCTGGTCGTTGGTCGTCCCCGGCAGTTCCAGCTGCGTACCGGTCACTGAATACTATCCGTTCACGATCTCCGTCCCGATTCCCTTGTCCGTGAATATCTCGAGGAGGAGGCTGTGCGGGATGAATCCGCTGATCACGTGCGTCTTGTATACATGGTTCTGCAATGCGTGCACGCACGCATCAACCTTCGGGATCATCCCGCCGGCGATGACGCCCTGTTCCTTCAGCTTCGGGACGTCCTCCACATGGATCGTCGAAATGACGGTCCGTTCATCCTTCGGGTCGTAGAGGATGCCGGGCACGTCTGTCAGGTAGACCAGTTTCTCCGCCGTGAGCGATGAGGCGATCTCGGACGCGACGGTATCGGCGTTGATGTTGTACACGCTACCGTGTTCATCAACGCCCAACGGGGCCACCACGGGCACCTTTCCCGCGATGAGCACGTCGAACAGCGGCCGCGGGTTCACCCGCCTCACTTCACCGACAAATCCCCAGTCTATCACCGCCCCGTTCTCGTCCGTGCCGGTCATCTTGCGCACGCGGATCATCCGGCCGGTCTTGCCCGAGAGCGCCTCGGCTTCGCAGCCAAGCTCGCCCAGTTTCGCAACGATCTTCGCATTCACGTCGTTGAGAATCACATCCTCGACGATCTCCATCGACCGCTCGTCCGTCACGCGCAGCCCCTTGACGAAACTCGTCTCGATGCCCGCCGCGGCGAGGCGTTTGGTGATGTTCTTGCCGCCGCCATGCACGATGATCGGACGCATGCCCACCGTGCGCATGAAGACGACGTCGCGCAGGATGTTCTCATCCGCGCTGTTCCGCTCAATTGTCGAGCCGCCGTACTTGATGACGACGATGCGGTCGCGGAACGCCTGGATATACGGCAATGCCTCGATGAGCACACGCGCTTTCTCTATCGCCTGTTCCATAGGTGACTGATTATACGAAATATCCGCACGAATATCCACCCGCGCTTGACATCCCCGGCTTGATTGGGTAAAATAACACGCTGTACAAACGCTTTGGGCGGTTAGCTCAGTTGGTTAGAGTGCCTGCTCGACATGCAGGAGGTCGCAGGTTCGATTCCCGCACCGCCCACCATGCTGAGACCCCTGTGGCCATCAAGGCCCCAGGGGTTTCCTGTTTCCGCCGCCCTCGCACGCGCCGCCGGCAATTGCAGACGCCGGTCCCGGTGTTCCGTCTGGATCGGCGGCCGTCGTGCCGTCTGTGGATGGATGCACTGCGCCCGTTGGACCGTGCGCACGGAGTGTACCCAGGGCGGCGCGTAAATGCAGCCGTGCATTGCATTTTGCGCCGTGATAGTGTATAATACGTACGACTACGCAGTCATTCACCAGTTCCTGGAGTTGACATGAAGACAAACAGACGCAGCGGCTTCACGCTCATCGAGCTGCTTATCGTGATCTCGATCATCGGCATTCTCGCCGGCATGGGCATCGCAACGTACCCGGTCGTCATGGCGAAGGTGTACCAGATGCAGTGCTCGCAGAACCTGCGCTCGATGTACTCGATCTTCCTGATCTACAGCCAGGAACACAATGCGTACCCGACAACCCAGCCGCCGCTCACGCGGTACGAGCGCGGCGGCGGCGTGCGCGATCTGTGGCCGCTGTTTGACGTCGGCGTGATGCAGAAGGAGCAGCTCGAGCTCCTCAAGTGCCCGCAGAGCACCGTGGTTCCCTTCTCGAGCAATCCGACCATCGATGAATTCGACAAGAAGCACATTTCGTACTCGTACAACTCGACGGCCATACCAAACGATCCGAACAATCCGCCCATCATGGCCGACCGCGGGGTAAGCAGCGGCGTGCTGAATTTCAACGCGCAGGACGTGTATGCGAGGCCGAACCACAAGACGGGCGTGAACGTGCTGCTTGCGAACGGTCGCGTCGTGTGGGTCTCGTGCGACCGCCGCGGCAAGCTCAGCCGCTCCGTCGTCGCCGAGGAACAATGGGGGCGCCTGCTCGATTAAGGCCGTTTTCCGTGGAGTGCGTCTCATACGAGGCCGCAGCACCACACCGCAGTATGATATGACCGAGGCGGCCCGTACGGCCGCCTTTTTCTTTAACCGCGCGGCAGTTGCTGCCGCGTCTCGTGTTGAGCCGGAGTGTGACATGAAACGTCTTCCGCGGTTGGCCCTCGCCGTTCCTCCCGTTGCCGCTCTCATCCTCTTCACCGCCTGCTCCGGCACACCCGAGGAGAACGCCCGCTGGTATCTCAAGGACAAACCCGCCGATATGCGCGTCCCTGTCAGCGGCACGGCCGACCCCGCGCAAGGCATCGCGGACGATCCGGCCATGAAGGAGTAATGGACGATCTGTTTCCCGACATCCATGCCGCCGCGCTGCCGCCCCTCGGTGAGAACATCTACGTCGGCACCAGCGGCTTCATGTTCGCCGACTGGCGCGGCACGGTCTATCCGGCTCATCTTTCCGACCACGAGACGCTGCCGTATTATCTCAATGTCTTTGCGTTCAACGCTCTCGAGCTGAACTTCACGTTCTACACCGCGCCGTCGCCACGGCTTCTCGAACCGTTCGTCCAGCGCACGCCGCCCGCGTACCAGATCGCGGTCAAAGCCTTCAAAGGCATCACACACGCCAGGCCGGATGACGTCACTCCGGGCGACTTTGCCGCGTGCAGAGACACGCTCGCTCCGGCCCGTGATGCGGGCAAGCTCGCCGCGGTGCTCCTCCAGTTTCCCTACGCGTTCCATAACACAGAGGGGAACCGCGTCTACCTCAAACGCTGCCGCGCAGAGCTGCCCGATGATCCTCTTGCCATCGAGTTCCGGCACAAGAGCTGGGCTAGTGACGAGACCGACGCGTTGCTCAAGGCTGAAGGCCTGGCATGCTGCGCCGTGGACGAACCGGCGCTGGAAGGGCTTGTCCCTCTCCGCACCGCGGTCACCGCGCCGCTCGGCTATGCCCGTTTTCATGGCCGCAATCCCGCATGGTTCTCCGCGGGAGAGAAGGAACGGTACAATTACCTGTACAGCGATGACGAACTGCGCGACTTCGTCCGGCGTGTCAGGCAGATGGCGAAGAACGTCAAGAAGATGCTCGTGTTTTTCAACAACTGCTACATGGGCAAGGCGATCAGAAACGCCCTTCGCTTTCGTGAATTGCTTCACGAAAGCGTGTAATCGTGCTCGTAATCGTAATCGGCTTTTGTTCCGTTGGGGAGAATCCATGGTAAACTACAAGATCAGATGCGAAGTCGTGCGGATCGTCCAGAACACGTTCAAGTGTGCAACCATGGGCCAGACGTTCATCCTCGGGCCGCGCACGCCGGAAGGCATGTGCGCACGCGCCTATTCGGCTGTCTACCCCGTGTCAACAGCCATGCGGTTCTCCGAGGAAATATCGTGGGAGCAGGGCCGCGGGTATGTGGACGTAATGTGCCCGGACAATGATGTGGTGTACAGGTTGACGCGCATCAAGGAAGGCTGACATCCCGGCCCCGGCGGTGCCGAGTCGTCAAAGGCGGACCGCCGCTGAAGCGGGGCAAACGGTCACCGGGGACGGTGACCCTCCAGGGCGACCGTCGGCCGCCTCATATGGCCTCACAGGCACACCACGAGCGCACACTTCCGCATTCACGCGTCCCGTCGTGCATCGCCGTTACTGAACACTGAGTACTGAATACCAACCACCCGCCGTCCTCCGTGCCTCTGTGGCTCTGTGGTGAGCCGGTCGTGGCAGTATCCGCTCTCTATTCGCTCATCTTCTCCAGTTTCTTCTCCAGCTCCTCGACGGTGTTCACCGGCATCTCGCACGTGAAGTTTCTGCAGACATAGGCCGTCGCCATGCCGTCAAGGGGCTCGTACGCCGCGACGTCCGGCATAAGCGTGTCGTGCGCCGTATCGCCGGGCGTTCGCACGATCAGCAGCGCATGCGGCAGGAAGCGCGACTGAACGGCGCGGATCATTGCGCGCATCGTCTCGTCCGCGGGATTGCCCGCGAGCACGATTTCCGCCGTGGGCCCGAGCTGGAAATCGAGCGTGATCAGCATCTGGGCATAGGCGGTTGGCATACCGGCCACCGCGGCGCCGTTGGCCGCAATGAGCCGCGCGGCCTTGTCCTCCCAGTCCCGCCGGCCGGTCATGCGGCCAAGCTGGAGGAGGTCGAGTGCGGCGACGGAATTGCCCGAGGGGATGGCGCCGTCCTGGAATTCCTTTGTCCGCGCGATGAGCTTCTCTGCGTCGCTGCCGGCATGAAAGAACGCGCCGGCAGCGTCGTCCCAGAACAGCGCGATCATCTGTTCCGCAAGGCTGCATGCCGCTGCCAGGTGCTCAGTCCTGCCCGTGGCCTGGTACAGTTCAATCAGCCCGCGGATGAAGAACGCATAGTCATCGATGAAGCCCGGGATGGCCGCCTGGCCATTGCGATACCGGTGAAGAAGCCGCCCGTCCCGTGCGCGCAATGAACGCAGGATGAACGATGCGGCGCGCTCGGCGGCCGCTGCATACTCGGGCATCTGCAGCGCCTGGGCGCCCGTGGCAAGCGCGGCAATCATCAGCCCGTTCCAGTCAGTCAGTATCTTGTCGTCCTTGGGCGGCCGGGGCCGTTTCGCGCGCGCAGCGTGCAACTTCTCCCTGCATCGCGTCAGCAATGCCGTCGTCCCCGCGATGCCGGAAGAATCGCTCCGCGACCCTTCCAGGTGCAGGATGACACGGCCCTCGAAGTTTCCCTCCGGCGTTGCGCCGTAGAGTGCGCAGAACGCTGCTGCATCAGCGCCCAGAACGTTGGTCAGCTCATCATACGGCCATGTGTAGAATGCGCCTTCCCCGCCTTCGCTGTCAGCATCCTCGGAGGAGTAGAACGCCCCGTCAGGCGAGGTCATGTCCCGCAGAACATACGTGAAGACCTGCCGAGCGACCGCCGCATAGTCCTGCGTGCGGGTCATTTTGAACGCCTCGCAGTACGCCGTGGCGAGCAGGGCCTGGTCGTAGAGCATCTTCTCGAAATGCGGCACGAGCCACTCCGCGTCCACGGAATAGCGGTGAAAGCCGGATCCGACGTGGTCCCATATGCCGCCGGAAGCCATTGCGGCGAGCGTGCGTTCGGCCATGGCGAGGGCATTCGTGTCATGGAACCGCGCAGCAAGGCGCAGCAGCAGCGACAGGTTGTGCGCGCCGGGGAATTTCGGCGCGTCGCCGAACCCGCCATGCACGCCGTCGAACAGGGATGCATACTGCCGCCCCGCCGCGCGCAGCACTTCCTCCGCCACGACGCCCTGCCGCGGCTCGTTCGAGGAGAGCAGGCCCGCCATCTCGCTCCCCGCGGCCAGCACACGCGCCCGGTCCTCCTTCCACAACCGGGCGATCCGCGGGAGCAGGTTCAGCATGCCCGGCCGTCCGTATCTGTCGTCCCTCGGGAGGTACGTCGCGGCGAAGAACGGCTTCTGGTCAGGGGTCATCACAATGGTGAGCGGCCAGCCGCCGCTGCCCGTCAACGCCACGCACACCGTCATGTACACACTGTCTATGTCCGGCCGCTCCTCGCGGTCCACCTTGATGGCGATGTAGTCGCGGTTGAGCAGCGCGGCAACGCCGGCATCCTCGAACGATTCGCGTTCCATCACGTGGCACCAGTGGCAGGCCGCGTAGCCGATCGAGAGGAAGACGGGCTTGTCCTGCGCGCGCGCCGCGTCGAACGCTTCGTCGCACCAGGGATACCAGTTGACCGGGTTGGCGGCATGCTGAAGAAGATAGGGGCTTGCCTCGCGCGCAAGGCGGTTGGACGATGCAGCCGTGTTCATCGCACGCTCCGGTGCGTCGGGTGAGCAGGCAGCGAGGGCGGCACAGGCGAAGAGCGCCGCGGTGCGCCTTGAAGGGTATCTGGGAAGGGCCGGGCACATTCGAGCACTATGATACCATTAACGATGCCGAAGCGTGGCATGGCGTGCGTCCGGCGGCGCGGGAAAGGCGGGGGGGTTGACAAACGGCGGATAATATGGTAAAGTGGTACTGAAATAGGAGATTAGCGGGTGCGGCACGGGCACAGGGCCCGCACGCCCCGTTAACATAGGCGGCGCTCCAACGCCTCCCCGCGCGACGCCGCCGCAGACGGGCCTCAGGGGGCCCTGCACTGCAAGCGTGCGCCGTGGGCAAAGTGTTCACGGCGCGCGTTGCATCTCCGGCGCCTGCTTCTGGACAATTCCCCGCACTTTTTCGTATAATTCTCACGTTCGTGCGGCCAGACGGTGCTGCCGCACCTTAATCCGTACTGCACGCGAGCGAGCACATATGCGGTGGAGCCGAGCACTTATTCCCACGGTAAAGGAAACGCCGAAGGACGCCGAGGTCGCCAGCCACAGCCTCATGGTCCGCGCCGGCATGATGCGCAAGGTCGGCGCAGGCATTTTCAACTACCTGCCCCTTGGCTGGAAGGTCGTCCAGAAGGTCGCTCAGATCGTCCGCGAGGAAATGAACAAGGCGGGCGCGCAGGAAATCCTGATGCCCGTGCTCTCCCCGGCGGAGCTGTGGATGGAGAGCGGCCGGTGGTTCGTCTACGGTAAGGAGCTGATGCGCCTTAAGGACCGCCACGAGCACGACTACGTCCTCGGCCCCACGCACGAGGAGGTCGTCACCGACCTCGTCCGCCGCGAAGTCCAGTCGTACCGCGAGCTGCCGTTGTGCCTCTACCAGATCCAGACGAAATTCCGCGACGAGGTGCGCCCGCGGTTCGGCGTCATGCGTGGCCGCGAGTTTTCGATGAAGGACGCGTATTCGTTCCACGCCACGCCCGAGGACATGGTGAAGTACTACGGCGTGATGCGCGACACGTACGTCAACATTTTCACGCGGTGCGGTCTTGACACCCGCGTCGTCATCGGCCACTCGGGCGCGATCGGCGGCAAGATTGCCGAGGAGTTGATGGTGCTTGCCGACACGGGTGAATCCGTCGTTCTGGCCTGCCCGGACGCGTCGTGCGGCTACACGGCAACAGATGAGACGGCGCACGGCGTCGTCACGCACGCCGAGGCGGACGAACAGCCGCGGCCGCTCGAGAAAATCCACACGCCGGGCAAGGAAACGATCGAGGACGTCACGGCGTTTCTCAAGAAAACGCCGGCGCAGACGGTCAAGGCCCTGCTCTTCCGCTGCGACGACAAGCTGGCCGTGGTGTTCGTCCGGGGGGACCGCGATGTGAATCCCGCGAAGCTGCACGCCGTGGTCCAGGGGTTCGAGATCGAGATCGCCGACGCGGCGTTCATCGAGTCGAAGAAAGCCGCCGGAGTCGTTCCCGGCTATTGCGGCCCGCTCGGGATCAAGCCTGAGCACCTGCTGTTCGACGAGACGGTGAGGCACGTGGTCAACGGTATCGTCGGCGCGAATGAGCCGGATTACCACCTCGTCAATTTCAACGTAAGCCGGGATGTGCCGGACGCGCAGTTCCATGACCTCGTCCTCCAGGTGAAGGGCGACGGCTGCCCGAGATGCGGCACGCCGATGGTGACGTTCCGCGGCATCGAGGTCGGCAACATCTTCCAGCTCGGCACGAAATACTCCGAGGCGCTCAAGGCGAACTTCCTTGACGAGGGCAATGCCGAAAAGCCCATGTTCATGGGCTGCTACGGCATCGGCGTGACGCGCACCGTGGCCGCCGCGATCGAGCAGCACCACGATGCGAACGGCATCATCTGGCCGCGCGCCATCGCGCCGTACGACATCCTTCTCCAGCCGCTCGCGGTGGACAATGCGGACGTCGCACGCGTCACCGGCGAACTCGAAGCCGCGCTCGAGAAACGCGGGTATGACCTGCTGGTGGACGACCGCGACGCGAAGCCCGGCTTCAAGTTCAAGGACGCCGACCTGATCGGCATCCCGCTGCGCGTCACGATCAGTCCCCGCTCGCTCGGCGAGGGCAAGGTCGAGGTGAAACGCCGGTGCGACGAGAAAGCCGTGCTCATCCCCCTCGAAGGCGCCGTGGAGAAGATCATCGAAACGTACCACACGTGTCCGTAAGTCTGGAATGATGGAATGCTGGAATGCGCAAGCTTGAGGTCATAGCATCTGGGTTCGGAGGCCAGGGCATCATGGTCCTGGGCAGAATCCTTGCCCAGGCCGGCATGCGCGAGGGCATGCACGTCACCTTCCTGCCCAGCTACGGCTCGGAGATGCGGGGCGGGACGGCGAACGTGCAGGTGATCCTGAGCGACGCGCCGATCAGCTCGCCCCTTATCGTCACCGCGGACGCGCTGATAGCGATGAACGAGCCGAGCGTCGTCAAGTTCGCCGGGCGCGTGCGGCCGGGCGGCATCATCGTCATCAACGAAAGCCTCGGCGCCGCGCCGGCACATCCACCCGAGAACGCGCGCGTCTGCATGGTGCCGTGCACGCAGATGGCAATAGACCTCGGAAACGAACGCGTCTGCAGCATGATCGCCCTCGGCCGTCTTGTGCGCGAGTCGGCCGTTGTGCCGCTCGACAGCATCGTCGCACAGATGAAGGTGCAGACGGCGAAATACGCTGCAATGCAGGAGTTGAACGAGAGAGCCCTCAGGCTCGGGTACGGCGGCTAGCCTCGTGAAGCGTCCCAACATCCTCTACCTCCATTCGCACGACACCGGCAGGTATGTCCAGCCGTACGGCCATGCCATCTGCACGCCGCACCTGCAGAAGCTGGCTGAAGAAGGCATGCTGTTCCGCCAGGCCTTCTGTGCAAATCCCACATGCTCGCCCAGCCGCGCGTGCCTGCTCACCGGGCAATATGCCCACAGCAACGGCATGCTGGGCCTTGCGCATCGCGGTTTTGCCCTCAATGACTACTCGCAGCACATACTGCATACGCTGCGCCGCCACGGCTACATCGCCGCCCTCGCGGGCGTGCAGCATATCGCCAGCCACACCGACGGGGGCGCATGGCGGAAAATCGGCTATGACCGCCACTTGGGCGATCCGAGTGTCGCGCACACGGCCGCCGCGGAGTTCATACTGTCGAACCCGGCGCAGCCGTTCTTCCTGTCCGTGGGATTTGTCGAGACACACCGCGAGTTCCCTGATGCCCATCCCGAGGACGACGCGC
>JAAYZF010000478.1 GCA_012514975.1 bacterium
CTTCGGGCCGCAGACGCTGCCGCTCGAGTTCTTCGGCACGACGACGTGGGAGATCAGCCAGGCGCTGATCCAGAAGTGGCTTGACAGCCCGGAGACGAACTTCGGCCTGGCGATCATGCCCGAGACGGCGAACGGCAACGCGTTCATCCATACGCGGCGCAACGCGGCCACGTCGCCTTCGCTGACGTTGAGCGTGGTGCCAGAGCCTGCGGTGCTGGCGCTGGTCGCGCTGTGCGCGGTCGCGATGTTCCGGAAGCGCAGCTAAAGTCAATACGCTGGCACAGCGACGTGAACACAGGAGAGCCGGTCGATTCGACCGGCTCTCTTTTTTATGTTTGGAGTACCGCCTTCAGGCGGGCTGTTCACGCCGCGCGCACGGCCCCGCATGTTTGGAGTACCGCCTTCAGGCGGGCCGTTCCCGCCGCGCGCACGACCCCGCTAAAGCGGGTACTCCCAACATTGCCGCGCGCACGGCCCCGCATGTTTGGAGTACCGCCTTCAGGCGGGCTGTTCACGCCGCATGCACGGCCCCGCTAAAGCGGGTACTCCCAACATTGCCGCGCGCGCGGCCCCGCATGTTTGGAGTACCGCCTTCAGGCGGGCAGTTGCGTGGCCGTTAAAGACACATTCATTCCCATTGAAGCCAATATCCACAAAGTATCTACTGGCATATCAGAACAAGCCATGTCCGTTTTATGCATTTGACCGTCCGATGTGTTCATTCCTTTTGCCTCGATATTAGTGTATCATGGACGAGTTGACTGGACGTTGTGACGGCTATGGAGAAGAGCAGTCATCGATAAAACCAAAGGAGAGCAGCACATGAGTACACGAATCAGTTGGATGGCAGTTGCAGTCGCGCTCGTCGCCGCTATGTTCCCTGCTGCGCCGGCACACGCGCTCGAAGTCCAGGCAGGCGAGACAGGGAGCGCGATGATCCTGCCGCAGGCGGCGCCCAAAACGGCATCGACCCGCGGGTGCTATGTCTCGAACATCAACTCGAGCATCACCAGCACCTACAACCTCGAGAACCCTGTTGCGGGATATCCAACGGCGGGGCTCATTCTCTGGTATTTCGACCTGTCGGCGTACACGGGCCGGGTGGTGACGGGGGATGCGCAACTCACGATCGGCATGGCCTGGGGCGAAGCTGCCGCCATGGTGTTCAGACAATACGAATGTCTGAGCAACTGGAATGAGACTGAAGTGACATGGCAGAACTTCCTCGGCCCGGGCATGACGAACAATCCGGGGTTCACCAACCAGTTCTACAATCATTTCAGCCCGCAAGTCGCCACGGCGACCTCCGTCGGCAATGGCAACGTCACGTGGATCATCCCGTCGAACATTGTCCAGCACTGGCTCGACGACCCGGCGAGCAATCGCGGCCTTGCTATGCGGCCCGACCTGTACGCGAACAAGATGTGGTGGAATCGCGCGGCAACGTGGCAGCCGCTCGGCAAACGCCCCGTGCTTGCCGTGTCCCTGCTCTCGAACAACCAGCGGCCGAACATGCCGACGAACATGACACCGGTGAACGGCAGGGCGGCAATGCCGCTCACGGGCATCCCGCTTACGGCATCGCCGTTCAGCGACCCGAACGGCGACGGGTTCAGCAACAGCCAGTGGCAGGTGGCGATCGAACCCGGCTTCAGCTCGCCCGTGTGGGACAGCGGCATCCTCACCGCGCGGACAAACGCCAGCGTCGGCGCCACGCTCGCGTACGGCACGCGCTACTACTGGCGCGTCCGCTATCGCGACAACAACGCCGAGGCGCCCGAGTGGAGCGAATGGTCGGCGCCGACATACTTTGACACGGTGCTCAACCTCATGCAGCCGCAGGTGCGCACCGTCGGCCAGAGCGCGATGATCCTTCCCGCGCAGCCGAACACCAACTGGAACGGCAACGCCATCCAGTTGTTCAACCTGGTCGACCCGGTCACGAACATCGCCCCCGCGGGCGCCTGCATGTACTGGTTCGACCTCCGCGTCTTCTCGCAGTACACGGGCATGAGCGTGGACAACGACGGCGACTTCGCCGTGGGCGTCGCATGGACCTCCGTGTCCTTCCCGCCGACGTTTAAACTCTATGCCGTTCTCGAAAGCTGGGCCGCCTCGAACGTCACATGGAACAGTTTCATCGGCGCGGACTGGGCAACGTGGGCATTGAAGTACGGCGCCGAGCTCGATGCCACCATCATCGATGCCTTCCCCGCGGTCTACCATTGGACCGTGCCCAAGGCGCTGATCCAGAGCTGGATCGAGAATCCAAATCAGAACTTCGGCATCGCCCTCATTCCCGAGGCGACCGGCAACAGCCAGTTGAGGACGCAGATATCATCGCCCGTGCCGACGCTCACATTCGACCTCAGCACGACGAACGCCGTGCCGCCCGCCCAGCCGGCGAACGTCTCGCCGGCCGACGGCGCGATCAACCTCCAGCTCACCCCGGCGCTCGAAGCGTCGGCCTACTCGGGCGTGTCGCCCCAGGGCGCCGCGCAGTGGCAGATCGCGACTGAGCCGTCGTACGCCGCGCCCGTCTGGGACGTGACGAGCACGAGCGCCTTCACCCAGATCACCGTGGTCAGCAACGTGCTCCAGTTCTCCGGCCGTTACTACTGGCGCGTCCGCCATATCGCGGTCGACGGCGGCAAGAGCTTGTACTCGGTCCCGACGAAATTCGACACCGAGGTCAAGGCAGGCACGTTCAGCAGGCTCGCCGCGCAGAACGCCATGGTGAAACTCTCGCAGCCGGCCAGCAACTACAACGGCAGCGTCGAGACCACTTTCTGGCCTATGCCCGCCTCGAACGGCATCTGCGGCATCATCATGGCCTGGTTCGACCTTGGCGTGTTCAGCGGGCTCGAAACGGAGAGCAATGCCACGTTCATGGTGCGCAACGCGTTCGTCGATCCAAACTTCGGCGCGATCAACTTCGTCTGCTACGAGCTGCGCAAGCCGTTCAACGAGGCGACCGAGACGTGGGCGTCCTACGTCGGCGATTCGAGCCACACGAACTACTTCGGCGAAAGCTTCGGGCCGCAGACGCTGCCGCTCGACTTCTTCGGCACGACGACGTGGGAGATCAGCCAGGCGCTGATCCAGAAATGGCTCGACAGCCCGGAGACGAACTTCGGCCTGGCGATCATGCCCGAGTCGGCCAATGGCAACGCGTTCATCCATACGCGGAGGAACGCGGGCACCTCGCCGTCGCTGAGGGTGAGCGTGATACCCGAGCCGGCTGCGCTGGCGCTGGTGGCGCTTGGCATGCTCTCGATGTGGCGGAAGCGCAGGTAAAACACCGAACACAGGAGAGCCGGTCATTCGACCGGCTCTCCTTATTACTCTAGGAGGGACACTTGCCCAGCAAGGCGGGGTCCCTGTCCCGACCCCTGTTGCCCGCCAACAGGTTCACTGTGGCGGTCAAATCCGTTGCATGCCAACGGATTTGCAGATGTGAACCGCCGCACCAGCGGCGGCATCGGGGCTTGATCGGGACAGGGATGTCCCGTATGCGCTTGTCGCGACAGGGATGTCCTTCCTACCACGCGTGCGGCACGGGCAGCACGGATATGGCCGAAAAATCTATATAAATGACATAAATATACATTTTACTTCCCGCCGGATTAGTGTATACTGTTTGAACATAGGGACAGGTGTTACGGTGATCGAGAAGGACAGTCCTCACTAAACCAACAGCAAGGAGTGCAGCACATGAGTACACGAA
>JAAYZF010000479.1 GCA_012514975.1 bacterium
GCCCGAGGGGCGCAAGCTGGCAATCAGCGCGCGCCGGATGTCCGACCAACTGCGTTTCATCGCCGGGCTGCAGTACGCGTTCCACGCGGACATGAAGAAGCACCTCCGCGAGACGCTCGGCTGCAAGCAGCTTTTCACCACGTCCAATTTCCATGCCATGGACAAGACCATGGAGGACCTCGAGAACTGGACGAAGACGGCGGGCGACATCGTCTGCGCAAACACCTACGTCGGCGGCATGCACAAGGGATCGAACACCGGCTGGCGGGTCGACCCTGGCGACATCTTCGACTCGGTCTCCTGTACGCGCGAGCCGCTCCGCCTGCCCATGCTGAAGAAACAGGTGGGCAACCGCCCGTACTGGGTGACCGAGACCTTGTGGGTGAATCCGCACGAATATCAGAATGAGGCGGCGCTCCTCACCGCCATCTACAACGGCGTCAGCGATGTCAATGCCGTCTTCTTCGCCGGGCCGCGCGACGTGACGTGGGCCGGCAACATGTACTATGCGTTCACGCCCGATGACGGCCATGGCAAGGCAATGATGAAGTGGAACTGCTCGGAGCCGGGGCACATGGGCTCGTTTGCCGCCGCGGCGCTGATCCATCGCCTTGGCTATGCCGCAACGCCCGATCCCGTGGTGGTCGAGCGCCGCACGTTCGATGACATGGTCGGAATGAAACCGTCGATGATTGCCGAGGGAGGTGAATACGACCCGAACAGGTATGCGGGCGGCGCGATGAAGGGCGCTGAAGGAGGCACGGTGCCGCAGGAGGCGTTTCTCACCGGCCCTGTGCTCGTTGACTTCGATCCCGCTTCACAGACGAAGGTCGCGCCGGTCGCGCGTGCAGCGGCGACGAACCGGCCGGTTGTCTCGGCGAACGGAATCGTGGCGGCAGACCCGGCGAAAGGGCTTGTCACGCTCGATTCGCCCCGGGCGCAGGCGGCGATAGGCTTCCTGAAGTCGGCGGGCACGGTAAAGCTCTCGTCGTGCACCATCGTCTGCGATGCCGGGCACGCGGGCATCGCGCTGGTTACGCTTGACGGCAAGCCGCTGAAGACGGCGGACAGGATTCTCGTCCAGATCGCGCCGCGCGCACGGCCGACAGGCTGGAAGATCGAGCCGATCGGCGATGCGGCGGCCGGGGCTGGCGGCGAGGAGTGGAAGATCGTCAACACGGGCCGGCTGCCCTTCCGCGTCGAAAGGCTGTCGGGAAAGATAACGCTGTCGAGTGCCGTGATCGCCAAGGCGGAGAAGCTCAATGAAAACGGCGAGCCGTCGGGCCCGGTGCCGCTGCGCAAGAAGGATGGGACGGTCAGCCTTGACCTGCCGGGCGATGCACTGTACGTTTTGCTGAGCAAGTAGGGAATGTGGATGGGCGCTTCGCGCCCGTTGCCGGAGTACCGGCTTCAGCCGGAAGTGTTGCGCGGCCTTAAGGCGCGGAGTCGTAGGCAAAAGCCATCAGAAGTCTTCCACCTCAAGCCGGTGCTCTGGCGCAGGGAGGCGGGCCACATTTCCCCTCCCCGGCAGGCAGGGAAAATGTTCAGGACTTTTTTTGGGATTCCGCGGAACACGCGCCGGGGCCGCATGGCTGACAGCCGCATCCACACTGGGCGCATCGCCATTCTCCCTTCCGAAAAGAAAACCACTTGACACGCCCCTGTTTTTGTGATAAGCTGTTTGCGCCACCCTGAGGGCGAGGACAGTCCACCGTAGGGGAGTTATGGGGGACTGAGAACAGGGGACAACAGTGAAGGTCACACGACGTTCGTTTCTGAAGTGTTGCGGCATGTCCTTTGCCGCACTGGGCATCTCCGGTAATGTACTGGCTCTGGTTGAACGGCGGCTTGCGCGCGCCGGGAAGCCGATGGTCGTGTGGCTGCACGGCAGCTCATGCGTCGGCTGTTCCGTCTCGCTTCTCAACCGCATCTCCGAGGCCGCGCCTTACAGCGCAACCGAGCTCCTGACGGACACGGTGGACCTTGTCTACCACCAGACCGTCATGGCCCAGGCGGGCGACCCGGCGGCGAGCGTGCTGACGCGCGCATACCGAGACGGCGGGTACGTGCTCGTGCTCGAGGGCGGAGTTGCCACGGCGTTCAACGGCCATGCGTGCATTGCCTACTCGCTGAACGGCGAGGAAGTGACGTTCATGAAGGCGGTGAGCGACCTGTCCTCGCGCGCAGCGGCGGTTGTCTGCGTGGGCACCTGCGCAAGCTTCGGCGGCATACCCGCGGCCGGGGCGAACCCGACGCGCGTCGTCGGCGTCGGCGCGCTGACAGGCAGGCCGGTGATCAACATCTCCGGCTGCCCGGCGAATCCCGACTGGGTGGTCTGGGCGGTCGCGCAGCTCATTGCGGGCGCGCCGGTTGACCTTGACGAGGACCGGCGGCCCACGGCGCTCTACAACCGCGACCTCAGCGGCAATCCCTGCGAAGCGACAATCCATGGCAAATGCCCGCGCAACATTGACGTCAATCCCAACGCGCTGCCTGAAGCGACGGACTTTGGCCAGGATGGCCGCTGCCTGATCGGCCTCGGCTGCCGCGGCCCCTCGACGAAGGCGCGGTGCGAGAGGTGCTGGAACGGCATCGCCGGCCAGGGCACCTGGTGCATCGGCGTCAATGCGCCCTGCCACGGCTGCACGGAGAAGACGTTCCCCGGCCCGCAGTCGTTCTACGAGTTGTACCCGCTGTAATTTCCGCTCAACAAGACGCACGCTCCGTCAGCAGCATTGAAGAGGAGACCACCATGCCTATAATCTACGCAGCCATAGATCCGATCACCCGCATCGAGGGCCATCTCAAGATCAACGTCCAGATCGACGCCGTCAACGGCGTCCAGCAGGTCGTTGACGCCTGGTCAATCGGCACGCTGTTCCGCGGCTTCGAGAAGATTCTCGAGCAGCGCGACCCGCGTGACGCGCCGATCATCACGTCGCGCATCTGCGGCGTGTGCCCGACGGCGCACGGCCTTGCGGCGGCGATGACGCTTGACAACACGTTCGGCGTGACGATCCCGGACGCGGCGCTCCTGTTGCGCAATCTTGTGCACGGCGCCTGCTTCCTCGAGTCGCACATCCTTCATTTCTACCTGCTCTCGCTGCCCGACTATGTTGCCGGGCCGGAGATGGCGCCGTGGCTGCCCGGGCTCGAGCTGAGCCGGAGGCTTGACACGCGCACCGAGAAGTCGCTTCTCGGCCACTATCTCCAGGCCGTGGTCATGCGGCGCCTTGCGCACGAGATGGGCGCGATCTACGGCGGCAGGCTCCCCCACTCGCCCGGGTTCATCGCCGGGGGCTTCACCGCCGTGTCGAGCGCCGAGAACAAGTCCGCCTTCCAGGCGAAGCTGACGCAACTGACGGCGTTCATCCGCGATGTCTACCTGCCTGACGCGCGGCTGCTTGCCTCGTTGTACAGCGACTACTACACAATCGGCAAGGGATTCGGCAACCTGATCTCGTTCGGGACGTTCGACCTTGACACCGCGGGCACGAACAAGCTGCTGCGCGCCGGGC
The DNA here is from genome assembly GCA_012514975.1 of bacterium. Lineage (GTDB taxonomy): Bacteria > Auribacterota > UBA3054 > UBA3054 > JAAYZF01 > JAAYZF01. The sequence continues at coordinate 3,519 of JAAYZF010000479.1, forward strand.
GCGTCGTTGACGGCCAGGCGGGCGTCCAGCCCGTCAACCAGGCAATGATCAGCGAGCACATCAAGCACTCGTGGTACGACGACTCGACAAACGACCTCCCGCCCGCAAGCGGCGAGACGATCGCCCGGCATCCCAAGAAGGACGCCTATTCGTGGCTCAAGTCACCGCGTTACTCCGGCGGATCGTACGAGTGCGGCCCGTTGTCGCGCATGATGGCGACGGGCGTCTACACGAACGGCGTGTCAGTGATGGACCGCCATCTTGCGCGCGCCGAGGAGGCGTTGAGGATCGTCACGGCGATGCAGGAATGGCTTGACGCGCTGCCTGTGGGCGCAAACCCGTACACGCCGGCGCCCGTTCCCCAGTCCGCCTCCGGGATGGGGCTGACCGAAGCGCCGCGCGGCGCCCTCGGCCACTGGCTCAGGATCGAGAACAAGGTCATCAGCCATTACCAGGTAATCACGCCGACATGCTGGAACTGCTCGCCGCGCGACACGGCCGGGCAGCGCGGCCCGCTCGAGCAGGCGCTTGTCGGCACGCCGGTCGAGCGCGCGGACCAGCCGGTCGAGGTGCTCCGTGTAGTGCACTCGATGGATCCGTGCCTTGACTGCGCGACGCACGTCATTCGGCCTGGCGGGCAGGACACCGTGTATGAACTGTGGCGGCCTTCCGTGCAACGCACTGCGCAGAGCAAGGAGGCGGCGCATGCGTAATCAGGCCGTCACTCTTCGCGTCATCGTCGCCGGGCTTGGCAACGAGCTGCTGAGCGACGACGGCGTGGGCATCCACGCCCTGCGCGCCATGGCCGGCATGTTCCCGCCTTCGGTCGAGCTCGTCGAGGCGGGAACGTCGGTCTGGGCGCTTGCCGACATGGTCTCGGCGGGCGACGTGGTGATCGCGATCGACGCGGTCGAGTCCGGCCGCCCGGCAGGCAGCATCGTGCTGCTCTCCGGCGCGGATGCGCAGCAGGCGCTGCGCGCGGCGGGCGCGCACGGCATGGGCCTGATGGACGTGCTCATGCTTGGCGGCGCGGACACTCCGCGCGTGATTGTAGTCGGCGTCGAGCCGGAATACGTCGGCTATGGCATGCAGCTCAGCCCCGCCGTTGCGCGGGCGGTGCCGCACGTCATTGCCGCCGTGGAACGAATCGCAGGCGCATGGCAGACGGACGATGCAGCCGCGCTGCCCATGCAGATGAAGAACCGGGCATCAATGCATGCCATCGCAGCACATATCAGGGGGCTTTACCAATGAACCTCAACACCATGAAATGCCTCGCGGCGCTCGTTGCGGCCTGTGCGCTCTGCTCCGCGGCACAGACTGACGGGACGGTGACGTTCACCGTGGAAACGCTGAATTTCAACACAAGCTACGACCCGCGCAACATCGTCGCCATCTGGGTGGTCGACAGCTCGGGCACTTTCGTTAAGACGCTGAAGAAGCGCGCGCAGACACGGCAGCAGTACCTGTACCAGTGGCTCGCGTCCTCCGGCGGCAACGTCGTCGATGCAGTCACCGGCGCCACCCTGCCCACGCAGGAAGTGCACACGGTGACGTGGAACTGCCGCAATACCGCCGGCACGGTCGTGCAGGACGGCGTCTACCGCATCCGCGCCGAGTACACCATGGCGAACATGCAGGGGCCGTACACGACCAACTGGTGCGAATTCGTCAAGGGCGCCGCGGGCTACACGACGAACTATGCCACCATGAACGGCCGGTTCACCCGCCTAAGCCTCGCCTACGCGCCGATCATCGTCACGCACGACATCGCCGCGTTGAGACTCTCGCCCGCATGGGGCGAGCCGGGCAGCATCGTCCCGCTCACCGCGCTGGTCACCAACAAGGAGGCGACGGCGGAATCGTTCACCGTGCTCTTCAGCAACGAGACGGCGAACACGCTCATCGGCTCCGCGTCCGTGGCCGGCCTTTCGGGCGGCGCGGCGGCGAACGCGGCGATTTCATGGAACACCGCGGGCACGCCCCCGGGCGCCTACACCCTTTCCGCCAGCGCAGGCCCCATTGCCGGCGAGACGTTCACGTCGGACAACACGGTGCGTGCTCCGTTCGTCGTGCGCGCTGCTGTGTACGACGTCGCCCTCACGAGCCTGCAGTGCGCATCGCTCGTCACTCCCGGCGCGGTTGCGCCGGTGACGGTGGTTGCGCAGAACCTCGGCGACGACCCCGCGTCCTTCACCGTGACGCTCCGCAATGAAACGGCGGCAACGATGATCGGCGTGCACTCAATCGCCAGCCTTGCGTCGGGCGCGTCAACCAATCTGTCCTTCTCATGGAACACCGCAGGCCTGCCCATCGGCTTCCATACCATCGCGGCCGACGCAAGCGCCGTCAGCGGAGAAACAGACCTGCTCGACAACACCAACCGCCTGACGGTGGCGATCGCGTCGGGAATCTCAACGAATACGGTCGTGGCCGCGCAGGGCGAGTGGCGCTACAACGACCAGGGGCTCGACCTTCATGGCGCGCCATGGACGCTCGCGGATTACTATGACGGCACATGGTCGGGCGGCACGGCGCCGCTGGGATATGGCGGCGACGGCGAGGCAACGGTCCTGAGTTACGGGCCCGACGCGAACGCGAAATATCCGACGTACTACTTCCGCAAGGCGTTCACCGCCGCGCAGACGCCCATGGGCCTGACGCTCCACGTGCGGCGCGACGACGGAGTGATCGTCTATTTGAACGGCATCGAGATCGCCCGCGACAACATGCCCGGCGGCTCGGCGTACGGCACGTATGCGTCCGCAACGGTCGGCGGCGCCGATGAAACAACGTACTTTGCGTTCACCGTGGCGGACCCGTCGCTCGTGAAGCCCGGGGTGAACATCCTTGCCGCCGAAGTCCACCAGGCCGATCCGGCGAGCAGCGACATGGGATTTGACGCGCGGCTCGTGGCGATCGAGCCTGAAGTGCAGGCCGCGCGTGATGTGGCGCTGGTGTCGTTCAGCTCCGAGGCGAGCGCCTTTGCGGGCGACAACGCGGTGCTGCGCATCGAGGTGGCCAACAAGGGCGCCGGCATCGAGTCGGTTGAGGTCACGGTCAACGACACGACCGAGTCGCGCGCCATCGGCACGGTGACCGCATCGGGTCTCGCGCCGGGGCAGACAGCCGGACTGGCGCTCGATTGGAACACGATCAGCGCGGCGCCGGGCATGCACGTGCTCGAAGCCGTTGCCGCTCCGGTTGCCGGCGAGACGAACACGGCGGACAACGCCCTGTTCCGCCAAATCGGCATCTCGGCCGTCGAGTCTTCCGCGGGTGCGGCGAGCGCCACGGGCTCGATAGGCGGGTTCGCGTCGGCCGTGGCAGCCGAAGGCACAGTTGTCTACCTTGCCGAAGGCGCTTCACTGACGGTCGTGGACGTGGCGAACGCGGCACAGCCGGTGATTCTCAGCAGGCTGCAACTGCCGGGCGCGATTCGCGCGCTCGCCACTGCGAACGGCTGGGTGTACGCGGCATGCGGCTCGCGCGGCGTGCAGATCGTCGATACGGGCGTGCTCAGCGCACCCCGCCTTGTCCGCGGCCTTGCCACGGCAGGCGACGCGTGCGGCCTTGCGCTCTCCGGCGGCACGCTGTACATTGCGAACGGCATCGCAGGGCTGCGCATCGCCAATGTGTCAGACCCGGCGTCTGCATCTCTTGCCGGCGCGTACCACACGGAAGGCCCGGCGGTTGCCGTCGCGGCGAACAGCTCGACGGTCTACCTGCTCGATTCCAACAACGGGCTGCTCATCATCAATGCGGCATCGCCGTCGTCGCCGGCGCTGGCCGGCATCTGCGACCGCATTGCCGCCGGAGCGTCGCTCGCGCTTGCGGGCAGCCACGCGTACGTGGCAGACGGCGAAGGCGTGTTGTCCATCGTCAATATCTCAGCGCCCGCGGCGCCGGTGATAGACGGGCAGGTGTTCCTGCCCGGCCAGGCGCGCGGCCTTGCTGCGAACGGCACGGTGGTCTACGCGGCTGCCGGGCTCAACGGCCTTGCGGTCGTCGATGTCTCCTCACCTTCCTCGCCGGCACTCGGGGCGCCATGGGTGACGCAGGGCGACGTGTCAGGCGTGGCCGTGAACGGCGCACAGGCGTACGTCGCACGCGGCTTCGCGGGGCTCGAAGTCCTCAATGTCTCGACCCCGGGCTCCCCTTCCGCGCTCGGCGTGCTGCAGACAGGCGCCAGGGCGCGCGGCTCGGCTGTCGCCGGCGGCGTGCTCTATGCAGCCGCGGGCGGCGAAGGCGTCCGCATCTACAATGTGGCCAACCCGGCGCTGCCTGTTCTCATGGGCGCATACACCGGCTCGAGCAACGCCATGGACGTGGCCATTGACGGCACGACGCTCTGCGTTGCCGACGGGCAGTTCGGCGTACAGATCGCCGACGTGTCTTCGCCTGCCGCGCCGCTTCACCGGGCGACGTATCTCAGCGCAGGGCTGGGCGCCGTGCGATCGGTCGCCGTGCATGGCGGCCTGGCGTTCGTCAGCGACGGGTATGGGATTGAATGCCTCGATGTGTCAAACCCGGCATCGCCGGCGAAGCGGGCTGCATGGGCGACGAACGTGTTCCTGCACGACGTGGCCGCTGACGCGGGCAACGTGTTCGTTGCCGCCGGCAGCCACGGCATTCTTGCGCTCGAATACACCACGGGCGGCGGGCTGCAGCTCCGCGGCGCGGCGCCCACGTCGGGCAACACCGCCGTGGGCGTGGCAGCAGCGGGAAACAGCGTGTACGTCGCGGACGATGCCGGCGGCTGGCATCTGGTCGATGCGTCGCAGCCGTCCGCGCTGGCGATAGCGAAGACGAAGCAGTTGCACATGCCGGTCCTCGATGTTTCGGTGGCTGGCTCGCGGCTCAACGTCCTCGACGGCCGGCAGGGCATCCATTCGTACGATGTATCGCTGCGGTTGACGCCTGTCGAGCGGGCGGTCATCGAGCCGCTGGCGCGCGCCATGCGCCTGACGAGCGGCGACCGCTATGCCTACGTCGCACAGGACGACGCGGGAGCGGCGATCGTCAACGTAGCCCCGGACGACGGCGACTTCGACGGCATGCCCGACTCGTTCGAGCAGGCCATCGTCGACGCGAATCCGTCCGACGCGATCACCTCGATCGCCGATGTCAACCCGCAGGATGACTACGATGGGGACGGCCTGCCCAACTTCGCCGAGTACGTAGCCGGCACGGACGCCACGGACGCGCAGTCCGTCTTCGCCGTCCGCGCGGCGCGCGCCGCGGCCGACGGGTCGCTCGTGCTCCAGTGGGCCAGTGTGAGCAACAGGACGTACGCCGTCTACCGCTCCGGCGATGTCGCCAACGGCTTCAGCGCCATCGAGACAGGCATTGCGGCAACTCCCCCGCTGAACACCTACACCGGCACCGTTACCGCCAGCAACGCGTACTACACGGTCATCATCGAGTAAACTTGTTCGAGAGCAACACCATGAAGACTCTACGCATCGTATCAGCCGGCGCAGCAGCGCTGATCGCCCTGCTCGCCACGCGCGCCGCACAGGCGTCCCTCGTCTCCATCGAGAGCTCGAGTGACAACCACGGACTGTTCACCTACCGCGTGACGCGGAATGACGACCAGTACACGCTGGGCAGCGCGAGCCAGCTGCTCGCCTTCTCGGTGCGGGCATACCAGGTTGTCAGTACGGTTTCGCCGCCCGGATGGATGTGCTCGAATGCCGGCGACACCATGCTGACATGGACGTGCACGAACACGGCCGCGGCGATCATCGACGACAACGCGCTCGAGTTCAGCTTCAACAGCGCCGTGCCCAATGTGGTGTCGTACACGGACCCGTCGTTCGCGGAGCAGTACCCGCAGGGCGTGATCGCGGGCGAAGTATACGATGGCGCGTCGCGCGCCCGCTTCCCGAGCGGCGACGCTGTCTCGGCCGCCAACGTCGCCGGCCAGGAACGCTTTGTCCATCTCGGCCCCCTGGTGCCCGAGCCTGCCGGCATGACCGCTGTCCTTGGCGCATGCGCCCTGCTGGCACGGCGGAAGCACGCGCGCTGAACCAGTGTACAGGGGTGCGTACCGCCGTTCACCCGCCAGCGCGCACGGACCGCCCACTGCGTCGTCGCCTGCCGGGGCACGTCGCCACGGCGGCGACGGAATCACCCGAGTGACTCCAGCAGGAATGCCATGTACGGCCTGCCGGTGAGCGGGATGCGCACCTTGTTGAA
>JAAYZF010000041.1 GCA_012514975.1 bacterium
AGCCTTCGTTTCACCGAGTCCATCGCGGTGACAGCCTGATCGGGCGTGGCGCCGCCGCTGATGACGGCCCATGCCTGCGGGTTGAGGAAGATCGAGCCCTCGGCGTCCTTGTGCGAGCCGATGGTCGAGCCGTCTTCACGGTATGCGCGGACGAACCACTTGCCGTCCCACGTTGTTTCCTGGATCTTGTCATCAAGCGCGGCGAGCTGTTCCCCGGCCCAGCGCTGTTCATCCGCGCGGCCAAGGCGTCTGCAGATGTCGGCGTACGTCATGAGCCCGTGGCGCAGTTGGAAGGTGACGAAGATTGTTTCACCGCGGTAGCCGAGGCGCAGGCAGTCATTCCAGTCCGCATCGAGGCCGCAGGGGAGGCCATGGGCGCCAGTGCGTTCGAGGTTGAAGAGGAGCGCCTGCTTGAGGTGGCCGAGCACGGGTGCCTCGCCCTTGTCGGCGAACGGGAGGACTTTGTCATAGAATGCCATGTCGCCGGTCTCCTTGACATACTCGGGGACGGCGAAGAAGAACCAGAGGCAGTCGTCGGAGCGGTAGTGCTCGTCCTTGGGCGGCTGCTCGTGGCCGGGGCGATGGGCAAACGGTTTGACGACGGTAATGGCGCCGCCGTTGGCGACCTGGCCGGTGAGCATGAGTTCGAGCCGCTGTTTCACGGCATCAGTCATCAGCGGCATCGAGCCGACGAGGTCCTGCACGGTGTCCCGGAAGCCCAGGCCGTCGCGTTCGCCCTGGTAGACGAGGCTTGCCGCGCGCGACCATGAGAACGTGATGAGCGCGTTGTAGGCGTTCCAGACGTTCACCATGCTGTTGAAATCCCTGTCGGGCGTGCGCACGTCGAGATTGCCGAGATAGCTGTGCCAGTGCTTCTTGACTTTTTCGAGTTCGAGCCGTGCGCGTTTCATCGTGCCATACTCGCGGCGGATCTTCCTGCCCTCGACCGCGGCGGAGCCGATGCCGGCCATGACGATGAGGTCCCTGCTCTCGCCCGGCTTGAGCGAGAGGTCGACCTGCATCGTGCCGCACACATTGTCGCCATAGGCGATGGAGTTGCTGCATTTGCCGCGTTCGACGATGGCGGGATTGTTGTAGCTGTGATACGGCGCGATGAACACATCGCGATCAGTGTCGAACCTGGAGATTTTCTGTCCGGCGAGGGCGATGAACGTGCGGCGGCACTGGTCTGCATTCTCGAAGTGATCGGGGTCGGGCTTGAGATTGTCGAGCAGGTTGCAGCCGATGATGCCATCCTTGTACGACGCCCTGGCAATATGCTGCGAGTACTGCATGTTGATGAGGTCGTGCTGCATGCGCCATTCGCTTGCGAACTCGACATAGGTGAAGACGGAGAGGTCGCGCTTCACCTTCGAGTTGTTCGTCACCGTGAGGAGCCAGTACTCGAAGAGCTGGCCCATGGGGACGAAGTAGGTGGAGTGCATGTGGATGCCGCTGTACTCGGAATCGATGACGGCGTAGGCGGTGCCGAAGCGGCAGGTGGACTTGTACTTCCTGAGGTCTTTGCCGACGGGCTGCCACGAAGCGGACCAGAAATCGCCGTTCTTCCTGTCGCGAAGATAGAAGTACCGGCCCGGCTGGTCCATGGGATACGCATTGAAGCGGAAGCGGAGAAAGCGGCCCTGCGCGCCGGACTTGTAGAAGCTGTACCCGCCGGCGTTGTTCGTGATGACCGAGCCGTACTCGGTGTTGCCGAGATAGTTCGTCCACGAGCGCGGTGTATCGGGGCGCTCGATGACATACTCCTTGTTCGCATCGTCGAAATAGCCAAAACGCATAATTATGCTCCTCGTTGATGATGATCGGTATTATAGCATTATAGGTCCTATGAGTCCTATAGGTCCTATAAAAACCACACGGGACTCGAGTAGGCGATATGATTGTCGATCTGTGTCGCGCGGACGTACCAGTTGCCGGGCCCGGGATCGTTCAGCGGCACGTCTGCCGTGAATTCGATGGCGTCGGGCCGGAAGCGCATGATGCGCCCGCCGTTCTTCATGATATCCACTGATTTGAAGGGCTGTTCGCCCTTCAGATCAAGATGAACGGTCTTCCCGGGCACGTTGGGCAGGATCGAGCCCATGAGTGCGCCGTTGATCGTGAACAGCAGGCGGATGCGCGCGTTGGTCGTGCCGTAGACGTGGCGCTTGCGGTATGCCTCGAAGATGGCCTTGTGCGTCAGTTCCTTTGCATACACGGCGGTGAGGCCGTTGATGCCGACGTTGCCCTTGTGGCCATCTGAGTTGCAGGTGAGGCCGAATCTGAAGCCGTTTTCGAGGAAGTACTTTGCATTGCGGTCGCGGCGGAAACGCTTGATCTGGGAGATGTGGCGTTCGAGCACGGTGTCATTCTCATAGCTGCCGTGGCACGAGTATATCTCGATGTTCGGCTCGATGCCCTCGAACGGGCAGGAGTACCATTCGCCGTCCTCGAGTCCGCCGCCGTTGTGGAAATGGGGAATGGTGACATAATCGCGGCCTTTGAACTGCTGCCACAGTTCGTTGACGGTCACCAGCGATGGAACGTCGATGTCGGCATAGGAGAACGGCTCGTTGAGCACGACGGCAGTGTCGCCGCGCTTGTCGCGATACTCGAACCCGGCGAACGCGAGGAACTCGCCTTCGCGATCGTGTTTCCGCACGGCGTCGTTGAGCAGGGCCCAGTGGTCTTCGCGGATCTTGTTGCGCTCGATGTCCCACGGCTGGTGATGGTCGGTGACGGCGAGGAAATCGATGCACGCGACGTTGTCGGCATAGGTGAACAGGTCGTCGGGCGTCATCTCCTGTTTCTCGCGCTCGATGCAGTCGTTCGAGAAGGCCGAATGCGTGTGCAGGTCGCCGAAGAAGATGCTCAAGCTGCCGAACACGCGCGACATGTCAGGCGTGTCCTGAAGCGGCAGGCCCTTTGACGCGACGCGGACGTGCGGGCTCGAGAGTGAGAACAAACCGCTGCCGTTCGGCGCCGCACCGAGCCGGCCGGCGACATATCCGCCCGGTTTCGCCACGGGCACCGGGTTGGCGAAACGGTCGAGGATGGCGAGGTCGCCCCGCGTGCGGCGGCGGAAGACGCGGATGCGTTCCGGCTCGCGCGGGAGGATGCGGTAGCTGAGCGGGAGCTCGATGTCGGGCACGGGGCGGTCGTAGCCTTTGAACGAGCGGCCGAAGTCGGGCAGGCCCTTCGTTCCATCGGCGAAGTAGCGGACGTGGATGGTATTGTGGAACTCGGGCTTAAGCACGAGAACGGAGACTTTGGCGCCGCAGCCGAACCCGTCGCGCGTGTAGCCCCATTTGACGAGAATCTCATCGCCTTCGCGCGCGGCGCCATCGAGGAAGTCGATGACGAAGACGCGCTGCGCCATGCCCTTGAAACTTGTCTTGGTTCGCGTGGGGAAGTCGGCGACCTCCATGTCCCAACTGCGTTCGAGGTAGCGGAGGTCGGGATTGGAGCAGAAGACTTCGACGAACCCGCCGTCCTCCTGGTCGTAAACCGACGGGCGGCTGTAGCCGAGGTAGGCTGGCATGTCGAGGATGATGCGCGAACCATTGGCAGAGAAGCCGGGGCCGGCGACGAGGCGGACGGCGATCTGCGCGCTGTCGCCCGCGGGGATTTCGTGTGGAGTCACTTCCGCCGCGGTGAAGAAAGGGTTCTCGATCATGATGGTGTCTGCCCGGGTTCAGATGCGGAATCTTCCGCGGCCTGCTTCAAGCCGCAGCACTGTTTGTATTTCTTGCCGCTGCCGCACGGGCAGGGGTCGTTGCGTTTGACATGTTGCCAGCGGGCGCGTTCCTCCTGCTTTCTGATCATGTCCATGATCATCGAGGCGGGCTGGCCGTTGTTGAGCAGGCGGGCCATGGCGTCCATGAAGGGCGTGATGTGCGTGAAGAAGTGCTTGTAGCCCGCGCAGAGGTAGCTCAACCCGGGTTCGCCCTCGGGCGTGGTGGCGAAGCGGTGTTTCGTGCACCCGCCGTTGCAGGCGAAGCGCACCGGGCAGCGCATGCACTGGCCGGGGAGCGTGGCGAACTTGTCCATGCCGAATTTCGACTGGGCGTCGGAGAAGACCATGTCGGCGAGCGGCTTGTCGGCGATGTTGCCGAGGCGGTACTCGGGGTAGACATAGTGGTCGCACGCGTACAAGTCTCCGTTGTGTTCGAGCACGAGTGCGGTGCCGCAGCGTTCGGCGTAGATGCAGAGCCCGGGGCCGCAGTGCAGCCAGTTGCCGAGTGCGACATCGAAGTGCTGGACGAAGGTTTTGCCGACGTCCTCGCGCACCCATTCATCGAAGATGCTCGTGAGGAACGAGCCATAGACAAACGGCTCGACCGTCCATGGGGTGACTGGCAGGCGTTCCTCCTTTGCGCGCAGCTCGGGCGGCTCGGCGAGATCGAGGCCGATGGCCTTTGCATGCGCATCGGGCGCGCGCTCGACCAGCGGGATGAACTGCATGAACTCGAACCCGGTTTCCTTGAGGAACCGGTAGACGTTCAGCGGATGCCTTGCATTGTGGCGGCCGACGACGGTAAGCGCGTTGTACTCGACGCCGTGCTTCCTGAGCAGCGCGATGCCATCCATGACGCGGTCGAACGTCGGGTTGCCCTGCTTGTCGAGCCGGTAGCGGTTGTGAATCTCGCGCGGGCCGTCGATGCTGACGCCGAGGAGGAACTTGTTCTCGGCGAAAACGGCGCAGAGATCGTCGTTGAGCGCCGTGGCATTCGTCTGGAGCGAATTGGTGATGGTCTTGCCGCCGGCGTATTTCTTCTGCAACTCGACGGCCCTGCGGAAGAACCCGGCGCCAAGCAGCGTCGGCTCGCCGCCCTGCCAGGAGAACGTGATCTCGGGCACGCTCTGCGCCTCGATGTACTGCCGCGTGTACGACTCGAGCATCCCGTCGCTGATGCGCTCGATGTGCCCGGGGTCGTACAGGCTTTCCTTTTCGAGATAATAGCAGTACTCGCAGGCCAGGTTGCAGACAGGCCCGATGGGTTTGACCATGACATTGAACGACGTGGGGCGGTCAGGCATTGTGCTTCTTGTCCGTGCTTCTGAACATCTCCGTCTGGAGGACATGCGCAATGAAGCGGTGAAAATCGCCGAGGTGCGACGAGACAACCAGGGCCAACTGCGAGACATTGACATCACCATATTCATGCACGAGGACGTTTCTGAAACCGACCATTTTCGCAAGCGCCTGTGCAAGGTCTGGCGGGGAGGCAAAGACATCGGCCCACCTGCGCACGACGGTGGCGTAGGTGGCATCGCCGTTCAGTCCCCGCTCAGAGGTCATGTGGGCGCAGATGTCGATCACGGCCTGGATGGCCACCTGGAGGAAATGCTCGGCAGCGGCAACGCGAACGGGATCGCGTTCCCACCCGGCGAAGGCGGGCGTGTTGTACTGCTCGAGCAAGGCGAGCCGTTCGCGGACCGCTTTGAGCAGTTGTTCGACAATTTCACGTCCCATTGCCATACTCCTGGCGAAGGTACTGCATCTGGATGCGATGCAGGTGGAGGTACTCCTCGTAGCGGCGGGGCACGCCCAGCTCGAATGCGCGTCGCCGGGCAGTGTCTCTGCAGAAAACGACCCTGCCCTCGCGCATCACCCGCGCGGCGAGCAGAGGCGGCGCGGCGTCAAGATCGGCGACGTCAACGCTGCCGAGCGCAATCAACTCTCCGCGCACGGCGAGGATGATGGCGGCACGCTCTTCCGGCGTAGCGCCGGTTGTCAGCAGGGCAATGTCCCAGTCGCTCGCGGCTGTTGCGGTGCCGCGCGCGCGCGAGCCGAACAGGTAGGCGCAAGCGATGTCATCGCGCGCCTCGAGCAATGCGGCGATCCTGGGCATCAAGTCTTCAGCCATAACTAGTATTATAGCGACTGGGCCGCCGCGGGGCAAGCCTGGTCACTGCCAGCCATGCTCATAGCAGGTCTCGTACATGGCGACGATGTTCTCGGGCGGGGAGACCGCCTGGACGTTGTGGCACGGGGCGAGGATATACCCGCCGCCCGCGCCGAGGATGCGGAGGTCGTCAATGACTTCCTGGCGCACGTCGTCCACGGCGCCGAAGGGGAGCGTCTGCTGGTTGTCCACACCGCCATGGAAGATGAGCCTGTCGCCGAAGTCTTTTTTCAGGCCTTCGCGCTCCATGCCGGCGCAGCGCCACTGGACGGGATTGAGCACGTCGATTCCCGCGGCGATCATGTCGGGGATGATCTTGCGGCAACTTCCGTCATTGTGGTGGAAGACAAACGCGCCGGCCTGATGGGCAAGATCGATGACGCGTTTCATGCGCGGGATGAGGAACTCGCGGATGTGCTTCACCGAGAACATCAGGTCGGTCTGGCTGCCCATGTCCTCGGCGACATAAGTGATCATGACCTTGCCGGGGACGGCCTCGTAGATGCGGCGGGTGTTCTCATACGCGAGGTCGAAGAGCTTGTCGAGGCAGTAATGGACCATGTCGGGATTGAGCACAAGGTCCATGAACGCCTGTTCCTGGCCGCGGAGCTGGCAGTACAGGAGAAAGGGCTCGGAGCCGCCGCCGCGTATAGGGCGCTCTTCCTTGCCGGCGATCTGCGTGTGGATTTCGTCATGCGCCCACCAGTCGGGCGTGGGCCACGTGTACTCGCGCTCGATCTCCGCGACGGATTCGAAGGCGGCGAGCGGGTGATGGACGCATTCGCGGTAGACGCCGGTGCCGTATTCG
>JAAYZF010000480.1 GCA_012514975.1 bacterium
CCACGGCGCCGAACCGCCTGAATGCCGCATCGAACACCGCGGCCGCGCCGTCAGCCGTGCTCACGTCGGCCGTCACCCAGACGCATGCAACGCCCGCCGCGGCCAGTTGCCCGGCGAAGGCAATGCCTTTGTCCTCCGTGCGCGCGGTGATGACCACGCGCATGCCTTGCGCGCCGAGGAACGAAGCGATGCCGCAGCCAATGCCGCGACTGGCGCCCGTGACGACCGCCGTCTTGCCGGCGAGATCGGGGAACCGCGCGTCAATCCGGATGTCCCTTAAGTCTTGTATGCCCTCTGCGTCGCTTTTCATGGCGCCTCCCGCGTCTGAACCTGGCCGGCCTGTATGAGGCCGGTAGTCGTCACATCAACAGGCGCAGCACGCCCGTGCATACGTCTCATGAAGCAATGATTGCGGAACGGACCGACATGAACCATTATACCGAGTTGCCCTTTCCAGCACAAGAAGGCGCCACTTGATTTTTGACGTCCAGACGTCTATAATGGATCCATGAGAGATTACGCGAGCAAGCGACGACCAGGCCAGGTGCGCGATGCGATACTGAAGGTGCTCTCTGCGAACAGCGCCCCGATGAGTGTGAAGCAGATTGAGCAGGGAGTATCAGGCATTCTCGGTGATGGCGCATCGTCTTCCGTGCGATCATATTTGAGGCTCAACACGCCCGATCTCTTCGTTCGCGACGGCCGCGGGGTGTACACCATGAATGCGCTGATCGGGCTCTCGCCGGAGTTGGAGTTGAGCACGTCGGCGCCTGCCTCTGCGCCATACCATTGGGGCAAGACGCAACTCTACCACGCAGACTGCTTCGACTGGCTTCAGGCGCGAGAGGACGAAAGCATCCACGCTGTCGTTACCGACCCGCCGTACGGGCTCCATGAGTACACTCCTGAACAGCAGACGAAGCTGCGCAACGGCCATGGCGGCGTATGGCGCATACCACCTTCCTTTGATGGATCACAGCGTTCTCCTCTGCCGAGATTCACCGTGTTGAACAAGAAACAGCTTGAGGATCTCCGGCAGTTCTTCTACCGTTGGGCGCGTGTGCTGCATCCGAAGCTGGTGCCGGGCGCGCATGTCATCGTCGCATCGAACCCGTTGCTGTCATACATAGTCTCCGATGCACTGGCAGAGGCAGGGCTTGAACGCAGGGGGGAGATCGTACGCCTGGTTATGACCATGCGCGGTGGCGACAGACCGAAGGACGCGCATGATGAGTATCGGGAGGTGAGTGTCATGCCTCGCTCGATGTGGGAGCCATGGCTTGTCTACAGGAAGCCTATCGAGGGCCGTGTGCAGGACAACCTGCGGAAATGGAAGACAGGCGGGTTTCGGCGTCCCTCTGAGGACAGGCCGTTTGGAGATGCGATCAAGTCTTCCCCCACACGCAGTTGCGAGCGCGGGATCGCCCCGCATCCCAGCTTGAAGCCCCAAGCGTTCATGCGCCAGATTGTGCGCGGGGTGTTGCCGCTTGGTGAAGGCGTGGTCGTTGATCCTTTTGCCGGCGCGGGGTCCACACTTGCTGCCGCGGAAGCGCTGGGATACGAAAGTCTCGGTGTGGAGCAGGACG
>JAAYZF010000481.1 GCA_012514975.1 bacterium
CGTTGGCGACCGGTCGTTGATGATGAAGGAAATCCTCGACACGGGCAAACCGCCCTATCGCATCATCAACACGCGTGCCGCGATCACGATCAGGAATCCGGCACTCACCAAGGCGACGCTGCTCGATGTCGCAGGATATCCGGCCCGGCCCGTGACGGTGCAGCGCAACGAGGAGAACGGCACGCTGTCCGTCGAGCTGCCGCTGAACACCATGTACCTCACCATCGAGTAGGTGTCCCATGAACCCCATCGTGCACCTCGAGAACGACCATGTCGCGCTGAACGTCTTTGCCGACGCGTCGGCCGGGATCACCGACAAGACGCGCAACATCCTCTGGCGCATGGGCTCCGTCGCGCTCCAGGAAGATGCGCCCATGGAGATCGGGCACGTGTGGCAGCGCATCGAACGCTCGATCTGCGAGCAGTATCCCGGCCGCTTCACGGGCGTGGCTGAGGGCGATCGCGTGCGCTACACGCTCCGCGGCCGGCTGGGGAAGGAGGTCGGGCAGTTCACCTGCCGGTACGTGCTTGACGGCCCATGGCTTGGCGTCGAGGTGACGGACATTGACGAGTCACTGCCGAACCTGTTGTTCCCGACGCCCATCGTCTCCGAAAGTCTTGTCTTTCCGGTGGGCGTGGGCAAATGGGTGCGGAAGCCGATGGAATTCCACGAACGGCGTTTCTGGCGGTATCCGTCATGGCTGAATATGCGCTGGTTCGGCGGCCTGCGCGGCGATGACGGCTGGCTTGCCGTGATCCAGGACGGCATCGCCGACGCGGGCGTCTTTGCCACGCAGATGTCGGCGACGCCCGTCTGGCTCAAGTCGCTCGGCCGGTGGAAGGGACCGCGCACAGTGCGTTACCGCTTCACTCGCGGCGGTTACGTCGGAATGGCCAAGGCATTCAGGCAGTGGACAAAAGACAACAGCTGCTTCAAGTCCCTCGAGGAGAAGATCGCCGAACGGCCTGCGCTGCGCAACCTCATCGGCGGCCGCATGCTGTCGCTGATGCAGGCGCGGTCGTTCTTCCGCAGCCGCTTCGAAGACACGCTCGAGACCGAGCTGCCCGCGGAGCTGCGCAATGCGGCCGAAGGCGTCGTCACGCTCATCTCGCACAAGCAGGCGGCCGCCATCATCGCCGAGGCGAAGGCACTCGGAATGAAACGCGGCATGTTCCATCTCCGCGGCTGGATTCGCGGCGGCTATGACGAAACGCATCCGGACATCTGGCCGCCAGAGCCCGCGCTCGGATCGCTCGATGAATTCAAGGCGCTCTGCGCGGAACGCGATCCGTATGTCACCTGCCTGCAGGACAACTACCAGGACATCTACCAGCAATCCACCAGCTTCCCGCACGGCGTGTGCCGCAAACAGGACGGATCGCTCATGCCCGGCGGCTGGTGGTGGGGCGGCCAGGCGTACATTCTCAACTCGAAACAATCACTCGAATACGCCGCGCGGAACTGGCCGCAGCTTGCCACGCTCGGCATGCGCATGCTCTACATCGACACGGTGACCACCGAGCAGTTCAAGGAATCGTACGAGCAGGGCAACACGCAATCGCGCAGCGAGGACTTCGAGCGGAAGAAGGCGCTGCTGGCCTTCTTCAGGGACAAGGGCGTCATGCTCGGCAGCGAGAACGGCGCGGACTTCGGCATCCCCTTCATCGACTGGGCGCCCGTCGGGCCCCATCGCCGCGTGCCCGGCGAATCGATCCCGCTCTGGCCCCTCGTGTTCCACGACTGCATCGTCTCGTTCAAAGGCGCGTGGAGCAGCGCGGACATCTCCTCGCCCGCGTTCAGAAAGGCCTGTCTGCTGAACATGCTGTGGGGCTACGCCTTCACCTTCGGCGGCTTCACGGCGGACACATGGCCGCGCGTGAAGGACGTCTTCGCGTCGACGCTCCATCTCGATGACTGGTTCGGCACGATCGGCACGGATGAGATGACCAGCCATCGCTACCACGGCGACGACGGCCAGGTCGAACAGACCGAGTTCTCATCCGGCAGAAGCATCATCGCCAACTTCGCCGATGAACCGCGCGAGGCGGCGGGCAGGACAATCCCGCCCGGCGGGCACGTGCTGCTCTAGGAAACTCTCTTGCGCACACGACGCGCAAGAGAGTTATGATCCGTGATGAACGCGTGTCGAATGGCCGGCAGGCGGCTGGCACCGTGTGTCGGTGCCGCTCCTGATCACTGCATCCCGGTCACCGATTACCGGTTACACTCCGTCCTCTGTGCCTCTGCGGCTCTGTGGTTCAATCTGTCCGCTGTTGTCTCTCCGCCAACTCGATCCACCTCTCAAGCTCGCAATTGCCGCTCGGCGTCGACCACATCGCGATCGATCCGCGCGCGCGCGGCCTTCGCCGTCTGCCGCAGCTTGTCCGACGTGTACGGCGCCTGCGCGAGCTGGCGCAGGAGCTGGATGATCATGCGCAGGTAGCGCACGAGCTCGCCTTCGTCAAGCCCCGCCTTCTCGACCGTAGTGGCAAAATCAGCGCCTTTGCTCCATGCATCGATCGCCCAGCCGAGCTGCGTATGCGGCGGCGGGGCGAACGGCTCGATGTCATATTTCGATTCGAGCTGGTGGATTCTGCGGTGGACGCGTTCGAGCTCGCGGGCGACCCACTGGAAATTCTTCGGGATTGTCCGCTCGAAATGCGTGCCGGGCCGCGGCTCGAACACGAGGCACGAGAGCGCGAAGCACATCTCGCTCTCGGCAAAGCGGTCGAGCAGCCCTGCTTCGAAGAGCTCGCCGAGATACAGCTCGTAGCCGTACATCCAGCTCGCGAATTTGCCCTTGACCGTGAGCTTCGCGTGACGGATGCAGCCGGTCTCCTTGAGCAGGTCGAGCCGGTCGATGAATTTCTGCCGCGCGCGGCGGCGGCTTGATTTCGACGCCTGGAAGCAGTGCAGGGTGCGCGGGTAGAAATCGATGACGCGCTCCTGGTGCAGCTCGTACAGGTTAAGCACCGTGGCGTACGAGGCGTTGAACTGGCTCTCGACCGGCTCCTGCGGGCCGGTGATGATGTGGTTGACCTCGGCGAGCGAGATGCGCGTGGGCACGAGGCGCAGGTAGACGAACCCTTCGGCATCCATGCCGCGCCTGCCCGCCCGGCCGGCCATCTGGTAGAAATCCCGCGTGCGCAGATTGGCGAACCCGTGTGCGTAATACTTGCGCAGCGAGTCGAACACGACGGTTCGCGCGGGCATGTTGATGCCAAGGGCGAAGGTCTCCGTCGTGAAGATGAGCTTGATGAGCTTTGCGGTGAAGAGCTGCTCGATCGCCTCCTTGAGCGTCGGCAGCATGCCGGCATGGTGGAATGCGATGCCGCGCTGGATGAACATGCGCATGCGCTGGGCGGACGGCTCCTCGATCAGGTCAAACCGCGTGCACAGCGCGTGGTAGCGCGCGCGGGCTTCCGCCTGCTCCGTTTCATCGAGAAACTGGAACCCGACCATTTCCTGCGCGAGTTCCTCCGTCTGCCGCCTGCCAAAGGCGAAGTAGATGCACGGCAGCCGTTCGTCGTTCGCAAGCTCGCGCACGAGCGTATGAATCCGGTTGGGGATAACGCCGTGCTCGTGGCGGCCGAAGCGGCGCCGGTGACGCGCGGGCATGCCGGTGTAGCCGTGCTGGCGCAGGCTCTTCCAGTCGTCATAGACGTTGTTCTGGCACTGAAAGCTGAAGTGGAGCGGCACGGGGCGCTTCGTCTCGACCACCACTTCGGTGGGGCGGTTGAGCACTTCGCGCATCCACGCCGCGATCTCCTCAACATTGGGCACCGTTGCGCTAAGGGAGAGGATGCGCGTGGCAGGCGGCGTGAGGATGATCGACTCCTCCCACACCGTTCCGCGCTCGCGGTCATCCAGGTAGTGCACCTCATCGAGGATCACCCAGCTTGTGTCGGCGATCTGGTCCGGCTCGTCGAGAAGGGTGTTGCGGTAGATTTCCGTCGTCATGATGCGGACGGGCGCGCGGGGATTGATGGCGACGTCGCCGGTGACGATGCCGATGAGGTCGCCGTAGGCGCCGGAGAAGTCGCGGTACTTCTGGTTGCTGAGCGCCTTGATCGGCGCGGTGTAGATCACCCGCTCGTTGCGGGCGATCGCCTCGGCGATGACATGATCGGCAATGACCGTCTTGCCGGCGCCGGTGGGCGCGGCGACGACGACGGAGACGCCGCGGTTGACGGCGTCAATGGCCTGCGCCTGGAACGGGTCGTAGGGGAAACTGTGCAGCGGGGGCTCTGGCTGGAGACTCATGCCAGATTATACCGATTGTGCGATGGCGGGGCAAGTGCGGGCGGGAAAACGGGACGGTGCGTGGCGCGGCGGGCTTCAGCGGACATCCTGCTGGTCCTCCTCCTGGACCTCGGTGTTGCGCCATTCCACCCAGAAGGCGCAGAACTGGTGCCAGCAGTCCGGACACTCGACGAAAAACTCGGCGAGCGTTTCGAGCAGCGTGTCCATGTCCTCATCGATCTGGGCCAGCAGGTCCTGCAGCCCGTCGTGGGGGTCTTCGCTGATGCCGTGGTCCGAGAAGCTCCAAGAATTCATTCCGTTCTCCAAGCTACCATGCAAGCCGAACAAGGTTCATTATAACGTAACAAAAATCAAAAAGCAAACTGTCAAGCCGAAAGGCCCGTCTGCCCTCGCGCCGGCGCGGCGTCAGCAACGCCCGGGACAGGCAGTGGCGGCAGCTCGCCGCTCCTCCTGCGCCGCTCGAGCAGCTTTTCCGTGTGGCGCGCCACGCGCGCCGCCTTGGCGGCCACGCGCCGCGCAAAGCGCTTCACACGCCCATCAAGCCGCTCCGCGCCGGCGTATGCCAGGAGGAACCGCAGACGGTCGGTCCGCGTCACCGTCGGAAGCGCCAGGGAGGAGAAGTAGAGCGCCGCGATGTCCTTCCGCGACCACCGGTTGAACAGCCGCGCGCCCAGCCGGATGCGCTGCAGATCGAGCAGGTGCAGCCGGTACGCGCCGCCCAGTTCGCCCACGACGTAGATGTGTCCAAGGTAGAAGTCCCGGTGCACAAGCCCGCTCGCATGCAGCCGCCGCGCAAGCCTGCCCACGCGCTCCGCGAGCAGGCGCCGCGCGTCAAAACTCAATGGCGTGTTCCGCGCCGCCAGTGTCTCGAGCGACTCTCCGCCGCGCAGCCCCGCCGACACATAGAACGACGAGCGCTCCCAGAAACGCGCGCGGAACCGCTCGCCCATGGCCACGCTCAGCACTGTCGGTATGCCGATGGATTCGAGCATGGCCACGGCGTCCCATTCGAGCCGCGCGTTCGACATGCGGCGGCCCGCGCGCAGAAGGCGCCGCACCGCGGCCAGCAGTGACGTGTGCGTGTGGCGTTTCAGGTACCAGGGAACGTCGCCCACCTGGATGCCGAGGACCGTGCGGCCGCGTTTGCGCGTGACGAGCGTGCCGTCGCGCAGCGCCATGAATGCGTCGAAAGACCAGGCTGGCGACGCCTGGAACAGGGCGTGCGCGGCAAGATTGACATAGATGTCGCCGACACGCGTCCTGTACTGGATATAGCCGCGCCTGCGGCTGAGCGCGGCGATGCGCGTCAGCACGGCCCGGTCATGCGTTGTGAGTTTCTCGCGTTGGACGCAGAGGCCGTACAACCTGAGCCGTTCGCGCAGCGTGAACAATGACAGGAACAACTGCGTGTTGATCTGCGCCGCGTCATCAAGCCGTGTCCGCCTCAGCCGCCCCAGCACCAGCCGGTCAAGCAGGCGTGCAAACCGCGTCCCGCCCCTGACGCGCTCGAGGTCGATCAGCCTGATCCGCATCCTCCCGTCGGGCAGCATGCGGAAGAAGATGTGCTTGGCCAGCCACTCGAATCCATGGAAGCCGGCCTGGTGATAGCGGCGGACGATCGTTCCGAGCTCCCTGACCAGCGCACGCTTGATACGCATGACGTCGTCCGGCGGCTGCAACGGCGCGACGAACACCTGCCAGTGATGGA
This sequence comes from bacterium, assembly GCA_012514975.1. Taxonomy (GTDB): domain Bacteria; phylum Auribacterota; class UBA3054; order UBA3054; family JAAYZF01; genus JAAYZF01. The sequence continues at coordinate 5,973 of JAAYZF010000481.1, forward strand.
GCGACTCGTAGCCAACCATGTCCGCCGTGAGAAAAAAGGACTGGTGGACGCCCTCAAGATACCCCTCGCCACAGGCAACAACCTGCACTGCCGGCACACCGTGGCTGCGCATCCGCACTGCATTGTCGCGCTCGCGAGCCACGCTGCTGCCGGGCCTGAGCACCTCGCGCTTCAGGTACAGCACGCAGCGCCCGGCGCGGGCATGCAGCCGCGGAAGGCCCGGCCGGACAGGCAGCTCGATCCTGTCAACGCGACGCTGCCCGCCGTTGTGCTTCGCCTCGTGCAGCCGCAGCACGCGCATCTGCGTCTCGCCCGGCGCTTCGCGCTGCAGCCGCGCCTCGGCACACATGAAATCATGCATCTCACACAGCCCGAACCGCCGCAGATAGGCGCGATAGCCGGGTGCAACACGGAACTGCGTGATCCTCGGCACACGGGCACGGGCGGAAAGCATCGCGCCCGTGATGCTCTTCATGCCGGACACGACGAACACGACCGCGATGCCCAGCGCCGCCATCGCAAGCGCGCCGAACAGGCAGAATCGCACGGCTGTGTAGTATCTCTCGGGAAGGAACGGCGGGCTGGCAACGGTCGTCCACCCGCCAAACCCTGCCAGCAGCACCGCCTCGCGCACACGCAGACGGGCCTCGCCCGCCGCCACGCCGCTGGCAGGGAGAAGGCGGTGCACGCACACGCACATGCCGTTCGACTCTGCGAAGAAGAAGTGCCGCAGGAGATTCGTCAGCCCGGCGTCGAGCAACAGGCCCTCCTGCTGCGCCACCGGCATCGGCTGGCCGGCCTGCTCGCCCAGGCGGCGGATGCCGGCCACGAACGGCCCGAGTGTCCGTATGTCCATGCCCTCCTCGCGCAACGTCTCTTCCAGGCCAGCCTGCCACTGGTAGAAATCCGCCGATGCGGCGAACTGCGCGGCGCGCGCGCGCTGCGTCCTTTCCGAGACGAGCAGATCGCTGGCGTGCTGCGCGGCGGAAACCACCTGCGTGTCCACGGCCGCCATGATCGCGGCAGCAACGTCCTCGGCCCGCTCGACCGCCGTCCCGGCGTCAGCCCCATACGTGCACACATACACCGCCGCGCACTCGCCCGTCGCCGCGGGCGTGAACACGTCCGGCAGCGGCGCACGCCAGGAAAACGGGTCGGCCAGCACGCTCATCTTCAGCGCGTCCGAGCATGGAGAGAAGAGCACCGACTTGACGCGCTGCACCGCGCGCCTGGTTATGGCGGGGGTAAACGATGCGCACACGCGGGCGAACGCCGCGCTCGGCAGACACACCAGCGGCCGCCGGGCAAGCGCGCGCGCCGCGGCATCAAGTTCCGCCGCCGATGGCACGCTGTTGGACCAGGTGGTGGCAACGGGCTCGATGCGCGCGTACTGGCTCGCCGCGCGGATCACCGGCGCGGCGCGCGCAAGCCACTCAGCCGGCAGCGGCCGGCAGAGCAGGTAGACGCATGCGGCGGCGAGTGCCGCCCAAGGCGCTGTCCAGAGGGCGAACAAGCGGGTCTCGGCCATTATTTCCCTATGCAGAATTCCGCGAAGATCCTGTCCAGAACATCGTCGCTCGTCACCACGCCGGTGATTTCACCGACCGCATTCAACGCCTCGCGCACGTCAGCCGCAACCAGCTCGGGCAACGCGCGCGTGCGCGAAGTTTCCCGTGCGCGCCTCAGCGCCCGGGCGGCGCGGTCGAGCAACGCGCGATGGCGCGCGCGCACCAGCACGCCGCTCTCCTCCGCCGCGCCCGCCGCGGCACGCACACCCGCTGCAAGCCGCTGGTGCAGCGCATGCATGCCGTCGCCCGTAAGCGCACTGACGGCGACTGGCTGCAATGCGGCAGGCACCTCCGCCGCCGTCTTCGCCGGCCAGCGCGGCGGCGCGTCCATCTTGTTCCACACCCAGATGGCGTTCCGGCCGCCGATGCGGGTGCACGCGTCCTCAACTTCCCCGCGCGCAGGGCGGCGCGACCGGTCGGCCACCCAGAGCACGAGATCGCACGCGTTCATCGCCGCGTGTGTGCGCTCGATGCCCTTGCGCTCGATGGCGCCTTTCGCCGCGCGCACGCCCGCCGTGTCGATCAGCCGCACGGGGAATCCGTCGACGTTCACATCCGCCTCGACCGCATCACGCGTCGTGCCTGCGATGGGCGTCACGAGCGCACGCTCCTCGCGGGCGAGCCGGTTGAGCAGGCTCGATTTGCCCGTGTTCGGCCTGCCGGCGATGACCACGGTGAATCCGTCGCGCAGCATGCGGCCTGGCGCCGCGCCGTCCGCAAGGGACGCGATGCGCGCGGCAACAGGCTCGATGCGCGCCGCCATTGCGCCTCCGTCAAACGTCTCGCCCGCGTCCTCGGGGAAATCTATCCCTGCTTCGAGCTCGGCCAGCAACGCCACGCACGCCGCGCGCACAGGTTCGAGCGCGGTGCCGAATGCGCCTTCGAGCTGCCGCAACGCCGCGCTGCGCACCCGGTCGGTCGGCGCGGCGATCAGATCGGCCACGGCTTCCGCCTGCGTCAGGTCGATCTTGCCGTTGAGGAACGCGCGGCGGGTGAACTCGCCGGGCGCGGCGGGGCGCGCGCCGAGCCGCATCGCCGTGCCGATCACGCGCTCAAGAACCGCCGGGCCGCCGTGGCATGAAATCTCGACGACGTCCTCGCCCGTGTAACTGCGCGGCGCACGATACGCGACGGCAATCGCGTGGTCGATGACGTCATCGCCGTCCGTCACGCGCCCAAGCACCGCCATGCATGCGGGCCGCTCGGCCAGCGGCGCGCCCGCGCGCGGCGCGAACATGCCGCCCGCGATCGCCCGTGCATCGGTGCCGGAAAGGCGCACGATGCCAATAGCGCCCCGCCCCGGCGGCGTAGCCACCGCGATTATAGTGTCATCATTCACTGTATCAGCACAATCTTCCCGCCCTTCCCACGCTCCAAGGGGAATGGCGTCCGCGCTAGTATAGACATTGCAGCGCGAAAATGCAACCCTGGCGCGCGCAAAGACAAACGCCGCCGGCTCTCGCACCGGCGGCGTTCCATCCCTGCCAGTCACCGTGACCAGCTCCCTCAGTGCCGTGAAGGCCTCAGGGACCCTCCTTCGCGTGCGGCTAGGTACAGCTCGAACACAAGATTGCTCGTGTACGGCACCGGCCCGATGCGGACATACTGAACGGCGATGGAACCTGACGCCTTGCCTGTCTTGGACGCGCTGGATGAATTCTTCGCGATTGCGTTGCTGCACTCCTGGACGTACCGCTGTGCACCCGTGTTCCCAGGCTCCTTCCGCAGAACCGTCGAGAATGCCCACAACGCATCTTCATGGCGTCCATCGTTGTACAAACTGTGTCCGAGCTGCATCAGGAGCGCGAGATTCCCGGCTGTGTCCGAAGTACCTTTCGACGCGAGCCTTCCGCCCGCATTCGTTTCCGACGCATTCGCAGGCGAGGCGGATGGCTGTCCGCCCTTTCCACTCGAAGCCACCTGGTTCTTCGTCGTGGTGTCCGGGTTCAGTGGCGAAAGTGCGCGTCTGCACTCGGTCACATACCGTCTCGCGGTGACGTCATATTTGTCGATCTTCAGGACAGCGCTGAACGCCTTCAGTGCTTCCTCGTACTGCCCCGTACGCACAAGCTCCCTGCCTTGTTGGATAAGTGCCGAGATGTTCGTTGTGTCAGCCGCCGGAAGCGTGTGCTGGAACGGTGTCTCACGTGCTTCGTATGCAGATGCGCCAGGCCGGGGGACGGTCACCGCGAACGGCATGATGAGCGAGGTCGCGGCAAAGAACGCCTCATTCGTTGCACACAGTACCGGGTCGGTGATGGATGCGCGGCCGCAGATGAGGATTTCATTGCTTGTGATCCTCGGCACTACGTCCAGGGAAATTCCACACTCGACGTCATCAGATGGCAGCCACGGCTCTCCTCTGAAGTCCGGAGTGAGCCTCGAAGCAGCCCTGATCGCAGCGCGTTGGCCGTTGAACACACTCACCTTGGGCGAGAACAGGACATTCGCGCCAGGCATGCTGTCTGATTCAGCGAAGTCGAGCGGCTCGGATGCCCCCTCAGCCGGCCGTGTCACGATCTTCGCGTAGACGTCTATCATTGCAGCTTCATCGATGAACTCCACGCCGGTCAGCGTCATGTGGTACTTCACGTCAAACGACGTGGCCAGCATCTCAACCATCGTAGCCAGCGTGATGTTCTGCAGCGCCATCGCCATTCGTTTCGCCATCTTCGCCTGCGGAACGCATGCCGACACGCGCACCACCTGTCCGCTCACCTTCTGGCTCTCAGCGACCGTGTTGAGCACGTCGATGATCTCTGAAAAGGCTGCATTGCTTAGCGCGATCTCGGCGATCTGGACGCTCCGCAGCACGGTGGCGCGATAGGCATTGGCGTCTCTGATCAGGTGCGGCAGATCCGGCGCCGCCGCGCCGGCCGCCCGGGCGCATGGAGTTGCTGAGATTGCGATGATGAGCGCTGAGACAAGTGCTGTTGTCTTCATGGTCGCCGTCCTTGTGTTCGGCCTCGTCCGGCCGTTGGTGAAGCGTTCTTCAAAGCTCCGCCACCACCACCGCGCGGCAACTGCCGCCGTTGGTTGTGGCAACGGTGCGACGCTCCGAAATCACATTCGTCATCGCCGTATCCCCATGCACTGTC
>JAAYZF010000482.1 GCA_012514975.1 bacterium
CTGTTGGCCAGGCTCGGGGACAGCAAGCGCGCCCTCCTCCTTCTCGCTCAACCGCACAAGCCGTTCGTCATCGCCGGCGGCGCGCGGCACCTCGGTTCCCTCTTCGACCGCTTTGAGATAGACGAGGATGGTTGCGACGGCATGCTTGCATGCGATCGCATACGGGCAGGTGCACGTGCTCTCAAGGTTGCCGGATGCGTCGAATCCCACCGCGGTGGCGTAGCGATGCGTGCCATCCACCCAGGCAACCAGGCACCCGTCTTCGGCCATGGCGAGGTCATGCACGAGTTGTGAATATCCCTTGCCGCGGCTGACCACTGCGCTGCCGGCCCATTCCTCAAGATCCTGCCATGCGAGCCCCTCGAATGTCGTTGCCTTCCTGGCCATGGTTCATCTCCGCTGTGAGAGGGATAGTATAGCATAAGCACCATGCACGAAGGGCTTGCTTGACTTTGGCAGCATTTTTGAGTAATATATATTAGCTTGGAAGTTAATTTATGTTACGCCAATGAACAGTGCAACAATCACAGAATCGCTCGTCCGCGAGATCGTACGCCTTGTCGCCACCAGCCCCGCAGGTCAGGGGCTGCTGCTCATTGGCGGTACGCGCTACCGCCTGCTGGATCGGAGTCACCGCCTTTCCACCGACGCAGACTATCACTGGGATGGGTTTCATGCCCGCTCCATCACGCGCATTCTTGACACGCAGGTCGATCCGGATGCGGCCTCGAACATGAAGCTGGCAGGAGGCGGTGCAATGGTCGTCGACGAAGTGATCCGCATACTCATGGGGTTGCTTCCTCCCGCGGCGCGGAAATGAAGGCACTTGAGCTACATCAGCACCTCGAAGAGCAGCTTCGCAGCCACGGCAAGAGGATCTTCACCGTGGCGGAGCTGGCCAACTTCGCCGGGAGTTCCGTGGCGGCAACACGGGTGGAACTGCACCGGCTCAGGCACATGGGTGTCATAGAACAGTATGCCCATGCCCGCTATGGCTTGCCGGGCGGTGCGACAGCGGAAGAGTTGCTGGCAAGCCTGGACTCCGGCGCCTACATCAGCGGCATGTATGCATTGCACGCCCCTGGCATGGTGACGCAGGTGCCGCACCGCGTTACGTGCATCACGAACAAGCGGCACAACCGCTCACGTGTCCGCAACACCCGCGTGGGCACACTCGAGTTCGTCTGTGTCAGTCCGCGCATCTACGCGCCGCCGGCGAAGGGACGCATGGCCTCTCCCGAACAGGCGCTGTGCGACTATGTCTACTTGTGTCGCCGCGCAGGGATTGACGCACAATCGCAAGTGACATTCCGCCGGGTCTCATCACTCAATGCAGCCAGACTGAAGAGAACATGCGCGCGTTACCCCGCGGCCGTGCAGGCTGAAGTGGCGCGCATCATCGACTGATTTGCTATACTATTCTTCAATCCGTGCCGCGCGATTGCGGCACGCTAACACCCATACGGTGACCGCGATGAATGTCGGCGTCCATACCTGGAGTTTTCGCGAAGTCTACAAGAACAATCCCTCGTTCACCATCTTCGACTGCCTCGACAAGACGGCAGAGATGGGATTCAGGCACATCGAGATCCTCACGGGCAAGGCCAACATGCCGCCTGAACATATCAGCGGCGACACGCCCGAGCATCTCGATCGCGTCATGAAGCACGCGGAGAAACGCGGCATCACCATCGACTGTCTTTCGACCTACAACGACTTCGCCTACGTGGCCGATGAAACGTGGCGGCTGGCCAATATCGCTTACATTAAAGAGTGGCTGGGCATCGCGGGCAGACTCGGCGTGCCCAACATTCGCATGCTCACCGGCTACTACAACGACAAGGCGCCGCGCGAAGAGCTCGAACGCCTGACGCGCGAAGGCATACGCGAGTGCATCCCGTACGCCGAGAAAGCCGGCGTCAACATGGCGATCGAGAACCATAACAGCATCTTCTTCACCGCGGACGAGATCATCGCGTTGATCAAGGAGATGGGTTCGAGGCGTCTGACTGCCTGCCCCGACCCGAGCAACTGGGGCGGCAAGGCGTTCTTCGAGGGCGATGCCGCCGCGCATGACAAGGTGTTCAAGCAGGCCGAGCAGCTCGCGCCCTATGCCACGCAGGCGCATCTGAAAGTCCGCGGCGTCAATGCCGACGGCTCGATCCCCGGTTTCGGCGCCGATCTCGACCGGCTGATCGGGTTCTATCATCGCGCGGGCTACAAAGGCGCGATTGTCTTCGAGTCGGTCGGCGAAGGCGACCTGCTTGCGCCGCTCATGCGCGCGCGCCAGACGGTCGAGGCTTCGATTGCCCGCGTTACCGGCGGGAGATGACACCGGGGGCGGCAGACGGGGAATGGCACGGAGAACTGACAATGCCCAGGCTGGAGAGCCGCACGCGCGGCGGCAAGGGCTCGCTGTGAAGCGCGGCGCGCGCGCCGACGTCGCCAGCGCTCCCGCGGCGCCCGGCGTGTATGTGATGAAGAACGCCGGCGGCACGGTGATCTACGTGGGCAAGGCGAAGAACCTGCGCAGCCGCGTCCGCTCGTACTTCAGCGCGCGCGGAGATGAGCGGCCCAGCGTACCCATTCTCCGTGACAAACTGAGGACGATCGACTACATCGAGACGGCGACGGAACACGAGGCGCTGATTCTCGAGGACAAGCTGATCAAGGAGTACCAGCCGCGGTACAACAGCGATCTGAAGGATGACCAGCGGTATTTCTCGATCAAGCTCACCGTGAACGAGGAATTCCCGCGCATCATGCTCGTGCACCAGCGGCAGGACGACGGCGCGCTGTATTTCGGCCCGTTCCCCTCGGGCGCGCATGTAAAGACGATGGTGCGCCGGCTGCAGAAGAAGTATCATCTCCGCCGGTGCCCGGGCCCGAGATGCCGCGCGGACGGCCCGTGCCTGTATGCGCAGATCGACGCGTGCGCGTCGCCGTGCTCGGGCGCGGTCACCAAGGCTGAGTATGACGGGCGGGTGAAGCAGGTGGCGGCATTTCTCAGGCGGATGGAGTCGATGACGGTGTGACATGAACGTGATCGTGGCGAAGAATGCCGGGTTCTGCTGGGGCGTGAAGCGCGCCGTCACGCTCAGCCGCGACGCCGCGCGGAAAAAGGGCGGGCGGATCTACACCTATGGCCCGCTCATCCACAACCGCAGCGTCATCAAGCGTCTCGAGGCCGAGGGCGTGCATGTCCTGCCGGAACATGCGGACGCTCACGCCGCGGGCGCCGCGACGCTCATCATCCGCGCGCATGGCGTCCCTCCCGGGGACACGCAGCGCCTTGTCGACGCGGGCTATGATGTCATCGACGGCACCTGTCCCCATGTCGTCAAGATTCAGAAGGAGGTTGCCAGGGCCCACAAGGCCGGCAGGACGATCGTCATCGTGGGCGACAGTGACCATGCCGAGGTCCGGGGGCTGCTTGGGTTCTGCGGCGGCAAGGGCATCGTCGTCGCCGGCGTTGATGAGATCGCCGCGGTGCCGCGGGACGAGCCGGTGACCGTCGTCGCGCAGTCAACGCTCGACGAGGAGACGTTCGCCGCCGTCTCGCATGCCGTGAAGAACCATTGCGCGGATGCCGCCATCGTTGACACACGCTGCAATGCCACCGCAAAGACACAAAGGGAAGCCATTGCGCTGTGCGCGCAGGTCGATGCCATCGTCATCGTCGGCGGGCGCGACAGCGCGAATACCAACCGCCTCGCACAGCTCTGCCGCGAGCAGGGGGTCAGGACGTTTCACGTCGAGGAAGCGGGTGAGTTGCGCGACAGCGAGTTCGCCGGAGTCGCCACCGTCGGCATCACCGCGGGATCATCCACTCCCGACTGGCTGATCGCCGAGGTGGCTGAGCGCCTCCGCGCGATGCCGCCGGCGCGTGCGCTGAATACAGAACACTGAACACCGGATGCCCGCCTCTCCCTCTCAACCCCTCTTCATCGGCCTCGGCGAGCTTCTCTGGGATATGCTGCCCCGGGGACGGAAGCTCGGAGGCGCGCCGGCGAATTTCGCGTACCACGCGAACGCGCTCGGCGCGCATGCGCGGATCGTGAGCTGCGTGGGCGGCGACCAGGCGGGAACAGACATTCTCGCGCAGGCCGCCAGGCTGGGCCTTTCCACCGATTTCATCGGCGTCGATCCTGCGCATCCCACAGGCACGGTCGACGTCACGCTCGATGCAGCGGGCACGCCCGCCTACCTCATCCACGAAGACGTGGCGTGGGACTTCATCGCCTGGACGAAGGAGATGAAGGCGCTGGCAGCGGCGGCTGCCGCGGTGTGCTTCGGCTCGTTGTGCCAGCGCAGCACCGTCTCGCGGCAGACGATCCGAAGAGTCCTCGATGCCACCGGGCCGGAGTGTCTGCGCGTGTTTGACGTCAATCTGCGCCAGAAGCATTTCTCGCGCGAGGTCATCGTCGAATCGCTGAAGCGCTCATCGGTGCTGAAGATCAATGACGAGGAACTGCCGGTTGTCGCCCAAGTGCTCGGGCTGCCCGCCGGCGAGGAGGCCGCGGTGCGCCAGCTCATGCGCGACTTCCCTCTGCGCGTCGTCGCATTGACGCGCGGCGCGCACGGCAGCTCGCTGTTCTCCGCGGACGATGCATCGCATCTTCCCGCCTACCCCGCTGTGGTGAAGGACACGGTGGGGGCCGGTGATGCGTTTACCGCGGCGCTCGTCGCCGGCCTGACACGCGGACTGCCGCTTCAGGAGATCAATGCGGCGGCGAGCCGCATGGCCGCCTTCGTCTGCACGCAGGAAGGCGCCACGCCGCCCTATCCTGCTGAGCTGCGTTCGCTCTACCCGTTCACCCCTCCCAGGAGGATACCATGCCGTACATCAACTGCGTTACAAGCGCGAATCTCGATGACGCCCAGCGCGAGAAAATCAAAGCCGGCTTCGCCGACGCGCTCCAGAAACATGCGGGCAAGCCCGAGCAATGGCTCATGATCGCCTTCAACGACGGCGTGCCGATGTATTTCAAAGGGAACCGCGATTCGCAGGCCGCGTACATCGAGATCAAACACATCGGCACATTCACCCCGCAGCAGAAGGAGAATGTCGCCAAGGCCTTCTGCAAGCTCATGCATGACGCCGCCGGTGTGCCCGGCCTCGGCGCGTATGTTGTGTTCACCGGCAGGGACGGCGGCGACTGGGCGCACAACGGCGCATTGTTCGGGTGACCGCCATGATTTCCGTCACTCCGTTCCAGAAGCGTGTGTACGATGCGACACGGCGCGTGCCCAAAGGCATGGTGACCACGTACGCCATGATCGCGCGGCGCATCGGCTGCGGCTCCGCCCGCGCTGTTGGCCAGGCGCTCAGGCGCAATCCGTTTGCGCCGGAAGTGCCCTGCCATCGCGTCATTGCATCCGACATGACGATCGGCGGTTTCTCAGGCAGGACGGGCGGCGCGCAGATCAGGCGCAAGCTGCGCATGCTTGCCGCTGAAGGCGTTGTGTTCAAGGGAGGGAAACTGGCCGAGCCGTCGCGTCTGCACCGCCTTGACAAGTGAAAGTGGCCGAGGCTGCGCCTTGGAAAGTACATGCCGCCGGGTGCATCTTCCCGGCTTGCTTCAGCGCACCGCGCGCATCCTGCATGCGGCGCATGCGGCGATGAGGACGGCAATCATCGCGCACGGCTCGGGCACAAGACCGGCCATGTGCAGGGAGCTGCCCAGTGACGCCTTGACGAACGCCGTGTAATACGGCAGGTTGATCAGCGCGAGAACGTCATTGGTCGTGTGATAGAACTCGTGGAAATCGTCGTAGTCGTCCTCGATGGCCAGAATACCGGCGTAGCCCTTGTTCCAGAAGCTCGAATGGTCGCTCGCCGTCTCGCCGTCCGAGGTGATGACCGGCGTCAGCGCATTGGACAAACCATACATGTCCACGACGGAGACGAAGACGCTGGCGACGGCAAAATCATCTGTATACATTGGATTGCCGGGCGTGCGTGTATGCAGCCGCGCGACTGGCCCGTCAAGCACGTCCCAGCCGAGCATGTCCATGTTGTAGACGGCGATGATGTTCTCTCCGCCGGCGTACGCGAGGTCCGCGCGCACGCTGCTGCCAAGCAGTCCCTGCTCCTCGCCCGTGAACAGGTCGAACTCGATCGTGCGGTCAAACGCCTGTGACGCGACGAGCGTGGCGATGGTCATCACGGCAACGGCGCCGCTGCCATTGTCATCCGCTCCCGGCGCGA
>JAAYZF010000483.1 GCA_012514975.1 bacterium
GCAAGTTTTTAGAAATGACATACTTTACGTTTAATAGAACTGACATGGTTTGCCACTCTTCGCGCGAGGGCGCTGAGAGAGCGGAGCGAGCGAAGCGCCCTCGCGCGGCGCATCCTTTCACTTGACTTTGCGGTGGCGCAGTGGTAAAATGATGGGTCGCTCGACGTGGCACGAAACGCACGTGCGCAGTGCGTGCATCGCAGTATGACGGCTCTCAAAGGGAGCCCGTCCACGGTCGCCGGCTCGCACCGGCACGCACGGCGTCCGGCGCATATGCAGCACCACAGGGAGGTCGCCATGAGCATCACACCGCACCGGTCGTTGTTTGTTGCCGTCGTCTTTCTTTGCGCAATCGTCTCGCAGCGCACTGCGGCGATTGACTGGCGGAACCCGGTGAACCGTGCGATCACCAAAGCTGCGGATGAAGTGGGCAAGGCCGTCAAGAATGCGGGGCAGACGAACGCGCCATCCACGCAGCCATCCACGCAGCCGTCCACGCAGCCCACCGGGCCTGGCGGCACGTCTCCGTCGCAGCCGGCCGCGCCTGCGGCGGCCGCAGCAGCGGCCCAGCCAGCCGGCGCCGCGGGCACGTTTGCATTTTCCGACGCGCCGATCGATCCTGGCAAGCCGGGGAATCTGAAGGCCGCGTTCAAAGCGGGCGACCACATCTACTCGCTCATGCGTGTAAGCAAGCCCTGGCGGCAGGAATTGAAACTGTCGGGCAGCGGCGCGCTCGAGATTCCCGTGCAGTTCACCATCGGCGGAAAGGAACTGATGCAGTACATCACCGTGCGCAAACCCGAGGTGCTCGAGCGCGACTACTTCCAGCTCGACATTGCCCCGGCGATCGACAAGATGACTGCGTACCGCGATCCGGAGATCACATATCCGCTGTGCTCAGGGCGGACATTCGGCCCCTTTGTCTTCACGGACCTGCTGGCGAAACTCCCGGCAGGCACGCACACGGTCACGTTCAAAGTGGCCTACTTCGGCAAGACGTACGCGCAGGGCTCATTCCAGATTTCCGGCGACGACTTCTCGCCATACGCAAAGCTCAACAGCGACATCCAGGCGGATCTCGACGGCTCGCGCACCATGCCCGCGCCAGGCATGGTGAACAAGGACCTCGAACAGCAGATGCGCGCCTTGTGCGAAAACGCGGGATGGACTGACATTGAGCGTGTCGTGATCAAGGATAAGGACTGGTGGATCGACTATGTGGACGGCAGCGGCTCGCCGGTCAAATCCCGCCACATGGATGCCGCGGTCGCCGCCCGCGCTGCTGACGGAAGCTACTATTACTGCATCTGCCAGTTTCATCAGCCGCGGCTGATTGACGGCTCATTCGGCAAGCTCGAACTGACGGACACGGGGCCCAAACGCCCGATTCGCAAGGAGAACATCGGGAACTGACGCACGTTTCTCGTTGTCTGGCTGAATCACAAGGGGGAATCCATGCACGCATCCATCGTCGTTGCGTCCATCACGCTCGCAGCACTGTCCCTGCACGCCGACCGCATCCTGTTTCTCTCGTCGAACCTCACCGAGCGGTTCGCCTTGTACACCATGGCGGATGACGGGACGGACATTGCGCCCGTGCTCACCAATTTCGCCCATCCCATCTGGTCGCCGGCGATCAGCGGAGATCAATGGACGAACATGGTGATCGCGTTCGTCTCGAGTGCTTCCTCCGTCAGCAACATATTCCTCACCGACCTTTCGGGCACGGGGCCGGCGATGGTCACGAACTCGGGCAGGGCGCTGGCCGTGCAGTTCGATGCCGCGGGCACGATCCACTATCTGCGCCAGGCGCCAGGCTCGCGGTACGGGCTGTGGCGGATCAACCGCAATGGCACGGGCGAGCGGCAGGTGTTCAGCAATGCATTCCAGACGTTCCCGATCGGGTTCCAGTCGTTCCACATTGACACGAACCGCAACGAGGCGCTCCTGAGCTCGTTCAGTATCAGGGCGGACATCTTCCGCGGCTCGCTCGCAAGCACCAGCGCGGCGGCGACGCTGATCACGTATCCCGCGTTCCTCGACCATTACGCGCCCGCGGCGTCGCCGGACAGCACGCGTATCGCGTACATCGCCGACTACGGCACAGGGGACCACCGCGTCGTCGTCAGCCCTAACATCAATGGCACGCAGGCGTATGTCCAGGCCGGCGGGTGGTACAGTGGCAATCCCTCATGGTCACCCGATGGGAGCTGGATCGCGTATACGCGCAGTCGCAGCAGCACGTTCGGCGCCAACACGTACGTGGGCGACATTCTCAAGGTGCAGCCGGATGGCAGCGGCACGGTCAACCTGACAACGAACACCGTTCACCGCAGCGGATGCGCGTTCCCCCTGTTCTACAACATCGTTCCCGAGCCCGCGGCGGCACTGGCCGCGGCGGCAGCGCTGGCGTTCGCCGCGCGCCGCGGCAGGCTGTAGGCGCGGCGGCACTGGTACTGCACATCGCCTGCCGTGCGCGGCAGGCTCACCATTCTCACCGGAGGTCCCATGAGAACCACCTCAACATGCAGCGCCCCCGCACGCTGCGCGTTCGCGTTGGCCGCGCTTGCGGCGATCATCTCCACACCCGCCGCCAACGCCGTTGACATCGGCGGCATCGTCAACCAGGCCGTCCGCGGCGCGAAGGTAGTGGCTGATCAGGCGTCCGAGAGCCAGGCGACGGCCGGCACGGACGCGCTCGTCAAACGCGCCGACACAGAGCTGCGCGCCGCGGAACGCAAGATGTTCAGCGGCGACAAGGAGGCCGCGCAGCAACAGCTCGACTCGGCCGGGGAGCTGATCGCGCAGATCGAAGCGGCCGAGCCGGACCGCAAGGAACTCGCCGCGCTCAAGCAGAAACAGTCACGCGTGCAGGGTGACCTTGACCGCCGCATGGGGAAGCCGGCCGGCGCGGCGCCCAAGGCGCCGGCGGCCACGGAACAGCCCGCGGCGGCGCCCGCGGCCGCAGAGGCTTCGTCTCCCGCCGCACGGACAATTGCGCCTCCACCGGCGGCGCCCGCTCCGGCGGCGCGAGCGGCCCGGCCCGCGGCGCTCCCCTACCATGCGCGGGAGAAGATGGCGGAATTCGACAAGCGCTTCCGCTCTGTCGAGTATGCGCTCGGGAAAATGGACGAGGCAAGGAAGGGTGATACCACCACGCCGCCGGAAAAATATGCCGCGGAGGTCGAGGAGGCGATCCCCGCCCTCACATCCCTGCTTGATGAAGCCAGGACGGAGGCGGCATCGGCGGGCGTGGCGGCGCACCCGGCGTTCGAGGAGGCGCAGCGCAGGCTCGACGCCCTGCCTGGCCGGCTGAAGGAGACGCAGACAACCGTCGCCGCCGCGCAGGAGACTCGCGCGGCTTCCTCGGCGGAGATCGCCGCTGATGTCGAGAAACTCACCAGGGAATGCGATCGGCTGGACAAAAAAGTCTTCAACAAGGCATCCGGAGCGCCAATTTACTATAATGATCTGGCGCCGGTCAAGGAACAGCTTGACGCGATCGTGGCGTTCGAGAAGGAAGACCTGGCGCAGGCGAACGCCCTGCTCGAATCATTCAGCGCGAAATACGGCGCCACGGACGAGGAGATCAGGAAGCGCACCGACGACTCCGCCGCGGCACGCACGTTCGCCAATCTGAAGGAAGGCATCGCCAACGTGGCGAAGACGCGCACGGCCATGGCTGAAGACCTGGCGGCAAGGACCGCCCAGCGTATCCAGGGCATGGACAATGCGCACGATTTCAGCCGCCTCGAGCGGCATGCCGAGGCGCGCGCGTGGATGAAGATGGCGCAGGACTTCGACGCCGGGAACGCAAAGGTGAAAGAGCTCGCCGCGTCGCTCGAACAGCAGCTCGAGGCCGACGCGAAGAAGCTCGACGGGAAGATCGCCGGCCGGAAGTGGCCGGGCAATGCGGCGAACGCGCCTGATGACGCCGGGAAGCTCGCGGCAACCGCGCTCGAGTACTTCAAGAACAGCGTCGATTGGGGCAGGCGCGACCAGAACGCCGAGGCGAAGGACACGCAGCCGCGCGTCCCCCTCGCCGTCGCCGTTACCGGCCCGTGGTCGGTCCAGGCGCGCAACATTGTCGGTGAGCCGACGATGTACGGCCTGCCCATTCTTCTCGCCGTGCAGGTGCCGGCGGAGAAGGACAGGGATCTCGCGCGCGTGTTCGTGCTCACCATGCGCACGTCCGAGGAACGGAACGTCAAGATGGCGCCGCCGTTCGACTCGGTCACCGTGGGCGACAGCTACTACATGCGCGCGTCAGCGGTGAAGTAGGCCGGAACCGCCGGTCACGCCGCCGGGGCGTGGCGGGCACATGCAGCGTTAACGCGCTGGCAGCCAGCGCATTACGAGAAGGAAGACATGGTGTGCCAATGGTCACTGCGCGCAGTTGTGTGCGCGGCATTTGTCTGCGGCTGCGCAGCCGCGAGTCTCACCAACCCGACGGCCGCGGTCATCGGCTATTCATTCGGCTATGTGCCCGCGCTCAAGGGCCTCGTCATGGCGGGCGGCTGGGGCGAACCGGAGTGGACGCCGCGGACGAACGTCTGGCTGCTCACCGCTCCCGGCTGGAAGGCGGCGAGCCCCGGGCCGGCGATGGTGTACCATTCCTCCGCGCTCGATACGCACCGTAATGTGCTCGTCGTATGCGGACGCACGAACTACCCGAGCAAGTGCGTCAACGCGATGTACGAGTTCGACGGCAAGGCCTGGGCGTCAAAGCCCGGGTTCGTTGCCGGCGTGGATGGGGACGTCGAGCTGGCGTATGACAGCGCGCGCCGCAGGATGGTTGCCTGCGTGGCCGACAGCGTGAACTCCGAGACATGGGAATACGACGGCGTCAACTGGGTGAAACAGAGCACGAAGACGCACCCCACCGCCGTCAACACCGGCATGCTCACGGCCTTTGACCCGCTGTCGAACGTCGTCGTGCTCGTCACCATCACGAACAAGCCGGATCCGTCAGAGCCTCTCTGGTCGGAAACATGGACGTACGACGGAACTGACTGGTCGATCCGCGCGGCGGGCATGCCGACAAACGCGCTGATGGGCGGCATGGCCTGGGATGCCGCGCGCAGCAACATCGTCCTTCTCACCACCACCAGCGAGACGTGGACGTGGAACGGCGCCGCGTGGTCCAGAAAAACGCCCGCACAGACGCCCGACCCGCCGCGCTGGGCGTTCACCATGGCGTACGACCCGCTCCGGGAAGTCAGCGCGTTCTTCAGCGGAGAACTCAAAACCGACTGCTGCACGCAAGTCTATCCCATCGACACATGGGAATGGAACGGCTCGGACTGGCGCAAGGGAACGCCCGAGCCGTGCGCCCTGTTCGCTCTCTCCCTTGCCGCAGTCATCGCCTTGCGCAGGAGTGCGCATAACCACTAAGGAGACTCCCATGCGCGTCACATCGATCATCACCGCACTGTGCATCACGGCCGCCTCAGCCTGCGTCTATGCGGGGTTGTTGGACGGCACACTGCCTTCGCTGGCCAAGCCCGCGCCAAAACCCGCCGCGGAACAGCCGGCCGAAACCGCGCCGGCGGTGGAACCGGCTGCGCCAGCGCCGGCCGCGGCCCCTGCTGCAACGCCAGCGCCTGCTACCGCGGCGGACGCCCTTCCCTTCAGTGTCTCCATCGGCGGCCAGGCGGCCAAGGCGGCCTCGCCCAACGCGCCCTATGCCGCGCTTGACAAGCCGGTGGCCGCCGATGCCGAAATCGTTCTCGGCGCCAAGGCGGACATGGTGATCATCAATGTCTTCCCGTCCGATGCAAAGGGGAATGCAAAGGAAGGCGCCACGCCAGCGATCATCATCATCAACAAGGGCGAGAAAGGCACGCTCGCCAGCACGATGGACAAGAAGAAACTCGAACCGGGAACGTATATCGCGAATATCGTCATCGGCGACAAGGGCACCTCGCGCGTCATGTTTGAAGTGAAATGACTCCGCCCGCAGCGCCGTTACCATGCACCCACTCTTCCTCACCGGCATCTTCCTTTCACTCGGCACGGCAGTGTTCTGGGCGGTAAGCCCTCTGTGCTGGGCGAGCGCAGGGCGGCGGATCGGCTCGCTTCCCGTCTTGCACCTTCGCACATGGGGAGCGAGCGCGATCCTGGTCGCGCTGCTGCCCGCGTACCTCGCGGTGAATCCCGGCGCCCGCATCATGCCCGGCATGCCGCAACTGCTCTGGATGAGCATCTCCGGCCTGGTGGGTCTCGTGATCGGCGATGCGCTGTGCTACGAGGCGATGGTGCTCCTTGGCCCGCGGCGGACGACGCAGGCGGGCGCGCTGGCGCCCGTAACGGCTGTTGCAGCGGCCTGGCTGGCGATGGGCGAATCTCTCGGATTACAGTCGCTGCTTGGCGTGGCGCTCGTGGTGGCGGCCACATTCTACGCCGTGACCGCCCGTCACGACCCGGGCGGACGCGAGCCGGGCGCGGTAACCGGGCGCGGCGTCATCCTCGCCGTCCTTGGCGCGATGGCGGTCGGCATTGGCGCCGTGACGGGCAGGCAGGCCTTCCGCGCCGGCCCGCTCGATGCGTATGTCGGCACCACGATCCGCATGGCGGGAAGCGGCGTGATGCTCCTCATCGTCGCGCTGCTGCGCGGGGATGTGCGCGGGACGTGCGTCCATCTGCGCAGCGGCTTCGTGCTCAGCCGGATCGTGCCGGGCATCATGGCCGGCCCGGTGATCGGCATGATATGCTATGTCACCGCGCTGAAGCACATGGAGGCGGGCCTCGTCAGCACCGTGGTATCCATGTCGCCGCTGTTCATCCTCCCGATGATAAGTTTCAGGTATCAATCGCGCATCGGCTGGCGCGTGGTGGCCGCGACGGCGGCCGCGCTGGCCGGTGTTGCGGTGATCTGCCTGTAGCAGCGACGGTGGCCGGCCGCAGGCCCTTTCGCACGGAACACGCCGGGCGTGCCGCGCGCCTGCGAACCGCGCACGGGCAGCGGGCGCTCGTGGCTCGCGCTACGGGATTGGTGTTTCCCACACACGCAGGCCAAAGCGGGACAGATAGATCGGGATGTGCTTGAAGAGCGGGTTTGCCTTCTCGAGCGCACTGACAAGCGCGCGCTTCGACGCGGCATCATCGCCGCACAACAGCGTGAGCGAACCTCCCCCGCCGCCCGCGCCGTTGACTTTCCAGCCGATCGCGCCGTGCGCCCGCGCAATATCGATCACGCGCTCCGCATCGGCCGAGACGAGCTCCGCGTGCAGGGCGCGCTGGCCTTCTGTGCACTCAGTCATGGCGGCGCCGAACGCGTTAAAGTCGCCTGACATCAACGCGTTCTTCCCCGCATGCGCCGCGCGGCGCAGCCGCTCCATCCGCGGGCTCGCCGGGCCTTCCGATTCGAGCTCCTTGATGACTTTCACATGGACGTCGGACGAGCTGTGCGATTTCCCAAGGTAGATGAGCACGAGCCGGCGCTCAAGTTCCCACCACAGCGCATTGCTGACATAGACGGGCGAGACGGAGGCATGCGGATAGGAGAACATCTCGATGAAGCTGATGCCGCCGTAGGCCGAGGCGAGCTGGTCCTGGATGCCGGCCTGGAGGGTGAGCTTCTCGGTTTCAACGCGATGGGCCGCGCGGGCGACTTCGTACGGCGTGAGCTGCCCGGGGGTAAGCCGGTCGAGCGCGCCGATCAGCGCCACCGTCACGGCCGCCGACGTCCCGGTCGAGCATCCCGCGGGCGCCTCGGAGTAGAGGTTCACCTCGAACCGCAGGTCATCGGGCACGCCCATCAGGTCGATCGCCGCTTCGAGCAGTGGATGGCGGTCGTAGCCCGTCGCCTCCGGGTCCCAGTCATATCGTTCGCCGAAATTCTCGACATGGATGGAGACGCGTCGGTCGTCGCTGGACAGACGGCGATAGACCCGCATCTGCACCTCGGCGTACGGGTAGACGGCGATATTGAACACGACGCCCGTGCCGGAGAACCATGTATCCGTCCATCCGCCCAAGTCACAGATGCGGATCGGGGCTGCGCTGTTGACGATGCGGAGAAGGTCTGGCATGGGCGCCGGGTGCCGGCATTCCTGGCTGAGGTTACTGGTACACGGTGGATATCTTGACCGGATCGGCTGACGACCAGAATGTTGACGTGGATTTGATGAACTTGCGCAACGCGTCGGAACCGGCCCTCAGATCATTCCACTCGTCGGCGAAGAAAGGGACGGCCCATGTCTCGTAGGGCGACATCGTGAGGCGGTTGGCCTCGGAGTTGAGCTCGTCGACGTTCCGCTTGAAGTGGGCGAGAATCTGCCGGGACAGGTCCTGCAATGCCGTGTACGAACCTTCCTCGTTCGCTTGGTCAAGCCGGCGGTGATAGGAATCGATCTGGAGGTTGTGCACGTCGATCCACGAATTGAACGTCGGCGAGAACGTGTCGGAAGTCGGCAGTCGCATCCAGAAGGGGCTGCAGAACCAGACGCAGAGCATCTGGGCAAACGCCTCCATCTGCCCTCTTCGATTATCGATGAACCGGCCTTGCGCCGCGAAGCGCTTGACGTCCACCGGCATCCATTCCGGCACCGTGTCGAGCCGGTAGCCGAACCGGCGGACTTCCATGAAGGGCGTGTTGGTGGTCATCCAGTTGACATCCGGCGACATGCAGAACGAGGCGATGCCGATGACGTGGCCATCGTTATCGAGAATGGGGCTGCCGCTGTGGCCCTTGACGAACGTGGCGTCCGTCTCAATCTTGGCCGGGCCGATGCCCTTGAGCTTGCCCGACACCGAGCGGAGCACATCCTGGCCCTCCGGGTTGCCGCAGACAGCCACTGGGCACTCGGCGTTCTTCGGCGTTTCGATCTCGAGTATGGTCGCCGGCTCGTTCTTCATTTCGAGCCGGGCGATGTCACGGTCGCTGGCCACCTCGATCTTCGCCGGTTTATACTGCCTGCCGGCGTGGTCGGTGAAGCGGACGCCCTCCTGTCCCATGAGGACGTGGATATTGGTGAAGAGGTAGGTTTTCCCGTTCTGCCTGGCAAAGAAGCCTGTGCCTGCGCCGCGCGCGCCTTTGACGATGACAATGGCGTCCATGCGGTTGTCATTGACGATCGGCGCCGGCGGCGGTTTTGGCCGCTCGATAATCACCGTCGGCGCAAACTGCCCGAAGTACCGCATGACAATCAAACCTGCGACAACTGCAACGACGACAGTCATGAGGAAGGTGCTGAGCCTCATAAACCCTCTCCTGTTCACTGTACGGCACGCTTGGACGCGCCACGCTGTCGTCCCCCGTGCGCCCAGTGTAGCAGAACGGGCGGGAAAATTCAAGTCTCACACATCTCCTGCCCTGTCACGCCGGATGCATACTGCTTGCGCGCCGTTTTTGCTATAATAGCGTTTTGTGGCCTGTCAACGAAGGATTGATGCAATGACGTGGAGAACAAAGATGAAGCGTGCCGCGTGTCTCGCACTCTGCGCGTGTGCGTGTACGCAGACGCGCGGCGACGAGACGATCGAGATCGCCGTGCCCGACGCGGCGCAGCAGGCGGCGATCCCGGCGGGCGAGGCTGCGCTCGAGCATCCTGTCATGCCTCCTCCGTCACGCGCGGCGCTGACGAACGGCCTGTTTGGCGTGCCATCGCAGGATGCCGGCCAGCCAGGCATGGAGCCTGCCGCCACGCGGCACACAGCGCCACGCAACGCGCCTGAAGCTGCGCCCGCGCTCGCGGCGGATCCTGCGTCCCCCATCCAGCCTGCGCGCATTCCGGATGCAGCAGCATCGGCGCCTGAGGCGGCCCGCGCGGCCACGGGGGTGGAAGCGGCGTACACGGTGCAGCTCGGCGCGTTCAAGTCGCGTGAGCGCGCTGATTCGTACTGCCGGAACGTGTCGAAGCAGCTCACGCCCGTGCAGGTGAAGGCGCCGTCCGGGCGGGGCGGCTTGTACCGTGTGCTGCACGGTTCGTACTCCACCAAGGCCGCGGCCCGCGCCGCTGCAGACAAGGCGAGGCAGTCAGTGCCGTCGTGTTTTGTGACGACGGTTGAGCCACTGCGATAACACACCACAGAACCCGTTCATTACTCATGGCAACGCTACGACCATTCAGGGCAGTGCGGTACTCACCGAAGGTGAATCTGGGCGATCACGTCACGCAGCCCTACGACAAGATCACGCCGCAGATGCGTGCGGCATACGGGGCGCGCAGCCCGCACAACCTGGTGCATCTCATTCTGCCTGACGAAGCGCGCGCGGCGGAGATGGGCGTGGACAAGTACACGATGGCCGCGCGCCTGTTCCGCCAGTGGTGCGCGGAAGGCGTGCTCGAGCGCGACGCCCGCCCCGGGTTCTATCCCTACCGCCAGACGTTCGAGCTGAACGGGAAAGCGTACACGCGCACCAGCTTCATCGGCCTGTGCAAGGTCGAGGACTACTCGAGGAAGATCATCTTCCCGCATGAGCGGACGCTGGCAAAGCCGAAGGCCGACCGGTTGTCCCTCCTGCGCGCCGGGCGCGTGCATTACGGGCTGATCTTCTTCCTCTACGAGGACGACGGCGCCGCGCAGTCCATCATCGACCGCTGCATGGCCGCCCCGGCAGTCGCCACGGCCACCGATGACTACAAGGTGAAGAACGAGCTGTGGCACCTCTCGGACCAAGCGGCCGTGCAGTCGCTTTCAGCCGCGCTGTCCGACAGGCAGTTGTTCATCGCCGACGGTCATCACCGCTACGAGACATCGCTCAACTACGCGCGCGAGAATCCGCGGGATGAGCATGCGCAGTACACCGTCGCCCTCTTCCTGAACATCAAATCGGACATTGTCGTGCTGCCGACGCACCGCTCGGTTTTTGGTGTGGCTGGGTACGACAAGAACGAGCTACACCGGAAACTGGGAGAGAGCTTCGACGTCAAACGGCTCAACACACTGGATGAAGTGATTGCCGCAACGAATGCGCCGGCGGGCACAGTCTGCATCGGCGGGTTCGACGGTTCGGCGTTCTTCTCGGCGACGCTGAAGGGCGACGGGCCGATGGCGAAGGCAATGCCCGCCAAGCCGGCCGAGTGGCGCGAGCTCGATGTTGCCGTGCTGCACACGCTGGTCATCGAGCGCATCCTGGGCATCACGCCCGAGCGCGTCGAGCAGGAAGCCGGCGTTGGCTATCATCGCGACCCGAAGGAGGCGCTCGAGGCTGTCGCGGGCGGCAGGGCGAACTGCGCGTTCTTCCTCCGCGCCACACGGCCGGACCAGGTGTGCGCCGTTGCCCGCAAGGGCGAAGTAATGCCCCAGAAATCAACCGACTTCTACCCGAAGGCGCTGTCCGGCCTCGCGCTGTACGCGCTTGACATGCAGGAGTAAACGTTCGTAGCCGCGGCGCATGAGACGCGCCACCATGGGCTCTCTCACGATCCCACTGCAAACGGAGAACCATTGAAAGCACTTCTTGCCGCAACGCTTCTTCTTCCCGCCGTGACGGCGCACTCCGCCCACGCTGCTCCGGCACGCACGGATCACCAGGTGCTTGCGCGCGTCGAGCTGACGAAGTCGAGGACGGAGCTGCGCCTGCCTGTTCACGCCTGGCTGCTCGATGCGCGGGGCGTTGAGTACCTTCTTGTGCTCGCACGCGAGAACGACATCGCCTTGTCCGGCGCGCATTACATGGTGATAGACACGAACGCGGGCAACCGGGCCTGGCTGATCGTCATGCCGAAGGCGCGCCGGGCGCGGCAGCGCATGCTCGACATGGCGGGCGTGTTGTATGACGATGGCCGGCAGTTCATCGCCCGCGCCGACGGGACGAATGCCGAGTACTACGCCGGGCATGGCTGCGAGATCGAGCGCATGAGCGCGACGCCGCTGGTGTTCACCCGGCAGGCTGCCGCGCTCGGCATGCCCGCCGCGACGCCGAAGCCGCTTGCCGCGGACCCGCTCGTCGCATCACTGATGGCGCAGGTCGCGGAATCGAACCTGTACCGCGAACTCGCGGGGCTGACGGGTGTCGAGCCGGTGACCATAGGCGGCGTAACGGTCGTCATCACAAGCAGGCATACCACCTCCGGCGTGCCCTTCCAGAAAGACACGCAGTATGCATTCGAGCGTCTGGGCGCGCTTGGCCTCGATGTGTCGTATCATTACTGGACGAAATCCGGCTACTCGAACCGTAATGTCATCGCCGTCAAAC
>JAAYZF010000484.1 GCA_012514975.1 bacterium
GCGCGGATCTTGCCCATGCCGACGTTCGACGGGCCGGCGATGTATTCCATGAACTGCGCGATCTCGGGCGGGTCGAGCGCGCCGGGCAGGTTGTACCACGATTCCGCGCCCACCTCCTCGCACAGCTCGAGGAATTCGTGCATGCCGTACTCCTCCTTCACAGCGGCGCCGTTCGGCCCCACGGTCGACGGGTCGTCAAGGTACGCGTACTGGTGCAGTTGGTCGAAGATCGTGTTCGATACCGTGTTGCCCCCCATCTGCACCCAGCGCAGGATGCCCGGGCGCATGTTGGTGAGCGC
Source organism: bacterium (assembly GCA_012514975.1). GTDB lineage: Bacteria > Auribacterota > UBA3054 > UBA3054 > JAAYZF01 > JAAYZF01. The sequence continues at coordinate 300 of JAAYZF010000484.1, forward strand.
GGCGAACGTGGCCATGGTGTACGCCACCGGGCTCGGATCGAACAGCTTCTCGACGCACACGTCGTCGACAAGCACGTTGCCGTTCGTCACGTAGAACGTGAACCGCGGGTTCGCCGTGCCCGTCGCGTTCGTCACCGTCATTACGTAGCTGTAATCCGTCCATGAAGTCGAAAGCGCGACAGGCGCGTTCGTCTGTATGCCCGCGTCGAGGTTGACCCAGAGCACCGGCGCGGCAGTCGTCTTCCGCGCGCGGAACGTCACGCGGTACGGCCCGTTCGCCTCGGCAATGCTCTGCCCGACCGTTGCCATGCGGAAATGCGCCCGGTTGGTCGCGCCGACCATGTTCAGCGCTCCAACGCCCCACGAATTCGGGCTGACATCGCCCGTCAGCAGGAAGCAGTTCGTCTGCAGCCAGTAACCATCGTACGTTCCATTGAGATATCCCCCGTCAAGGACAAACTTCTCGACCATGAAGCCCGCACCGCGCTGCGGCTGCCCGCCCGGCAGGGCCACCGCCTTGTCAAGTACGAAGAACGGCACGTCATTGCTCTGATCCGTGTTCCACGTCATCATGTAGATGTTCGACACAGCGACGATCGTGCCCGTCGTGCCCGCAACGTTGCCGGAAAGGATGCGGTACGTGCCGCCAACCATCAATGCAGCCCAGCCGCTATCAATGTAGATGTTTGAGCCGGTATAGATGTTTGAGCCGGTGCGCCACGTGCCGAACCCGTTGGTGAACAGCGTTCCTTCGTGGCACTGGCGGTATGCTATGCCCTCGAAATTCTTCGTGTCAGTCACCTTCATCGACGGCGAATCATAGTAGTTGTTCTCGGCAAGGTTGATGCCCAGCCTGCTGACGTTCGATACAACAATGGCATCGCTGATCGCAACCTGCGTGGCGCTCCACGCGGCCGATGCGCTCAGCAGGATGCACGCGGCCAGGCAACGCAGTTGCATGAGCGGCCCAACATGGATGGCATGGAACGTGGTGATCGGATACATTCTCTCCCCCGTGTGTGATGGTTGTGGTTCCTCTCCTAACAGCCGCCGCGGTTCCGTGTGCACAAGCAGACGGTTCCATGACCGCGGATATCACGCGGTGCATCAGATCACTGAATACGACAAGGCGGGATGAAGCACGGGAGTGCTTCTCTCCGCCCAGACCAGGGACACGCCCCAGCTCCTAGCGGCGGAATCTGACCGCAAGCGCGCCGCACAGGCTCATGAGCAGCAGCGCCGGCTCCGGTACCACGACCACGCCGATGTAGTTCTCCATCCCGGGCACATTGCTCACACAGTAGCCTGAGAACACGCCGAAATCGGGGCTGTTGGTGAACGCGCCGCCGGTGAACCCGGCGCTCGAGTACAGGAACCAGTTGGTCGTCCCGACAGCCGTGGTCGTCAGGAACTTCACGTCGAAATCGGCGAGGTTGACCGCGTAGGCGATGTTGGAGACGGCGACCTGGTCTCCATCCTCGATGTTCAGCAGCAGCGGGCTGCCTGCCTGGCCGAACAGGAGCTTGGCGTTCGAGCCGGCGGCGAACGTGATGGCGCCGGCGTTCAGCCCTGGCGACACGCTGCCCACGAACCGGTTGGTGAATCCGGCGCCGGTGGAACAGGTGATCATGCCCGTGCCGGAAACATCTCCGTGGTAGTACACATAGCGGCCGCTGTTGGCGGCGCCGTCCGCACGGAGGTTGAGATTGCCGTGGATTTCGAGCGCCATGTTGGTGAGCCAGTACTGGTAGTTGTAGTACGAGTAGATCTGCGTGTTGTTTAGCGCAACCAGGCGTTTGCCGATCTGCTTTGAGCCTGCCATGATACGGAGCAACCCGTTCGCGCCCAGCGTGACGACGGAATTGGTCATCAGAAACGTGTTTGCCGCAGTCTGTGGAAAATCGGCGCCGTTATACACGTACACTCCGCCGCTGAAGTTGTTCCAGGGCGAAGAGGTCGACAGCCGCATGTATCCGGGAGCGGCGGTGCCATAGAGATACATGTCGCCGGCGCCGCTGACATCGCAGTACACGTTGATCGTGCTCTGGCTGACGATCCTCACTTCCAGATCGCTAAGCAGGTGTATTGCGGAATTCAGCTCCAGCGCGTAAGCAACGGTGGTAGCCTTGGTTTCGACCAGCGCAGTGCCGCTCGGGTTGTCGAAGTACAGAGTCTGTGCCCAGTTGGCCAGCACCGGGCGCACGTTGAGATTGGTCTGGCCCACGCAGCGGACAACACCGACTGTGCAGGGCACGTTGATGCGCAGATTGCGCGCGCCGGTTGCGCCGCCCACGTTGTTATTGCTGATGATGACTTCTGCGCCGGAGGCGTTCGGGTAGCCGCCGATGTCCCACAGGGCGCTGTCGTCCCAGAACGTGTCCACCGTGACGGGATTCATGGTGTACGTTGCCGCCCAGGCGCCTGCGGCGATCAGACAGATCATCGCGTGTACTGCGACTGGATGTTTCATGGGTTCTCCTTTTCGTGTTGTGCGCGCGCCGTGCGGCGCACGCGGGTTTCTTGAGGATTGCACCGCCAACCGGCGATCGTCAGGGCTCAGCAAATAGTGTACCGCAGGAACCCGCGGAAAGCAATGACTGAAAGTGACATACTTCGCCCTGAAACTCAAGAAAGGGACGAATATCATTGACTGAAATTGACATGCGTATTTGTCACGAGAACAACATGTGGTATAATTAAGGTGTAATCAGCAAAAAAGGAGGCGGCTATGCCACGCGACGCAACGTGGAAAAACCACGAAGAGGCCACGTTTGACGACACCGTGCTGCACCCTGACCCATGCTGGTTTCTGGGCATGCGCGGAACGCGGATCCGCTCGGGGCAGGGAAGTGGCGCGGAGGTGGCGTCGTTCGAAGCTGACACTGTCGGTTGCCGCTTCAGACAGAACACGCGATGGCCGGTGGATCTGGCCACATGCGGCACATCAGCCTGGTTGCGCGGCCACAGTGTTGAGCGCCACCGCTCCGACTCGTTTGCCGTCGAGTTCGTGACAGAAGGCAGAGGCGAGTTGCGTGTGCGCCAGCGACGGTATGAGTTGCAGCCGGGCGACGTGTTCATCCTTCATCCGAGCGAGCATCACCGGTACTGCTCGACCTCGGTGGAGGTTTTCCGGAAGATGTTCGCGATGGTGCATTGGACAACACAGGCGAATCGCGATGCGCTGAGTACTCTTGGGCTGATGGCCCTGTCACATGTGCGCCCCAGCCGTGCGCGGGTTGCGCGGATTCGCGAGGTGTTTGAGAATCTGTGCGCCATGACTCAAACCGACGATGCCGGCACGCACGAACGCGCCTCGGCGCTGACGTACAACCTTCTGCTGCTCGTGTCCGAGTCGGTCGCTCACGAAAAGGACGGCGCAGAGCTCCCTCTGCCGGTTTCCCGGGCGCTTCGGTGGGCGCTGCGCGGCGAAACTCCCAATCCGTCCGTTTCACAGCTCGCCCGCGCGGCCGGCTGTTCCGTTGAACACCTTAATCGACTGTTCAACAGACATCTTGGCACGCGCACGCACGAGTGGCTCACTCGCCGCAAGCTGTGCACGGCGGTGGAGTGGCTTCTGTACTCAGGAATGAAAATCCACGAAATCTCTTCGAAACTTGGCTACGAAGACTCTTGCTGCTTCTCGCGCGCGTTCCACCGCTACACGGGGTTGGCACCAAGCGAATGCCGCCGCCGTTGATGGATTCGCTGCCGGTCACCGGGGAAGCTGATCCTCTGCACTGAATTGCAGGTCGCGACTGGCGCAGTCTGCGGACGATCCACGTCATCCGCTGCATCCGTAGTTATGTTCTCCTTGTTCTCGGGAGAGCAAACGCTGCAGTGAGAAGAGCCACCTAGAACAGAGGTATCTCCATCGTCCGTCCCTCCACGCCCACGGTGATACGTTCGTGCCACACGCAAGGACGCACACATCGAGCTCGCCGCGCAGCAGCCACTTGCCTTCGCTGTAGTCGATGCGCATCGCTTTCACCATCCCCCTCTCGGCCAGCGCGCGGCGGTAGTGGTACACCGTTCCCGCTGTGCCGGGCAATCGATCGAGCACGATGGTCTGTTGGGCGTTTCCAGCCGCCACGTTCACCTCAAGCCGTTCCGCCGACGGCAGCGATGCAGCGTTCATCCCGCCGACAACCACGAACCGGTTCGACGCCGCGACGGCTTTGCCGACGAAGAACGCATTGGGCGCTTGGGCATGCGCGCTGTCGCGGGAGGACGGCGCAACGGGTGTCCGCTCCCCGCCCGTGGGCGGCATGCCTTGCGGCGGCGCGCCGCCAGGGCCGATGATGTACGTCACCGTCAGTTTCGGCCGGTTGGCCGCTGTGCTGTTGTTGCGCGAGGCGACCGCGGCCGTGGTCGTTGCCCCGTTCTGCCGCAGGATGATCAATCCGGAATTCGTCGCCGGATTGCTTACCCAGTTCTGCACGCACGCAACGCCTTCGCTGCCCAGCTCATCTGAAACCGTTGTTTTGCTCGCCATGCTGAACGAGGCGAACACGACGCTTCCCTTGTCCAGCTCACCCGTGCCGCCCTGCAACTGCCAGTACGTGCCTCCTATCGCCGTGTTCCACCGCGCCCACGTCGCGCCGGTCTCCGTCCACGCGCGCTTCGACTCGTAGATATCCGCCATGGCGCCGCTGGCTGATGTGGTCACTCTGAACTGCACGGACGCGGACTGCACGACGGCGCCCGTGGGGATGGCGCTCACATCCCACTTGACCAGCGCGTTGTACCCGCCGCGGATGGACAGGGTGGTGGCCGTGCCGTAGTTCGAGTTCGAGTACGATTCCGAGCGCAGATACGTGTCCTGCGCTCCCGCGTAGCCTGCATCCGGCGAGACGCTCTGCTGGAACGAGACGGTGACCTCGGTGTCGTTGTCCTGCTCGGTGGCCGTGACGTCGTCGGGATCGGTGTTGGGCGCGCTGCATCTGAACGTGGCGCCGCCGTTGTCCACGTCGCCATCCTCGTCCGCGCCGAGCGTCACGCTCTGCCACGAGCTGTAGTTGCCCGCGTTGAATACGAGCGCCGCCCCGCTGCTCACGCACAAGTCCGTGTCGCCGGCGATTCTGGCGGTCGAGACCGTGAGCACGCCCGACGGCGGGTAGGTCAGCTTCACATCGAACATCGCCGTCGAGCCCTCGGGCACGTCCACCGTCTTTGTCGACAGAATGAGCGCGTTGGTCGACATGCCGGGGACGACACCGACGCGGCTGTTCGCATAGTCGTACACAAGCTGCGCTGAAAGTGCGCCTTCCATGGTGACGCTGTTGAACGTCGTGCCGTTCACCAGGTTGCTGTGCGCCGTGAGGAACCAGTTCGTCGCCGTGCCGCTGAGCGTGCCGCCAAGATTCAGATCGATGGTGTCGAGCGAAAGCGAAGTGTCCAGGTTGGAGAGGATGATCTGGTCGCAGTTCACTCCCGGCACGCCGCCCGAGCCGGCGAGATCGATGTTCAGCCGCAGCCGGTCGCCCGCCAGGCCCAGCTCGGTCACACCAACCTGTTCATCGAACGCAAGGACGCCGATGCTGTCGACGCCGGGCGAGATGCTGCCCGTGAACC
>JAAYZF010000042.1 GCA_012514975.1 bacterium
CGTACACGTTCAGAGCCATCGCCGACGACGCCTTCACACTCGAAGTCAAGCCGACCAACAGCGCCGCATGGACGACCGTGCTTTCCTCGCCTGCGGCGAACACGAACGGCATTACGGGAACGCTGGCGCTCACCGCCGGTGTTCCCCATGACATCCGCATTTCGTACGTGCAGAACGGCGGCAACGCGTGCGCCATCCTTCTCTGGTCAAGCCCGAGCACGCCCGAGGAGGTCATTGATCCGGTAACGTTTCACGGCCTGAACGCCGCGTCGTACGTGAAGATCTGCTTCGCCGACATCACGAAAGTCGCGCGCTGGACGTCGGGAGGCAGCTTCGACGAGAACGGCTGGCCGGGCAGGGACGCCGGCATCTTCATCGCCGAGGGCATGGACTTCGCCTCGGGCACCTACCGCTTCCAGTTCAACGGCAAGGCGCGCGTCGTCACGGACAACAGCACCACGTTCACCGTCGACGGCAGCCAGTACGTCAACACCCTCCCGTCCGGCATCGGGTACGACCCGGCGAGCAATGTCACGTCCGCGCTTATGAGACGGAACTCGAGTTCGTCCTCCACCGTCAGGTTCTTCGATTCGAGCCGCGACGGCTCGACCGTTACGAACACCGGGGTGACCAACGTCAGATTCATGCGCCCGCTCGTGCCGGGGACAGATGTGCCGCACGAGGCGGACGCGGTGTCGTACGCGCCGTTCCGCAATGCCATGTCCGTGTACACCTGCCTTCGCTGGCTCGAAGTGGCAAACGTCCAGCCCGCCTACGGCAACTGGGCGAGCCGCACGAAGCCCGCGCACATGAAATTCTCGACAAGTGTGAACAGCACCAACGCGGGCGAGTGCTGGGAATACCTCATCATGCTCGCCAACGAGGCGGGCAAAGACCTGTACATCACGACGCCCGTGCAGGCCGACAACGAGTATTTCACCAAGCTCGCCCTGCTCTGCAAGTACGGCTCCGACGGCAACGAGCCCTATTCGTCCTATCAGTCCAATCCGTCCTATCCCCCGCTCAACCCCAACCTGCGCCTCTATCTCGAGGTGGGCAACGAAATCTGGAACTGGGGGTTCGGCTCGACGCAGTATGCCCAGGACCAGTCGTACTGGGAGGCGCAGAACAACACGCCCGACGGGGTGATGATCTCGTATGACGGGTACAAGGGCAAGGGCATCTACCTCGTGCGCCGCTGGCTCGCCGTGCGCACCGTGCGGGCAAGCGACGCATTCCGCGCCGTGTTCGGCGACGCCGCCATGCACCGCCGCATCCGCCCGCTGCTCGAGTACCAGTATGACAACGCGCAGGAGACCGCACGCCGCACGTTCCAGATAATGGAGGAGTACTTCAACAACGGCGCGGGGAACTTCGTCACGAACCCCCGTCCTGCACACTACTATCTCTACGGCAGCGGCGGCGCAACCTACTACGGCGTCGGCAACAACTGGGGCACGCAGACGAATATCGTGTTCCCCGACCCCTCGTTCTCCGTGCCGCGCATTGCCGACGGAGCGGCCCAGGCGGGCCCGACCGGCGGGTTCTGGAGCTTCAGCGGCAACGCGGGCCTGTACCGCAACGCCTCGGCGGCCGTCTCGATGCAGCAGCTCGGCGTGTCACGCACTGCGGCAACGCACAACGGCATGGGCATGAAATTCCGCACAGGCGCCACGCCGATCCACCTCTATGAGCTCGGCCGCTGGCTCCCGTCAGCCTGCACGCAGGGCCATACCGTCCAGGTGGTCCGCGCGAGCGACAAGATGCCCGTGGCGGTCGCGCGGCCCATTGCCAGCCAGGATTTCGTCGCCAGGAGGCCCGACATGTTCAGGTACGCGCGGCTGCCGGCGCCTGTCGCGCTCGATGCGGACACCGAGTATTACATTGTCTCGGAGGAATTTCCCTCGGGCGACAAATTCTACTGGACGAACACGATCGTCGCCGCGTGCGACGAGATCACCGTGCTCGGCGGCGCGGCAGTGAACTTCAACGGCACGCCGGCGAATCCGTCTGCATGGACGATCACTGAGACGCCGGGCGCGGGCCTGTGCTTCGGCCCCGTGAGCTTCAAGTACAGTACGAGCCCGGCAGTGACGTTCACGCCGTACCGCAATCCCGCGTTCGACGATCAGGCGGCGTTCATCATCGGCACCGGCTCGTTCAGCAGCGCCGTCCACTTCGCGCAGACGGGCGACTTCGCCATCGCCTTCATGGCCGCGGGCGCCGGCGGGTACTGGCCCGGCTATGCCGCGTTCGACATCTATGTCGACTCGATGCTGGTGAGCCCGTATGGCCAGGCGGACATGCGCGTCGGCTCGGGCGGCAGCTCTCTCGGCGGCTGGAACAGGCGCACGGACAACTTCGAGGAATTCTGGGGCAGCGCCGTTTTTCGCATCACGAACGCCGGGCAGCACACCGTGCGCTTCGCCGGCAGGACGGCCTCGACGAATTACACCATCTTCGATACGTTCAGCATCTCGAGCGTTGACGCGATCATGGAGAGCGGCTTCGGCGCAGGATCGGCGTACGGCCAGGTGGCGCAGGCGAACTACGCGAATCAACTGAACAACCAGGCGCGGTACGCCAAGGCATTCGGCCTCGAAGTCATCGCCTACGAGGCCGGCTGGTCGCTCGGCGGGGATTTCTGGGCGCAGCCGATCCAGACCTATGCGAAGTTCGCCGACCGGCGCGCGCGATCGATCAACAACCAGGCAATGGACATCTTTACCGAGTCGGGCGGCCATCTGAATGTATGGGGCGTGTACTCCTACTTCCCCGAGTACGATGCGGCGCATTCGATGGAGTACCCGCTCGAGCAAAGCCTCATGGACCTGAGCGGCAGGCTGCGCGCCGAGGATACCAACGGGATTCCCGTGCCCGCAACGCTCCTGCCATCAGGCGTCGTGCGCTGGGCATGGAACGGCCCGGGGCTTGACGGCCTGCTCACCCCTGCCGGCATTTGGGCAAGCTGGACGATCCTCTGCCCCGCCTCGGGCAGCTATGCCGTCGAGCCCCATGTGCGCAGCGGCGCGTTCGCGCTCGACGTCGATGGCGTGCGGCTCGCCTCGGGCGACGCATCGGCAGTCTCGGGCTCCGTGCACAGGATCATGCTGACCAAAGGCGTGCACGGGGTCCGCCTGGTCGGCGCCAGCGTCACCAACAGGTTCGCCAAGGTGCTTGTCTACAGGCTCGAGTCAGTCGAGTCGCCCACGTTCGCGCCCGCGCCCGGCACGTATCCCTCGGCGCTCGTCGTCACCATGTCCACCGCGACAGCCGGGGCGGCGATCCGCTACACGACCGACGGGACGACGCCTACAACGAACACGGGCAGCGCGTATCAGGGACCCGTGGATGTAGCGGCGAACACGATGTTCACCGCGCGCGCGTTCAGGGAGGCAATGGAGGACAGCCCGGCCGTCACTGCCAGGTTCTTCATCAGCTCCCTCGCAATATCCACTGTCACTCTGCCGCCCGCAACCGCCGGCGTAGCCTACGCGGCAGCGCTCGCCGCGGGCGGCGGGGCGGAACCGTATGCGTGGGACATTGCCGACGGCGCCCTGCCGCCCGGGCTCGATCTCGCGGAAGACGGCATGATCGCGGGCACACCCTTCGGCGAGGGAACCAACAATTTCACCGCGTGTGTAACCGATGCGCTGGGCGCAAGCGTCTCGCGCCAGTTTCTGCTGGCTGTCCTGCCCGAACCGGCCGCGGCGCTGTGCGCATGTGCGTTGATCCTCGCGCGGCGCTTCACAATGTAGGAGCGGCATCCCTGCCGCGATTGCGCGAGCGGCATCTCTGCCGCGATTGCGCGGGCGGCATCCCTGCCGCGATTGGAGAGATGATCCCGGACCTTGTCAGCGAGCAGATCAGGCCGCGCATCGACGCGCAGCCGCTGGTTCCTGCCCAGGCGGGCGCGCCGGTTGTTCCTTCGTCATTCGAGTGGCGCGGCGAGACGCATGTTGCAGTCGCCATGCTCGAGCAATGGAAGGAGTCATCGCCCTGTTCGCACGGCAGCGATGAAATCTACCTGCGCAAACACTGGTACAGGCTGCGGATGAAGGATGGAGGCGAGTGGGTGGTCTATTTCCTCAGGCAGCCCCAGCGCGGCAAGAGGCCGGGCGCGCGCTGGTGGCTGTATACGCGGGAGACATGATAGCCAATCCCGAGTCCGCACCGATTTGCGCGCCAATGTAGACGCCGATCCCGAAGTGTGGGATCGGCGGCCGTTAACGACCGCGGACCGAACGGCATGGTCCGCGTCTACACCTGTTGGCAGCCCGTGTGGGACGCATGCAGCCGCCGATCACGCGTCGACACCCGCATGCGCGCCAATGATAATGATTGGCCGCCGTTGAAGCTGCCACACGCGCGGCAGTGCGCCGAGCGCTGAAGGGCTCGGCTGCATGCCACGCGCATGGCAGAAGGCGGAGAAGCGCCAAAAGATGCGAAAATGGTGACAGGTTGGTATGCTCTTAAGGTAAGCGTTGCATAACCCAACTTAAGGAGCAGACCATGAACACTCGTTCGGAACCTGTCACCACGTACAGCGCAGGGATAGACCTGCACAAGAACTCGTTGCGGCTGCATGTGATCGATGCGGCCGGCAACACAGTATACCAAGAAACGATCACGGAACACAAACGCAAGCGGCTGACCGCGGCGCTGCAACGTTTCGGGAACGATGTGACGGTGGGACTGGAGAGCACGTACAACTGGTACTGGGTGGTCGATCACCTGCAGGCACACAAGACGCCGTGCCAGTTGGGGCATGCACGCGACATCCACGCGCAGCGGCCGGGCAAGCACAAATCCGATCCCAAGGATGCGGCGGGTATGAGCGGGATGGTGCGGATGGGGACGTTTCCCCGCGTGTATGCCTGCCCGGCGCCATGGCGCAGCACGCGCGATGTGCTGCGCAAACGGCTGCGGCTGGTGGAGGCGCACACGCAGCACGTGCTGCACAGCGGCTGCGTGGCGGATCAGTATCTGCTGGCTGAGGATTCGCTCGCCGCGGCCGGCTATCCCCGGCAGGTGATCGAAGATGTGGACAAGTTGATCGACATCGACACGCGACTGCAGGCAGGGCTCGAGGAGCTGATCGAAGAGCTGGATGCCTGGGTGATACAACGCGCAGCGATTCACGATCAGGCACTCTACGATCTGTTCCTGAGCACCAGAGGCATCGGTCCGGCGTTGACACTGTCGCTGTTCTACGAGATCGTTGACATCCGACGGTTTCGGTCGCCCAACCAGTTCTCCTCGTACTGCCGGGTCGTCAACGCGCAGTGCGAATCAGGCGGCAAGCGGCTCGGACCCGGCGACCGGTACCGGGGCAACCCGTACCTGTGCCGTGCCATGAACATGCTGGCGACACAGTCGGTCAAACACCAGCCGCAGATCGCGGCCTGGTACCGTCGGCTTGTCCATCGCAAAGGCAAACGCACCGCACACCGTGTCCTGACGCACAAGTGGGCGGTGGCAGTCTATTACATGTGGAAACGCCGCGAAGCGTTTGATATCGGGAAATTCCTGGGAACCGGGTATGCCAGCGAGCGCACAGCGTCTACTGATCAACCGCGTCAGGCGGTGAGATCGCACGAATGATTGCGCCGCTTCCCGGTTCCCACCGCTCTTTACAGTGACGATCGGTCCGCCCGCGCATGCCCACGACTACTGGCGGCGGCATGCGTGTCGCCTACCCCTTCAAATGTACGCACGCGGGCGGGTACAGATTATTTTCTGGCGCCGTGCCGGCAAAGCGCCCGGCACCGCCGTCATGGAACGGCGCAGCCAAGATATGTGTATGGAGCCGGTCGTCAGACCGTCCGGCGAACCATCGGCGTGAAAGCCCAACGCGATCGGCGCAGTGAGAGCGAACACACAGCCTGAGTATTGTTGGCTGGCATGCGTAACAGCATACCAACCTGTCGGCGGATTGTCGCCGCTTGACAAACGGCGGCCAATATGTGTAGACGCCGATCC
>JAAYZF010000004.1 GCA_012514975.1 bacterium
CCAGCCGGTTCCCTCGGCGTGCGCGTGTGCACACCGGACAGCGCGACTCACAAAACTCTGCATCCATCCATGCCATAACAGATCCTTCCCAAGGAGCGTTCCCAACTCGCTCCCCTGCACGCAGATATCCCCGCACGGCAAGACTATGGCACGTCATCTTCCGCCCGTCAACAAGCCCTGCACCAAGATCCCAAGATACGCATGATCAAAAATAGGATGGACGGCACCTTAAGCCTTCGCGTATCATGCGCGAAAATGGATTCTTAAAAGAGGAGATGAACATGATCGTCGTAAACACTGAATACGTCAACGGATATGAGATCGTCGAGGTCAAAGGGATGGTTCAAGGCAACACTGTCCGGGCCAAGCACATGGGGCGCGACATCGCGGCCAGCTTCAAAAACATGATCGGCGGCGAACTCAAGGGCTACACTGAACTGCTCACAGAATCTCGGCGCGAGGCACTCTCCCGCATGCTCCAACAGGCGCAGGAACTCGGCGCGAACGCTGTCGTCAACGTCCGGTTCACCACCAGCGCCATCACGGCGGGCGCCGCCGAACTGATGGCATACGGTACCGCCGTGACGGTCTCTCCGAAACAAGTCTGACGGAGATCTCCCTTATGGACGCTTTACTTATCGCTGTCGTCGTGATCGTGATCGGGCTCATCGCGGGCAAAGTTTCCGAGAACCGGCATCTTGGCAGCCTTGGCCAGCGCGAGGCGCTCTTCAAAGACGTTCAGGTCACCTCGTTGCGGCAGCCGACAGCCCCGGCCGCCCAGCCTGTCCCGGTGCTGGTCTGCGGCGAGGTTGTCATCGCAAGCGACGCCTTCAAGAGCTGGGCATCCGGCCTGCGCAACCTTTTTGGCGGGGAGGCCAAGAATTTTGGCCGTCTCTACCAGCGTGCTCGCAGAGAAGCCACGCTGCGCATGCTGGCAGAGGCGCGGCGCCAAGGCTATGATGCCGTCTGCAACGTGCGGCACATCAGCACCGATATCGGCGCCAAGGCTATGATGCCGTCTGCAACGTGCGGCACATCAGCACCGATATCGGCGGCAACGCTGTGAGACCGCAAAACAAGGCCGCACCCATGGCCACCTGCCTGGCCTTCGGAACGGCGTACAAGCGCACGTGACTGTGTCATGTCCCACGGCACAGACAGCGTGTTCGACGAACCGGCTTTGCGCGCGCCCGCCCGACCTGTCGATGCCGTGCTGCATGAAGTTTGGAGCGAACCGGGGCGCATGCCAAGCTCTCATCCTGCTGTCGGCACGCTGACCTATGCTGACATGCTGAGCGAGCGGTGGCAACAGGCCACGCCTTGCGTATCCTGGCTTGTTGTGGCTGCGCTTGCCTTAGCGGCCGGGCCGTTCGCAGTTCTGGCCGCTCTCCTCAAAACATCAGCCGCCCACATCGCGATCGCGGCCGTTATTATGGCCCCCTTGATCGAAGAACTCGGCAAGGCCGCAGCACCGCTGATCGTGCTGGAACGATGGCCTTACCGTTTTCTTTCCAGCACGCAGCTCGTGTTCGTCTGCGCAGTTTCAGGTGCCATTTTCGCTGGCATCGAAAATCTGCTTTACCTGAAAATCCTGTTGCGACAGCCGGATGCCGCGCTCGTCCTTTGGCGCTGGACGGTCTGCGTCGCCCTGCATGTCGGCTGCTCATTGATCGCGGGAATGGGCCTGCGCCGCATCTGGCTCATCTCCCGCGCGACCCTCACGCGCCCGGACGTCTCGCTTGCCGCGCCCTATTTCATCACAGCCATGATCCTGCACGGCAGCTACAACATGCTTGTCCTGCTGCTCGCAATCACGCAGGCTGAGGGAATGTCCCCATGAGGAGGCATAGTCTGCCTGTTAGCGCCTTGCACCGCGGCCAACACTGGGAGTACAGGCATCCTGCCTGTACATTTGAATGACAGGCTGGAAGCCTATCCCCCCAGTGACTGAATGCCCGAGACAGGCGCGCCCCCATCCAGCGCATGAGCGAGTCAGGTGTCTGGAGGGGCTTGGGACTGGCCGGAGCATTCATGAATTTTCTGAACTCCGGGTATTCGTAAACGCCGCGCATAAGGCGGCGAAGCTTGCCGTCATTAACCAAGCGGCTGAGCGTGGCTCGGATATTCGCAGAACTTGCGAGGTCGTGAAAGTCTTTTGGG
>JAAYZF010000043.1 GCA_012514975.1 bacterium
AGCGTTGCTGCGCATCATTCCATCATTCCATCATTCCATCATTCCATCATTCCATCATTCCATCCAACGCCCGGGGCGCGGCAAGCGCTCCCTCACTGCGGACCGCGCGCCTGTGCGCCCGAGACCGCGTCGTGCACAGCCGAGACAAGCTCCTCGATCCGGTACGGCTTGACGATGAAGCCGCAGAAGCCGTATGAGATGAATTCCGCGATGATCGGGTCGGTCGAGTAGCCGCTTGAGACGATGGCGCGGACGGCGGGATCGACTTCGTGAAGGAGCCTGATCAGCTCCTTGCCGCCCATGCCGCCGGGCACCGTGAGGTCGAGGATGACGGCGCGGTACGGGTCTCCGGCATTCCGTGCGGCGACATACCGTTCGAGCGCCTCCCTGCCCTCTGCCGCCGCATCGACCGAATAGCCGAATTTCTCGAGTGCGCGCGCCACGAAATCCCTGATTGCGTCCTCGTCGTCCATGATGAGGATGCGGCCTGAGCCTGCGGCGATGCGCTTGGTTTCCGGGCGCGTGCGCGCGGAGGCTGCATCGGACGCGGGGAGGTGGATAAGGAACGTCGTGCCGACGCTGAGGCTTGACTCGACGCTGATGTGGCCGCCATGTCTTCTGACGACGGCGAAGGCGACAGCGAGGCCGAGGCCGCTGCCGCGCTGTTTGGTGGTGAAATACGGGTCGAAGATGCGCTGGAGGTGTTCGGAGGGTATGCCGATTCCCTCGTCGGCGATTCTGATGGCAACGTAGCGGCCCGGGGCGAGCGCGGCATCGGTCGTCCGTTTCACCACGGTGTTGGTGACGGCCACGCGGATGACGCCGCCGCCGGGCATGGCTTCCTCGGCGTTGATCAGGAGGTTCTGGATGACCTGGCTGATCTGGCCGGTGTCGCACTCGACGGGCCATGTGTCCGGCGGAATCGAGAACTCGCACTTGACGTTCGAGCCGCTGAGGATGAACTTGGCGGTCTCGGTGAGCAGGTCGGCGACGGACGCGGTCTGCTTGACCGGGGCGCCGCCCTTGGAGAACGTGAGGAGCTGCTGGGTGAGGTCGCGAGCTCTGAGCGCCGCGGCCTCCGCGTCGCCCAGGCGGTCTGCATAGGGAGCGCCATGGGGCATGTTGAGCCGCGCCTCGGAGAGATTGCCGAGGACGGCGGTGAGGATGTTGTTGAAGTCGTGGGCGATTCCGCCGGCGAGGAGGCCGATTGATTCGAGCTTCTGTACTTCGAGGACTTCCTGTTCGAGCTGGCGCTGGCGGGTGATGTCGCGGAAGACGACGACGATGCCGATGATGTTGTTGTCGCCATCCCTGATCGGCGCGCCGCTGTTCGCGATGAGCCGTTCCGAGCCGTCATGGGCGACGAGGATCGACTCGCGGTGGATGGTGACGCCGCCGCCCTCCTCGATTGTCCGGGAGAGGATATCCTCGACAGGCAGGCGCGACTGCTCGTCAAGGATGCGGAACACGCGGCGCAGGGGCTTGCCGCATGCGCCGCCCTGCGTCCAGCCTGTCAGGTTTTCAGCCATTTTGTTGATCAGGACGACGGTGCCGCTGATGTCGGCGGTGATGACGCCGTCGCCGATGCTGCGAAGCGTGACGGTCAGGCGCTCCTTTTCCGCGGCGAGGTCCTCCTCGATCTGCCTGCGTTCGGTGATATCGCGGACGATGCCGAGCATGCGCACGGGGGCGCCGTTGTCATCGCGCAGGACATTGCCTCGTTCGGCGACCCAGCGCACGGAGCCGTCCGGGCGGACGATCCGGTGTTCGATGTCGTACTCAGCGCCTGAATCGAGGCAGGACTTCATGGCCTGGCGGACCACGGGCTGGTCGTCCGGGTGGACGAACTGGTAGAAGTTGCTGACCTTGCCGGCGAAGTCCTCGGGCCGCACTCCGAAGATTTGGTAGGTGGTTTCCGACCAGAGCCCTTCGCCCGTCCGGATGTTCCAGTCCCATGAGCCCACGGCGCCGAAGTCCTGGGCGAGGCTGAGCCGCCGTTCGCTTTCCCTCAGTGCCTCCTCGGCGCGCGCGCGTTCGGCGAACGCGAGGGCGAGCGAGACGAGATCGGCGATCGAACCGGCGAAATCCTGCTCCTCGGGCGTCCACACGCGCGGCGGGCCGGTATGTTCGTGGCACAGTGTGCCCGCGATCCTGCCATGCACCCGCAGGGTCACCGCGAGGAGGGACGTGATGCCGAATGGGCCGAGGTAGGCTGCGAGCTCGCGTGTGCGTTCGTCCGACCGCGCGTCGCCCGCGGTGATGACGCGGCTGTCTTCGAGCGAGCGGAAGTAGGCGGGATTTGACGCGACCGCGATCTTCTCGCCGCTGGTGTGCGTGGCCGTGCTCGCGTGGTAGAGATCACTGCAGACCAGGTGTGCGCGCGCGTCGTCGAAGAACCAGACGCCGACACGGCCGACGTCCAGCGTGCGCGCGGAGGCTTCGAGGATGGCGGCGATGGCGCCCGGCGTGTTCGAGAAGTCCTGTTTCGAGAGGTTGAGCAGGACGCCCTGGTAGCGCACGGTGCGTTCGGCGTGGTTGCGCACTTCGCGTTCGGCGCGTTCATGCTCCTCGATTTCGCGCCGGAGCTTCTCGTTGCTGGTGATGAGCGCGGCCGTGCGCTCGGCCACAACCACTTCGAGGCGGTCGCGGTACTCGGTGAGCTCGCGGCTGTGAGACTCGTTCTCGTCAAGCCGGCGGGCAACGTAGCTGATCAGCGCCTGCTGCGTCCGCAAGGCAAGATACGCCGCGATGCCGGCGACGGCGCTGGCGAAGAGGGCGGTGATCGTGTGCGCCGCGCGGGGGGGCACTTCCGGCATCATCACGGACCTGAAGTACTCGAACGCGATGACGCAGACGAGTGTCAGCACGGCGGTGAAGACCAGCGGCGTCAGCGCCCGCCGCGCGCCGACGACCAGCGCGAGCAACCGGGCGGAGACCTGCTGGTTGACGCTTCGCGCCGTTCCGTCCCCGTTCCTTTCGTCGGTGTGCATCACCGGTTCCCTCCAAGCGCAAGGAATGCCATGCCGAGCGCGGCGCCGAACAGCGGTATCTCGCTCAAGCGGAGGTGCTCGTTCGCCATGTGCGCCTGCCCGAGCGAATCCTGCGAGAAGCCGATCGCCGGTATGCCGCGCGAGACGAGCTGCTTGCAGACCGTCGTGCCACTCAAGCCGAAGCAGGTGATGCGCCTGCGCGTCACCGCCTTCACCGCGGCGGCGACGGCGCGTATCAGCTCGCTCTCGCGCTCCACCACAAACGGCTCCATGTGCGTGTCCACCCGGATGTCATACCGGGTGCACAGGCCGGCCGCATGCGTCTCCGCCGCGGCCCGCTCGAACAGCTCGAGGATTCCGCCCCTGGTCTGCCCGGGCACATAGCGTACATCGATCCCGATCACGCACTGCCCGGGAATCATGTTGTATGCCGCGCCCGCGCTGATCTTCGCAATGTTCACCGTCGTCGGCGTGAATAGTGCGTGCGTGCCCTGGCGGATATAGCCGTGCGTGCGGCCGAAGAGCTTGCGTACGCGGCCGAGGAAGTCGTGCGCGGCCCAGATGGCGTTCATGCCACGCTCTGGCGACGACCCGTGCGCCTGCGTGCCATGGAACGTCACGTCGAAGTGGAGCAGGCCCTTCTCGCCGCATGACACGCGGAAGACCGATTCGCCCGTATCCGGCACGATGGCATAGTCGGCGTTGACGAGCCCCTGTTCGAGCAGGTAGGTCAGCCCCATGGCCGACCCGGCCTCTTCATCCGCGACCGCGCCCACGAGGAGCGTGCCCGTGAACGGCCGCGCTGTGCTCTTCAGAAACGCGGCAAGCAGCAGCAGCGAGACCAGCGGCCCCTTGTTGTCCGCCGACCCGCGGCCGTAGAGGCAGCCGTCGCGGACCACCGGGTCGAACGCGTCGTGCTCCCATCCGTCGCCCGCGGGCACGACGTCCGTATGCGCCGGCACGAACAGCACCGGGCTCCCGCTCCCGACACGGGCAAGCAGGCTGGCGCGTCCTGGGGCCGCCTCGTGCACAGCCGCCTCGATCCCGTACCGGCCGAGATATTCCCGGACCACACGCACTGCCCGCGCCTCGTTCCCGGGCGGGTTCACCGTGTTCTCGCGCACAAGTGCGGCCAGCAGCGCCACACCTTCGTCGTGGTGCGCGGCATACCATGCCTCAAGTTCCGTCTTCCATGTCACAAGTCTCTCCTCCCTCGCCGCACCGGCTGGCGCGTCTGAGCGTGCCTGCACGGCTTCTCTATAAGCCCCGGCACTATTATAGCAAAAACGGTGGCAAACGGCCTTCCTTTGACCTGGCGCTCCCCAAATGGTAGAATACGGGCAGTATACGCGACGCTCCATGAATGCACCTCTGCACACGCCAAGACACCTCAGCCTGCCTCTTACGGCCGACGTGGTGCGCACCTTGCGCGCGGGCGACCGCGTGGCGTTGTCCGGCGTGCTCTACACTGCGCGCGACGCGGCGCACAAGCGCATCGTGGCCGCTCTTGCAGCCGGGCTCGAACCGCCGATGGATCTGGACGGATGCACGCTGTACTACACCGGGCCGACTCCCGCGCCGCCCGGCCACGTCGTCGGCTCGATCGGGCCGACCACGGCGGGAAGGATGGATGCGTTCACCGGGCCCCTGCTTGCGCACGGCCTGCGCGCCATGATCGGCAAGGGCGCGCGCGGGCCTGACGTCGCCGAGGCGCTCAAACGGCACACCGCCGTCTACTTCGCCGCGGTCGGCGGCGCCGGCGCGCTGCTCGCAGGGCACGTCCGTTCATGCGCGGTGGCCGCATATGCCGATCTTGGCGCCGAGGCCGTCCACCGGCTTGAGGTCGATCACTTCCCCGTGATTGTGGCGCAGGACTGTCACGGGGGCAGCGTGTTCAGCAGATAAGGTCGTGTTTGCGTCCGTTTGCCCGGCGACTCGACAAAAAAGCCCGAGTGTGGTATAATCTCTCTGGATGCAGAGGAAATCGGTTGCGTAACATCCATCCACTATGGCCATGAAGACAAACTGTTACCTGGTGCCCCTCGCGTGTTCCCTGTCGTTGCTTGTCGTCTCCTGCGCGTCAAAACCAAAGCCCGTGCAGCCGATCGCGGACGAGCCGATGCCCGAGATGGCCGCGATGTCCACCGAAGCCCCTCTCGTCGAGTCGGATGTCAAAAGCGACTTCATGAATCCCGATGCCGTCGCCCTCCCTGCCGGGCCGGAAAGCATGCCGGCAATGGAGCCGTACCCTGGGGCGCTGGCGCGCCCGGGCGGAGTATACACGTCGTCACGCCCCGGCATCTACCCGACGTCGCCCACCTACCCCGACGCGGCAGGCTACGCGGGCGGCGGCCGCACGTACAGCGGCTCGATCTCCGGCGGGTCGACCTATACCGTCAAATCGGGCGACAGCTTGTGGCGCATCGCCCGCCGTTCCGGCACGACCGTTTCGGCCCTCGCCGCGGCCAACAACATCAGCCCTTCCGCCGTCCTGCGCATAGGACAGAAACTTGTTGTTCCCGGCGGCGGCACGGCAGGCTCTTCAGTGTCTTCAGGCAGCACCGCTGCGCCGGGTGAGTACATTGTCAGGGCGGGCGACTCGTATGACCGGATTGCCCGGCGGCACGGCACGACGGCGAAGAAGCTGATGGAACTGAACAACACCACGTCCGACAAGCTGCGCATCGGCCAGACGATCCGCGTTCCCCAATGAGCAGGCGCCGGTTCTCATCTGCTGAACGCGACGCGTTGTGCATCGCCTGCGGGGCGTTGTGCTGCAAGGACTTCGCCATAGAAATCAGCGCGCCTTCATGCCACAAGGATGCCGAGCGGATCCGCTGGTATCTCTCGCATGAGCGCACACGCGTCTTCATCCGCGACGATCACTGGTACCTGCTCGTCGCAAACCGCTGCCGCCATCTCGGACAGGACAACCGGTGTACCGCCCATGAAAGCCGCCCGGACGTCTGCCGCAGGCACTCGCGCAAGGAGTGCGAGCGCGGCGGCAGGGTCTTCTATGACCACCTGTTCAACGCGCCCCAGGAGTTCGATGCCTATTACGGCAGGCGCGACATGATCCACCGGTAGCCGCTTCGCCCATGCAACACGGTCTGCCATGAATACGCCAAAGTCGTGTGATTCGCCGTTCGGCGAACGCCTGCGCCGCCAGATCGAGGAGATCAACCGCTACAAATGGCTCGAAAGCGAACGCCTCGGCTATGACATCGGCAGCCGGCGCGCCACGCGCGAGTGGATCGAGAAATACGCTGACGCGTTCGGCCGCTTCTGGGCCGAACACCATCACTGCCATCACCTGGGCGAACCAACCACGAGGAACTGATGATCACGGTCATTGCTGAACGCATCAACATGACGCGCAAGTCCATCCGCGAAAAAGTGTGGGCGCGCGACGAACAGTTCGTCATCAATGAAGTCAAAACGCAGGAAGCCGCCGGCGCCACCCACATCGACGTCAATGCCGGCGGCGCGCCGGACAAGGAGCTTGATGACATGATCTGGCTGACGAACGTCGTCAGCAGGAACACCGGGCTGCCCCTCTCGTTCGACTCGGCCCACGCCGCCGTTCTCGAAGCAGGCCTCAGCATCTGCAACCGCCCCGGCACGATCATCAACTCCATCACCGCCGAAAAGGCCCGCATCGACACCACCCTCCCGCTCGTCACGAAGTTCAATACCGGCGTCATCGCGCTTACCATGGACGACGCGGGCATGCCCGAGGACGTCGACCGCCGCATCGCCATCGCGGACGGCCTCGCCGCGGTCATGAAGAAGAACGGCATCGCGCTCGACCGCGTCTACATCGACACGCTCGTCCGCCCCGTCTCCACCAACCAGGAACAGGTGCTCTTCATGCTCGACGCCATCCGTCGCGTCAAGGCGAAGTACCCTGACATCCACTGCGTCGCCGGGTTGAGCAACGTGTCGTTCGGCGTTCCGAAACGCATCCACGTGAACCGCGCGTTCTTCACCCTGCTGCTCGAAGCCGGGCTCGACGCCGCGATCATCGACCCGCTTGCAGACGGCATGATGGGCACGATGCACGCCACGCTCGCCCTCATCGGCCGCGACGAGATGTGCCTCGAATACATCCAGGCCGCCCGCGCGGAGAAAATATAGCAGCCGGCGTCCAACAGGCCCTGCGGCAGCCGCTCGTGCCACACCCGCGCCGCGAAGCCTGCCATCGTCAAGGAGAATTGACATGCCCGCACAAATCATAGACGGCAAAGCCACGGCGCAACGCCTGCGCGACCGCATGGCCGCAGAGGTCGCCGCGCTCAAGGCCAAAGGCGTCGCGCCCGGCCTCGGCTTCGTCCTTGCCGGCGAAAATCCCGCGTCCAAAGCCTACATCCGCATGAAGAAAAAGGCGTGCGAGGAGATCGGCATCGCATCGTTCGACTACAAACTGCCCGCCGAAACGACGCAGACCCAGCTGCTCGCGCTCGTTGACCAGCTCAACCACGATCCAAAGGTTGATGGCTATATCGTCCAACTCCCCCTCCCGCCGCACATTGACGAAGAAGCCGTCATCGCGGCTGTCGAGCCGGGGAAGGACGTCGACTGTTTCCATCCGGTGAACGTCGGAAAGCTTTCGATCGGCGACACGGACGGTTTCTTCCCGTGCACGCCGTACGGCGTGGTCGTCCTGCTGCTTGAGAACGGCTACGAAGTCGCGGGCAAGCACGTCGTCATCGTCGGCAGGTCGAACATTGTCGGCAAGCCGCTCGCCAATCTCCTTGTGCAGAAACGCAAGGGGGCCAATGCAACGGTGACCATCTGCCATACGGGCACGAAGGACATCGCGCATCACACGCGCCAGGCCGACATTGTCGTCGCCTCCGCGGGCCATCCGAACACGGTCACCGCGGAGATGATCCGCGATGGCGCGATTGTCGTTGACGTGGGCATCAACCGCGTTGACGACCCGGCTGCGCCGAACGGCTACCGGCTCGTCGGCGATGTTGACTACGACGGCGTCAGGGAAAAAGCGGGCGCAATCACGCCCGTCCCCGGCGGCGTCGGCCCGATGACGATCGCCATGCTCCTCCAGAACTGCCTCAAAGCCGCTGCCCGCCGCGCCGCGAGATGATCCGGCGCGCAATGCACGCGGGCCTCCTCCCGGCACCGGGAGGGGCAGTTGCGCGCGACAATGTGGACGAGTACCCTATGAAAGTACCCAGAACAGCACTGCTGGCAACGGCAGGTTTCGTGTCGCTGTGCGTCACCGCGCAGCTTCATGCCGCGAACGTCAACCGGCCCGCCGAGTACACGATCAGCCAGACGATTGCGCAGACCAACCCGCCCGGGTTCGGCGCTGAATACGTCGAGCAGAACCGGATCAACAACTGGACCGCCAATCCCGGGTTCGAGCCGATGGAAGACTATCGGTACTGGGAGGCCACCGGCAGCGGCGAGGACAGCACGGGCGTGTACGTCAATGTCTCGACGCGCTGGTACGACACGCTCAACTCCGGGTTCCACGACGGCGCGCGGTACCGCATCTATCGCGAGGAAACCAACGGCCTCTCGTCCACGCCGCGGATTCGCAAGGTCCGCGAAGGCATCGTGCCCGCCGGCGGGTACATTGCCGCGGGCTGGGAACAGATCGGCGTCAATGGGTTGAACACCTACCTGCCGAACACGGATGCAACGGACGACGCATACATCCAGAATGGCGCGACGTACTATTACTCGGTTCGCGCGCGTGACACGAAAGGCAACTGGTCGGCCTACTCTCCTGCCGCGGCCGCAACGCCGCAAAGCGGCCTGAACCACGGCCCGCGCATCAAGACCGTCAACCCCGCCAACCCGACGGTCGCGCGCGTGTACTCGATCGGCTCGCCCTGGGTGCAGCTTGTCGCGCTGGGCGGCTCGGCGCCGCTGTCATGGTCGCTCATCGGCGGCGCGCTGCCGGCCGGAATGACGATCAACGCGGCAGGCGCCATCTACGGCGTGTGCTCGAACAGCACGCAGACGCAGTTCACGGTGCGCGTGACGGACAACGCCGCGCGGACGCATGACAGGACGTTCACCGCGTTCCGCACGGCGCCCGCGGGCGATGGCGCATTGCCGGCCGCGCCGTCAAATGTCGTAGCCGAAGCGAACAATGGATTCGTCAATGTGCGCTGGGATGCAACAGCGGATGCGGACATTGATTACTATGCACTGTACCGCTCGTACGCGCCGCCGGGCGAGCATCGCCAGTGCGTCTACCTGGGCGCCGGCGGCGAGATGCCGAAGCAGGGCGACCTTGTGTTTCTCTCGAAGCAGTGGACCGGCGCGCCGCCGGTCGAGACGCGCAGCGTCCGCGTGCTTGGCCTTCAGAGCGACGTGGGCTGGAACATCAGCGGCGCCGGCGTGCAGAAAGATATCCTTCCCCATCCTGGCGTTGTCCCCGCGGCCTTGTCGAACGGATATCCCGGCGTCAGTTGCCTGAAACTGTCCTCGACGACGAATGTCGAGTTCGGCTTCTGGCATTACCAGGCAAGCTGGACGGGCGACACGTGGTGGTGTACGCGCCAGTTGCTCACCAACAGGCCGTACCGGATGGAGTGCTGGGTCTACGGCCAGAATCTCTCGAGCAACATCCTCCGCTTCAGGGCAGGGCCGTATCTTGACAGGACGGTCACCGGCGTCGTCAATGGGGCGTGGACGAAACTGTCGGTCGACTTTTTCGTGACGAGCTGGGTGAACTCAAGCAGCAGCGTCTTCGGCCCCGGATTCTACTTCCGCGGCACGGGAACGGTCTATGCGGACAATGCGGTGCTGTACGACCCGAGCGACCCGCGCGGGCCGTGCCACCTTCGCTCGGACATCTACGACAGGCTGTGGAAGCCGTACATCGGGCCGCCCGATGCGACGGACAAGGGCGTGCTCCGCACTCGCTACATGAGCGAGACGTTCGACCATGTGATGAATCCGGCCGTCATGAGCTGCCGCCGCTGGGATGTCAACTATGGCGCGAGCACCGAAGATCCGATGCACATCTTCGACGCGCTCCAGGCATCGTATGACAGCGGCCCGACACCCGAAACGCGCACCAAACCGTGGATCACCGCAGACCTCAACTGGTGCGAGGAGGATTATGTCAACCTCGTCGAGTACCTCGCCGGGCCGGCCGGCACGCCCTATGGCGACATGCGTATCAGGGACCGCGGCGGCATTGCCACGCCCTGGGTGGACGAATTCCGCGAAGTGATCATCGAGATGGGCAACGAGCCGTGGAACACCGGTTACTTCTTCGGCTTCCGCGGCGGGTTCAGCGAGACATCGGGCCGCACGTATGGCCGCTGGTGCGATTACATCTGGAACTACGTCAAGACCAACACGCCCCACTTCTCGAACAAGATCAAGATTTCGCTCGGTGGCTGGGCGGCCGGGCTGACGACGAACGGCTTCACGGGCGCCGCGCGCCAGGAATGCCCCCAGGCGACGTACATAGGGCTGACGACCTATCTCGGTGGCTGGGAGGCCGGCCAGGGCGGCCAGATCGGCGGCACGATCTGGACGGACCAGGGCGTGCAGATGTGGATGGTCTTCAACGAGTTCTCCGGCCGCGGTTACATAGACCGCATCGGCGTGCTGCGCCGGCAGATGGCGTCGATGGGCCTGCCGTTCGACGTGCTGATGTACGAGGGCGGGCCGAGTTACCTGATGAACGGGCTGAACGGCG
This sequence comes from bacterium, assembly GCA_012514975.1. Taxonomy (GTDB): domain Bacteria; phylum Auribacterota; class UBA3054; order UBA3054; family JAAYZF01; genus JAAYZF01. Next base: position 10,681 of record JAAYZF010000043.1, read on the forward strand.
TGTCGCTCACCGCGCAGGAACAGGAAGTCTCGCGCAACTACGGCCGTACACTCGCCGCGGGCATCGGCACGCTCGACTTCTGGCTCTATGGCTCGTACGGCGGCATCCGCGAGCAGGACTACTTCACCTTTGGCCAGGACCAGGGGCTCTGGTGCTCGCACACTGCTGTCTACACGGACTACCGGCCGCACCCGTCGTGGCTCGTGCTGATGCTGTGCAACAACACGGTGCCCGGCCACAGCATGCTCGTGCCTGCCGCGCACAGCGTGCCGACGTACGACCTCGTCACCACGAACAACTCGAAGCCGGTCATCTACACCAACATGGCGCTGTCGTCCATCTATGCCTTCCGCAAGGGCGCGACGTTCAGCGTCCTGGCCGTCAACAAGAAGCTCGATGGCGTGCATGACTGGCAGGACTTCGGCGACGGCTGCACGCCGATGACCGTGCATCTGCCGTTCAGCAATCCCGCGTCGATCACACTATACAAGATCGAAGGCGACCCGCGCGAGACGAACCGGCGCCAGCTCAATTTCCAGATCGTCTCGCAGGCGGTCGACACCGTGTGGTTCTCGAAGGATTTCGCCGTCAATGATCATACGGGCGGACGGACGAACGGCTTGCCGCCCGGCGCGGTCTACCTCTACCAGTTCACGGGCTGCACGCCCGACGCGCTGCCCGCGCGGCCGCAGGTCTCCATCGGCCAGGCTGACACGCAGGATGATCCCGCCAACGGGAGCGCGGATGACCACGTGCGGTTTATCGCCTTCTTCGACCGGCCCGTCACGGGATTCATTGACCGCGCGGGCGACGTTGCGCTCTCAGGCTCGGCCCTGCCGCAGAGCGCGTCCGCGGTCGAGCTGCCCGGCAGCCAGGGCGCTGCGTACCGCGTCACCGTCTCCGGCATGCGCAAGGCGGGCACCGTGACGATCGCCATTCCCGCTGATGCGGCGCAGGACGCGTCCACCGATCTGGGCAACGACCCGTCGACGGCGTTTGACGACACGATCACCATCAACTATCCCGAGGGGATTTCGCTGCTCGAATGGGAATTCCCCAGCCCGCCCGACGGCGTGCCGCAGAACCCGAACTCGTCGCTGAATCACGCGTGCATCCTCCCTTCGTACGTCACTAACGGCCCTGGGACTGCCGATGGCGGCGGCAACCGGTACTACAACGACGATGCCTACGCCATCTCGCATCTGAACACTGCCGGCCTCAACCTGAACAACTACGTGCAATGG
>JAAYZF010000044.1 GCA_012514975.1 bacterium
CACCACAGAGCCACGGAGGCACGGAGAACGGAAAGGAGGACGGCGGAAAGCTTCCCGAACCGCCGCGGGAGGGCCGAAAGCTCATTCGCCTTGAAGTGGGCGAACGAGGCGCCCCAGCCGATCGTGCCGGCCTTTGCGCAACGGGTAGACCAGCATCCCCCGAGGCAGCGGTCACAATCCTTTTGCGTGTTCACCGCAAAAAGGATTGTTTGACAGGGCTGGTACAATCTACTATAATACGGGTATTCTATGAGGCAAGGCAGGACAAGCGAAGAGGATGATTCGGACAGGTCTGTCATCCGCCGCCTTGCGCGGGTGGCCGGACGGTTTGCGGGCACGGGCGCTGGCGCGGGAGACGGGTTGCGCCGGCATTTTGTCTTTGGCACGGGCGGGTCGTTCGTGCTGAAACTCGTGGCCGTGGCCGTGTCGTTTGTGTGCACCGTGCTGATCAGGCGCACACTGCCGCTTGCGACGTACGGCGCGGTGTTTTACGCGCTGAACTTCATCGTGCTGCTGAGCATTCCCGCCGTGTTCGGCATGGACAGGCTGCTGGTGCGCGAAGTCGCCGCGTTCACCGCGCGGAACGAGCTGCCGCTGCTGCGCGGCGTGCTTCGTTGGACCAGCGTGGCCGGGCTCGTCACATCGCTCGGGACGGCGGCGGTGGCGGCGGCGGTGGTATGCGTGTTGCTGAGGGCCGGGCAGGGCAATCGCGGGATGCTGATCGCCATCCTCGTGGCGCTGCCCATGCTGCCGGTGCGCACGTTGTCGATACTGCGCCAGTCGGCGTTACGCGGGCTGAAGCATGTGTTGATCGCCTTTGTGCCCGATCTGCTCATACCGCCGATGCTGGTGCTGGCCCTGTTTGGCGCCGGCGTGTTGTTTTTCCGCGATGCGCTGAACGCGGAGACGACGCTGATGATGCAGATGGCGGGCCTTGCCACCGCGCTGGCCGTCGGCGTGTTCGTGCTGCGGTGGCGGCTGCCCACGCCCATCTGGCAGGGCGGCGCCGAGTACCGGCCGGGATCATGGTTCCGCAGCGCGCTGATGCTGATGCTGGTGAGCAGCATGTACACGCTGAATGCGCGCACGGACACATTTCTGCTCGGGCTGTTCAAGGGGGATGCGTCGGTCGGCGTCTATTCCGGCGCGCTTGGCGCGGCGGAATTCATGGCGTTCATCCAGATGGCGGTGAACACCACGCTCGCGCCCGCGGCGGCGCAGTTGTACGCCCAGCGCGACATGGCGCGCCTCCAGCAGGTGCTGCGGAAGCTTGTGCGGTACACCTTCGGTGCATCGCTTGCCGCGGCACTGGGGTTCATCGTGTTCGGCCACTGGTACCTGCTGATCTTCGGCAAGGCGTACACGGCCGGCTACACGGCGCTGGCGATTCTCTGCGTGGGCCAGTTGATCAGCGCGAGCGCCGGGTCGGTCGGCGTCATTCTCACGATGACAGGCTACGAGAAGGACGCGGCGCTCGGCTCGGCCATCGGGGTGACGCTAAGCATCCTGCTCGGGCTGGCACTGATCCCCGTCTGGGGCATCGAGGGCGCGGCGCTGGCCAATGCGGCAGGCGTGGCCGTATGGAACATCATGTTGTCGGTGACGGTGCGCAGGCGGCTCGGGCTGCACGCATCGATCATCGGCACGCTGGTCAAGGAGACGGCGAATGAGAAAGCCTGATTTCTTCATCATCGGCGCGCCACGCTGCGGCACCACGGCCATGTACGCCTATCTTGCCCAGCATCCCGACGTGTTCATGGCGAGTGAGAAGGAAAGCCACCATTTCGCCACCGACCTCCTGCCGCCCGACGATCCGCAGCGGTCGCGCGACGCGTACCTCGAGCTGTTCAACGGCGCGAGGGACACGCAGATCGTGGGTGAGGCCTCGGTGTACTACCTGTTCTCGAAGGAAGCCGCGCGGAACATCCATGCGTTCAATCCGGCCGCCAAGATCATCGTCCAGTTCCGCAACCCGGTCGAGATGCTCGATTCGCTCCACTCGAACATGATGTACCTCGGGCGCGAGAACATCAGCGACATGGGCGAGGCGCTCGATGCGGAGGCGGACAGGAAGGCGGGGCGGCGCATACCGCCGGGCGATCTGCGGTTCGTGCAGCGGCTGTTCTACAGCGAGATCATCAAGTGGGCCGGGCAGTTGCAGCGCTACTTCGACATATTCGGCCGCGAGGCGGTGCATGTGATCATCATGGACGATCTGAAGGCCGAGCCTGCGCGCGTGTATCGCGAGACGCTCGATTTTCTCGGCGTGCGCGCGTCATTCGAGCCGTCGTTCAACGTCGTGAATGCCAACAAGCGCGTGCGCAGCCGCTGGTTCCAGCACCTGCTGTACCGGCCGCCGAAGTGGATGCGGCTGATCGGGCGGATGCTCGTGCCGCGAGGCAGGCGCGCCGCGGTGATCGAGCGGGCCAAGGCGCTGAACATCGAGCATGTCAGGCGGCAGCCGCTCTCACCCGCCGTGCGCGAGCGCCTCCGCGCCATGTGCGCCCCCGAAGTGGAGAAACTGGGCGCGCTCATCGGCCGGGACCTCTCGCAATGGACACGCTGAGGAATGACGATGCGCCTGCCTGATTTCTTCATCGTCGGCGCGCCAAAAAGCGGGACGACCGCGCTGCACGCCTACCTCGGCCGCCATCCCTCGATCTTCGTGCCCGCGCGCAAGGAGCCTCACTTCTTCGGCAGCGACATCGTCTCCCCCGCCTTTGTGCGCGATCGCGACGCCTATCTCTCCCTCTTCGCCGGCGCGACCACCGAGGCCCGCGTGGGCGAGGCGTCGATCTGGTACCTCTACTCGAAACGCGCGGCACGGGAGATCAAGGAGTTCAACCCCGACGCACGCATCATCATCATGCTGCGCAACCCCGTTGACATGC
>JAAYZF010000045.1 GCA_012514975.1 bacterium
GACGCGACACGCGCCTGCATCCCCGACCAGGACCTCATTCCCGTCACGTTGCCTGCCGGATGGAGCCGCCTGCTCATGAAAGTGACCCAGTACGGCGGCGGCTGGCAGTGCATCGCGCGCTTCCTTCGCATGGACCAGACGGTGCTCACCGGCCTGCGCTGCGCCACAACGCCCCCGCCCGCCGGCCAGGCCGCATGGGAAACAGCGAACACCATGCCCGCATCCGTCACCGCAGTGCCGCCGGAGGTGAGCACGACGGAGAACATGTCTGCATCATCGGTCCTTTCCTTCGCCGTGAAGGTGTACAACTCACAGCGTGCCGCGCTGTCCGGGCTGATCGTCCGTGTCGCGGATGCAGATGGCGCATGCGTCCGAGAACAACGGTGCGAACCAATCCCGCCCAGGCAGCATCGCATGGTCGAGCTCTCCCTTCCCGTCCGCGTCTGGGCGCGTTCATTCGGCCCGGGCCTGCGCATCCAGGCATTCACAGGCGACACTGCCGTGTCCGAGCCTGTCATGCTGATGCCTGGCGTGACAGACACGTTACGGCTGCTCGCGATCGATCTGCCCGTTGAGCTTGCAGCCGGCGAGGCTGCCACACTTCAGCAATTGATCAATGACGTCGGCGTGGACGGCCAACTGGCGTCAGTGTATCCGGCGATACGCTCCTCGCTCGAGATGGTTGCCACGGCGCTCATCAGCGGTGATCATGCCGCCGCCCGCGCGGCGCTTGCAGAGGCTGACAATCTCGTCATCGCGCAACAGCAGCGCATTGCAGGCCAGTGCGTTCATCTTGCCGGCCACGGCCACATCGACATGAACTGGCTGTGGCAGTGGCCCGAGACGGTGCAGGCGTGCCGCGACACGTTCAGGCAGGCGCTGCGTTTCATGGACGAATTCCCCGAGTTCTCGTTCAACCAGAGCCAGGCGTCATGCTATGAGGCCATGGAACGCGAGGCGCCGGAGGTGTTCGCCGCGATCGCCAAAGCCGTTGCGAACGGCCGCTGGGAGATCGTCGGCGGGATGTGGACGGAAGGCGACACGAATCTCTCGAGCGGCGAAGCGCTTGCGCGTTCGTTCCTCCTGGCGCAGCGCTACTTCATCGAGAAACTCGGCGTGCGCTCGCGCACCGGCTGGCTGCCGGACAACTTCGGGCACATCGCCCAGTTGCCTCAGCTTCTCCGCCTTGCCGGCATCAACGCGTTCTACCACATGCGCTGCGGGCCATGGGAAGGCGCGCAGTTGTACTGGTGGGAAGCGCCTGACGGATCGCGCGTGCTCGCGAAGACCGGCCAGGGCTACGGAGAAACCGTCACTCCCTCGATCCGCACGCAGCCGTTGAAGCTGCCGAAATCCGTGCCGCAGCAGATGTTCGTGTACGGCGTCGGCGACCATGGCGGCGGGCCGACGCGGAAGGACATCATGACCGCGAAGCGTTGCGCGCGCAGCCGCCTGTTCCCCGCGGTGAAGTTTTCGACGGCTGGCCAGTATTTCGACACCGTGCGGCCGCTGAGCGCGGGGCTGCGCACGCACAAGGGCGAGCTCCAGTTCACGCTCCAGGGCTGCTACACGAGCGTCGCCGCCGTCAAGCGCGCCAACCGCGCGCTCGAGAACGCATTGCAGAGCGCCGAGGCCCTCGCCGCCGCCGCGGGCATGCTCGGCATGGAATGGCCTGCCACAGCGCTCGGCGCCGCGTGGAAGACGCTTGTGTTCAACCAGTTCCACGACATCCTCCCCGGCTCGGCGATCCACGAGTCGAACCGCGACAGCATCGCGCGCTACACGGTCGCGCTCGAACGCGCAGCCGAGGTGAAAACGGCGGCGCTGCGCTGGATCGGCGACCGCGTCCGGTGCGCGCGGCAGGATGGCGCGCCGTTCATCGTGTTCAACCCGCTCGCGTGGCGGCGCAGCGATGTGGTCACCGCGGAACTCGTCGTCACCGAGCAGTTCAGCGGCATCCGCGTGTTCGATCCCGCCGGCGACGAATTGCCGGTCCACATTGTCAAGACAAAACAGTTCGACGCGGACATCCATGTGTGGATCAGGTTCTTCGCGAAAGATGTGCCGGGCGTCGGGTACAAAGTGTTCACCGCGCGGTTCGATGCCGGAACGCCGCCCGTGCCCGTGCTTCACTGGGGCAGCCCGTACGCGACACTCCCCTGCCGTGCGCTCAGCGCGCATGAGCAGTCGCTGAAGACAGTCACACACCGCAAGGGCATTGTCAGCAACAGGTTCTTCGATCTTGCGTTTGACAGGAAGACAGGTGCGATCAGGCGTCTGCAAATGAAGTCTGGGAAGACATCAGGACGGAATCTTGCCGGGAGGAAGGGCCTGAACACTCTGGCCATGTACATCGAAAGCGCAAGACACTGCAGCGGATGGATTCTCGACAATGCAGCCAGAGGCCCCCTGCCGCTTGAGGTGACCAGGCCGGCAAC
>JAAYZF010000046.1 GCA_012514975.1 bacterium
AAGAAGCCCGTCGTGAAGAAGCCCGTCGTGAAGAAGCCCGTCGTGAAGAAGCCCGTCGTGAAGAAGCCCGTCGTGAAGAAGGCCGCCGTGAATAAGCCCGTCGTGAAGAAGCCCGTCGTGAAGAAGGCCGCCGTGAAGAAGGCAGTCGCGAATAAGGCCGTCGTGAAGAAGCCCGTCGTGAAGAAACTCATCGCGGTCGTCCGGACGGTCGAGGTGCGGAAGCAGGTGCACGCTGCCGGGCCTGCGCCGTCGGCCGAGGCGCTGAAGCTTGCCGCGTTCGCGGACGAGATCGGCCCGGAGATCGACGTGCAGATCGAGAACTGCGTGAAGAACGGTGTGAAGTACATCGAGCTGCGTGGCGTGTCGGGCAAGAACGTGCTCGATCTCGATGTCCCGCTTCGGAAGGAGATCAAGATGAAGCTGGCTGACAGCGGCATGGGCATCGCCGCCATCGGCTCGCCGATTGGCAAGGTGCGCATTGACGAGCCGTTCGATCCGCACTTCGAGCGGTTCAAGACCGCGGTGGAGCTGGCCGAGTATTTTGACGCGCCATTGATCCGCGTGTTCAGCTACTATCCGCCGGAGGGCGTCAGCAATGACGATCTCGTGGCAAGGCATCGCGACGAGGTCTTCCGCCGGATGCAGGCGAAGATCGACTACATGCAAGGCCGCAGGCCCGTGTTGGTGCACGAGAACGAGCATGCGATTTTCGGCGAGAGCGCCTCTGCGTGCCTGTTGCTGCTGCGCACGCTCCAGTCGCCGAAGCTGCGCGCCGCGTTCGACCCGGCGAATTTCGTGGTTGACGCGCATGACCCGCTCGAGGCCTGGCAGCTTCTCAAACCGTACACCGTGCATTTCCACATCAAGGATGCATTGCTGAATCCCGCGCCTGGCCAGCACAAGATCGTGCCGGCCGGCGAAGGTGACGGCCACATTCCCGAGATTCTCAGGGACGCGTACGAGAGCGGCTATCGCGGGTTCCTTACGCTCGAACCCCACTTGCAGAAGGCGGGCCAGTTCGTCGGCTTCACCGGCCCGGAGCTGTTCAAGGCCGCGGTTGACGCGCTGAAGAACGTCGCCGCGCAGATCGGCGTGCCCCTCTGAATCCGTTGCGCATACTGCGCGCAACGGATTCAGGATGCTGGCAACGATGACCATCAGTGTTGAAGTGCTCGGGCCGTTGAAGAACCCGTTTGGCAGACGGATGTTCATGACCGAACTGCCTGACGCCACAACGGCTCGCGGTTTCCTGTGCCACGCCTTCGGACTGAGCGAGCAGGAGATCGCTCATCTCGTCATCCAGATCAACGGCGCTGATGCGCACGCCGAGACAGTGCTGCACGACGGCGATGCGCTCCGCCTGTTCCTGCCGGTCGGTGGTGGCTAAGGGGCGCGATTTCCGTCCCCGCAGTCAGACTGAATTCTGAATACCGATTACCGATTACCGATTACCGATTACCGGTTACCAGCATTCGCATGCTCATCCGCGCGATCACACCCGCCGACATCCCCGCCCTCTTTGCCGTGCGCACGGCAACGGATGAGAACCGCCTCTCGCGCGAGCAACTGACCGCCCTTGACATCACGGAAGCGACTGTCCTTGAGAAACTCCGCACGACGTACAGCGGCTGGCTGTGCGAAGATGAAGGCAAAGTCGTCGGCTTTGCCATGGGCGACCGGGCAACCGGCGAAATGTGGGTCATCGCCGTTCTCCCCTCGCACATACGCCGCGGCATCGGTTCAGAGCTCCTCGAAAAGGTCGAGCAATGGCTTCTGAGCGAGGGATGTGCCGGGCTGTGGCTGACGACGGACGTTGACACAACGCTCCGCGCCTACGCATTCTACCGCAAGCACGGCTGGGAAGATGACAGGATCGAGAATGGCTTGCGGTACATGAGGAAGAAGCGCTGAACTCGATACGCATGCCTGCTGCAGGAAGAACGCCGGCAGAGGCACGAGCACGTGTGTCTACCGCAGGACCCCGTCGATGCGCGACAGCTCGTCCGCGGTGAAGCCCAGGTTCTGCAGCGCGCCCACGGCGTCATCAATCTGGCTCACCTTGCTCGCGCCGATCAGCGCCGACGTCATGCCCGCATGGCGCAACACCCATGCCAGCGCCATCTGCGCCAGCGACTGGCCGCGCGCCTTGGCGACCTCTTCGAGCCTTCGTGCCTTTGACACCGCGGCTTCCGTCACATGCTCGGGTCTGAGGAAGCCTGTCTTCCTGCCCGCCCTGCTGTCCTCGGGGATCGTGCCGCCGAGGTACTTGTTCGTCAGCAGCCCCTGCGCCAATGGCGAGAAGACGATGCAGCCAATGCCTTCGTCGGCGAGCACATCGAGCAGTCCTTCCTCGATTCTGCGGTTGAACATGTTGTAGCACGGCTGATGAATGAGGCAAGGAGTGCCAAGGCCTTTGAGGATCTGCGCGGCCTTCCGTGCGAGTTCGGGCGGATAGTTCGAGATGCCCGCATAGAGCGCGCGGCCCGACCTGACTGCGAAGTCGAGCGCGCCCATGGTCTCTTCGAGCGGGGTTTCAGGATCAGGCCGGTGATGGTAGAAGATGTCGAAGTAATCGAGCCCGGTACGCCTCAAGCTCTGGTCGAGGCTCGCGATGAGGTACTTGCGCGAGCCGAAGTCGCCGTACGGGCCGCTCCACATGCCATAGCCCGCCTTTGTCGAGACAATCAGCTCGTCGCGGTACGGCGCGAAATCCTGTCTGAGCAGCACGCCAAAACTCGTCTCGGCTGAACCGGGTGGCGGGCCGTAGTTGTTGGCGATGTCGAAATGCGTCACGCCGATGTCAAACGCACGGCGCAGCATTGCGCGCATGTTCTCGAGCGGATCGACGCCGCCGAAGTTGTGCCACAGGCCGAGCGAGATGGCAGGCAGTTTCGCACCCGAGCGGCCGCAGCGGCGGTACTGCATCGAGGCGTAACGGTTGGGATTCGCGTCGTAAGGCATGGAGGTCTCCTTGTTGCCAGAATTGTACCACTTTGCCGCCTTGCGCGCAAGACGGGAGGCGGGCTGCAGCGCGGGCGCCGGCAACCGCGCACGGCTGCGCCGTCCACACTGTGGCACGGGCGCCCGCCCGTGAGATCGGGACAGGGATGTCCTTCCTACACTGGACATCCGTTTGACCCATCGCCGCCTCGTGTGCTATACTCTCGCCACTATGACCTCTCGCCCAAACATCCTCATCGTCTATGCCGATCAATGGCGCGCGCAGGCTGCCGGCTATGCCGGCAACACCGACATCATCACGCCGCATCTCGACGCATTCGCGGCCAATGGCGTGAACTGCCGCGTGGCCACTGCCGGCACGCCTGTCTGCACGCCCGCGCGCGCATCGCTGCTCACCGGCATGTATCCTCACAAGCATGGCCTGTTTCTCAACGATGTGCCGCTCAATCCAGACTTCCCCAGCATCGGCAAAACATTCGCCGCCGCAGGCTACCGCACCGGCTGGGTGGGCAAATGGCATGTCGACGGCCATGGCCGCTACGCGTACATTCCGCGCGAACGGCGCCAGGGGTTCGATTTCTGGATGGCACTCGAGTGCACGCACGACTACAATCACTCGCGTTACTATGCAGGCGATTCAGACGAGCAGCTCGTCTGGCCGGGCTATGACGCCTTCACGCAGACCGACGCGCTGATCGACTGGATCGCGAACGGCGACAGACGCCCGTTCCTCGGCGTGCTCTCATGGGGCCCGCCGCACAGCCCGTATGAAACCGCACCGGAGCAGTACCGCCGGATGTACGATCCCGCGGCCATCTCTCTGCCCGCCAACGTTCCGCCCGAAAAACGCGATGATACACGCGGGCCGCTCGCCGGCTACTACGCGCATTGCACCGCGCTCGATGACTGCTTCGGCAGGCTCATCGCCGCACTCGACACGCACGGCCTTGCGGACAACACGCTCGTCATCTTCACCAGCGATCACGGCGACATGGTCGGCTCGCATTACCTCTACGACAAGCAGTGCCCGTGGGAGGAATCCGTCCGCGTCCCCTTCCTCATGCGCCTGCCCGGCGTGCTGAAACCAGGCGTGAGCGATCTGCTCATCGACAGCCCAGATATCTTTCCCACGCTCTGCGGTTTTGCCGGGCTCGATGCGCCTCGAAGTGTGCAGGGCCGCGACCTGTCGAATCATCTGCGCGCCGGCACGACGCCCGAAGACGACTGCGCGCTCCTCGCCGCCTACTGCACGTTCGGCAACTGGCCGTGGATCGCCGCCAAGCTCGCGCCGACGCCGTTGTATGCCGCGCGCGAATATCGCGGCGTGCGCACAAAGCGGTACACGTATGTCGAGGATTTGAACGGCCCGTGGCTGCTGTACGACAACGAGGCTGATCCGTGCCAGTTGCGCAACCTCATTGACGACCCGGCGCACGCCGCGCTGCAGAAGAAGCTCGCCGCCCTCCTCCTCCGCCGCCGCGAAGCGCTTGGCGATGACTTCCTTTCCGGCAAGGAATACATCCGGCAGTGGGGCTACCAAACCGACGAACGCGGCACCATCCCCTGCCCGGGATGGAAAGGCTGAAAGCCAGTTATCAACAGTGAATTGCGAACTGTGAATTGCGGCAAGTGGAAAGTCCAAAGTGGCCGAGGCTGTGCCTTGGTAAGTACACGCCGCAGATGGACGTCCTCTGCCGAAGGCGCGCACAGAAGCAGCCACAGCGGCGGCATGACCGCCGCACTCCACAGACGCGACCAGACGCGTCGCGAGGCCTTAAGGGCCGGCACATTCCAGCCCAGCCTATCGGGCTGGGGAGAATGCGCGACACGCACACGACGAACGGCGACGGCCGGGTGTGGAGGGGGCACCGTCCCCGGTGACCGCTTGGTTGCAGAACGGCGACGGTCGCGTGTGGAGGGGCACCGTCCTCGGTGACCGCTTGGTTGCAGAACGGCGACGGCCGCGTGTGGAGGGGCACCGTCCCCGGTGACCGCTTGGTTGCAGAACGGCAACGGCCGGTTACGAGTGCGATCTGTCCAAATGCCTGAATCGCCGCCACGGCCCCCAGACGTTCATTGGGTGAGCCATCCTGTCAATCCTGTTCATCCTGTCCCGCAAACGTCATTTCTCACCTCTTCCCTTCCCCGCTTGAGGCGGGCCTACCTTAACCTGCGTCTCCTCCCTCTCCGCGAGCCATTCTGTGAACCGTTCGCATCTGCCTTCCACACTCCCTTTGCACGTTTGACAAACCTGCCTCGAAAGGCTACAATTCTCCCGGCGCAGTTAAGAATGCATCAGTTACAGATTTCCGTATGGCAACCGAAGCTGACACGTGTCGCACGTTCGTTCTGCCGAAACTCTATGCTGCCGGCTGGTCCGATGACCAGATAGCCGAGCAGCGGTCGTTCACCGACGGCCGCATCATCGTCTCGGGCACCAAGGTATGGCGCCGCCCGCAGAAGCGCGCCGACTACCTCCTGCGCTATCGTCCCAATCACACGCTGGCCGTGG
>JAAYZF010000047.1 GCA_012514975.1 bacterium
CGGACCTTCGAGTTCAAGCTGAACGGCAGCGGCGAACTGCGTCTGCTGGAGCACAGTTCGGGCAGCTGGTGGCAGGACATCGTCACCGACGCCAAGGTGCCGCTCAGCCAATGGGTGCACGTCGCGGCGTCGGTTTCGCCCCAGGGCGCGAGGCTCTACATCAACGGGGCGCCCCAGAGCATGAAGTCACAAAATCCCACAGGTGTCTACACGGGGATCGGCTGGCCGTGGCCCGGCGACATTCGGCTGGCGCCGACCGCGTCGACGGCCGGGATGCTGATCGGGCGGTCACATCCGACAGTGGCCGGTCGTTTGAGGGGTTCGCTGGATGACGTGATGCTCTATGACCGTGTGCTGACTGACGACGAGATCGCCCAACTCTATGACGGCAGTGCGTCGCGGCGTGTGGCGGTGCGCGTGGCGGGCTTGGGCGTACTCGATCTGACCGGCGCGACACAGGCCGTCTCGGAAGTTTCGGGGAGCGGGCGTGTCGTTAACGGCACGCTGGCCGTCGAAGAGCGCGTCGCGGCGGGCGATGACGACACGACTGCGGCGGGCGCGGTGCTGTCGATCGCCAACCTGACGCTCGGCACGAACGCGGTGTATGCCTGTTCGTTCGACGGCGCGGTAAACGACACGGTCGAGGTCGCGGGGCTGCTGACGGTGGACGGTGCGGGCGCGATCGACTTCGGTCGCACGGAGGCCGATCCGGTGATGCGGTCGTTCACAGCCACGGTCATGACATACGGCACGGTCAGCGGCGCGGCGAATTTCGCGGGCTGGCGCGTGACCGGTCTCGGTCGCGAAGGTTATCAGGCGACGGTCAGCGCTGCGGATGGCGAGGTGGTGGTCGCCGTGAAAGCGACCTTCGGATCCGTGCTCTTGCTCAAATAAAGGGACAGTATGAAACGAGTTCAGGGGGCGCTCGCGCTGTTGTGCGCGGCCGCCATGCAGGCGCGTGCCGAGCGCGTGGATGTCGGGGCGTGTTATGCCGAATGGGCGAAGGATCGGGTCACGGTCGGCAATGCGCAGTTTGAGCGTGCGTGGGTGGCGGGCGACGCCGGGCTCGTGCCGGTTTCGTTCGTGCTGAAAAACCCAGACACCGAGTGGTTTGCGGGCGCGGCCCGCCAGACGAAGGCGGCCGGTACGCTGGCGGTCAAGGCGGAGTCGGGACGCCGCAGCGCGGTCGGTGCGGAGGGGCTCCGCGTGGCGGTCACGGTCGGCCGGCCCGCGCGGCAGTCGGTGCTGTGGATTTTTCCGGCGGCCTCGGGCGCGCTGGTCGAGCGGTCAGACGCCGAGCGGGCCGCAGTGACGGCGGACGCGGCGGGCGCGAGCGGCATCGAGGTGGACCCGCCGCGGCAAGAAAACGACAAGACGGCGGCAGGGGCGGCAGGCGCGGAGACGTTCGCGCTGGCCCCGCAGCATCTGCGCGCGGTGCAGGTCGCGCTGATGGATCAGACCGACAACCATAACGAATTGGTGTGGGAACGCGAGTGGCTGCTGATGCCCAACGAGGCGCCGTTCACTGTGCAGGGGTGTGTCCTGATTGTCGA
>JAAYZF010000048.1 GCA_012514975.1 bacterium
CATCCGCGCGTTCTTCGACCTTGTCATCGGGATGAAGGATGTCATCTCGCTTGGCGTGGGCGAACCTGATTTCGTGACGCCGTGGAACGTGCGCGAGGCGGCGGTGTACTCGCTCGGGAAGGGCTACACGTCCTACACGTCCAACGCCGGCCTGCTCGAGTTGCGCGACGAGATCGCGCGGTTCCTCTCACTCCATCGCGGCATATCGAACGATCCGAAGAGCCAGATTCTCGTGACCGTCGGTGTGAGCGAAGGGATCGACCTTGCGATGCGCGCGCTGTTGAACCCCGGGGACGAAGTCATCATTCCCGAGCCGGCCTTTGTGGCATATGCGCCCATGGTGACGCTCGCGGGCGGCACGCCGGTCATCCTTGACACGTGGACCGTGCCTGGCTTCAAAGTCACACCCGCTGCGCTCGAGAAGGCGGTGACGAAGCGCACAAAGGCGCTTCTGCTCAACTATCCCTCGAACCCGACAGGGACGAGCTACACGCGTGGCGAGCTGCTGGGCATAGCGGGCGTGGTGAAGAAGCACGACCTGCTGATGATCACGGACGAGGTGTACGACCTGCTGTCGTACGACCTGCCGCACGTTGCCACGCCGTCGCTGCCGGGCATGCATGAGCGGACGCTTTACCTGAACGGGTTCTCGAAGGGGTTTGCCATGACGGGGTTCCGCCTTGGCTACGCGTGCGGCCCCGCGCCGTTGATCGCGGCGATGACGAAGGTGCACCAGTACACGCTGATGTGCGCGTCGATCACTGCGCAGATGGCCGGGATCGAGGCGCTGCGCCACGGGCTGAAGGACGCGAAGGCCATGGCCCGCGAGTACGACAGGCGGCGCAGGATGTTCGTGAAGGGACTGAACGAGGCAGGCCTCGAGTGCCACATGCCCGGCGGGGCGTTCTACGCCTTCCCGTCCGTCAGGAAGACGGGGGTGGACGGGATGACCTTTGCCAGGCGCCTGCTCGAGACGGAGCGCGTGGCCGTCGTGCCTGGCACGGCATTCGGCAAGGGCGGGAAGGATTACGTCAGGATGGCATACGCATCCTCGTACGACGATCTGAAGGAGGCGCTCGTCCGCATGGCGCGCTTCATCAAGTCATTGCGCAATGGATAACCGCAGGGAATCATGGTCATGCAGGAACCAGTAAAAACGCAGAACGGTTTCGCGGTGAAGTGGTACATGGTCATCGGCGCGCTCGCCGTGGTGACGGCGCTGGTCATCGTGTTCTTTGCCGGCCCGCTGGACACGTCGCCGGAACAGGAGCTGAGCCAGACGACGCAGGCAGGGCAGGAATAACCGCTTCAACGCACCACGGATGATCTCTCTTGACACGCTTCTTTGCGAGGCGGCGAATGGCTGCTCGAACCTCGCGCGGCATGTGCGCGCCATTCACGCCGGAAGCGGCGAGGCCGCGGCTGACGCGCTCAGGCGCGTCAGGCGGCTTGCCGCGGCGTTCTCACAGGCCTATCCGGAGGCGAACGAGGTGTTCGTCGTCCGCGCGCCCGGCCGTGTCAACCTGATCGGCGAGCATACCGACTACAACGGGCTGCCCGTGATGCCGATGGCCATCTCGCGCGACGTGCTCATCATGGCCGCGCCGGCTGCCGGCCCGGTGTCCCGCGCGGTCAACACGGATGCGCGGTTCGCCCCGCGCGAGTTTGCCATCGAGCGGTCCATCCCGCCATTCGAGCGCGGCGACTGGGGCAACTACCTCAAGAGCGCGACACAAGGCCTGGTGGACCATTGGGGCGGCAGCGACGGGCTGCGCGGCGTGCTCATGGCCGTCGACGGCACTGTGCCCATCGCCAGCGGGCTCTCGTCCTCGGCCGCGTTCACCATCGCCGCCGCGCTCGCGCTCCTCCATGCCAATCGCCGTACGATCGAGCCGCGCGAGTTCGCCGAGCGCATGGCAAGCTCCGACCACTATGTCGGGATGGCAAGCGGCGGAATGGACCAGGCGGCCGCGATTCTCGGCCAGACGGGCAAGGCTCTGAAGATTGATTTCCACCCGCTGCGCGTGCAGGCCGTGGCGCTGCCGGCCGACGCGGCCATCGTGGTCTGCAACTCACGCGTCGAGGCGGCGAAGGCGGGAAGTGCGCGCGACGGGTACAACCGCCGCACCGTCGAGTGCAGGCTCGCGGCCGCCGTGCTCCATGCACGCGGAGCGGGCATGTCAAAACCCGCGCCCGCGCTGCTTGGCGAGTGGCTCGCGAACGAGACGAACGGTTTTGATGACGCGCTGAGGAAGATCGACCTGCTGCTGCATGAGGGCGGTTACCCGATTCCCGAGCTGTGCACGGCGCTTGACATCACGGCTGAAACGGCGGCCGGCGTGTACTGCAAGACCAAGGCGGGCGACCGCTATCCCGAGCCGTCCGGCGGGTTCGAGCTCAAGAAGCGCGCGCGCCATGTGATCACCGAGGCCAGGCGCGTCGCGCAGTCGTTCGAGCTGCTGAACCGGATGCCGAAGGATGCGGCGCGGCAGTTCGGCGCGCTGATGAACGCGTCGCACCAGAGCTGCCGCGACGACTACGAGATCAGTTGCGCGGAGCTCGACGAGCTCGTCAGCGCCGCGCGGAAGGCCGGCGCGTTCGGCGCGCGGCTTACGGGCGCGGGCTTCGGCGGATGCACGGTCAACCTTGTGCCCGCGGCGGATGTCGCGGCGTTCATGAAGGCGGTTGCCGGCGCGTATTACACGCCGCGCGGCATGGCGGACCTGCCGGACAACCAGTTCGCCTTCTCTCCCGCGTCGGGCGCGGGCGTGCTCGTGACGTGACCGGCGCGCGCGTTCCGCGCAGTTTGTCACAATGCATGCCGGCTGAACGCGGCGGCGCGATGCGTTAAACGGCCGGCGGCGCTGATCCTGGGATTCTATGACCACACTTGATGCAATCATCGTCGGGGCAGTGCAGGGCTTCACCGAGTTCCTCCCGGTGTCCAGCTCGGGCAATCTGGTTGTCACGCGTTATTTCTACGGTGTGCCTGACCTGACGCTGCAGTTCGACGTGCTGCTTCACGGCGGCACGCTGGCTGCCGTCGTTGCCGCGCTCTGGAAGGACATCCTGGCGATCGGGCGCGATGTGCTCGCGTGGAACGAGCGGGGGAAGAGACTGCTGACGGCGCTGGTGATCGCGACGGTTCCCGGCGCGCTGTTCGGCTACCTGTTCGGCGGGCGGATCGACGAGCTCTTCTGCGAGAAGGGGATCATGCGCGGCGGGCTGATGATCTCGCCATACCAGCTCGTGGGCGCCGCGTTCATCTGCACCGCGTATTTCATCCTCAGGCCAGCGAACGACATCATCAAGAAACGCCTTGCGGCAGGCGAGGCAGGAACGGCGATGAGCGCGATCACGTATCAGAACGCGCTGGTGATCGGCCTTGCGCAGGCGCTTGCCGTCGTGCCCGGCATCTCGCGCAGCGGCGCGACGCTCTCGGCGGGCATCTGGTCCGGCATGTCGCAACGTGACGCCGCGCGGTTCTCGTTCCTGATGGCGATACCGATCATCCTCGGCGCGGTTGCGCACCAGGTGCATGAAGCGTGGGTGCCGCTGCAGTACGATGCGAACATGCGGCCGATGCTGGTCGGCGTGGCATGCGCGGCCGTGACGGGTTTCATTGCGGTGAAATGGATGCTCCGGCTGCTCGAGTCGAAGGACCTGCACAAGTTCATCGTCTACCTGTGGATCATCGGCCTGTTGTGCGTGGCGTCGTGAGGCGGCGCAAAGGCGTAGACGCGGAATAGCATTCCGCGCGCCGCTCGCCGTGCGGCGTCTACATGTGTCCGCGGCGCGACAGCCTCATTCCGCCGTCTCCGTTATCAACGCATCTGCCAGGCGGGCGTAGTCCTGCATCGTCAATCGTTCCGCGCGAACCTTCTCATCGATGCCGGCGGCGGCCAGTGCGCGATCAAGGGCGAAGCCTTCCGTTTCGAGCGCGTGCAACGAATTCCTCAGCATTTTCCTGCGCTGGTTGAACGCCATGCGGATGACGCGGTAGAACAGCGCCTTGTTCGCAAGGCCCACCGGCGGCTGCTTGAACAGATCGACGCGAATGACTGCCGAATCCACCTGCGGCCGCGGGAAGAAGCATGAGGCGGGTACCGTGCCGCACAGCCGCGTCCTGCCCCAGTAGTTCATCACCACCGAGATCGAACCGTACGCCTTCGTGCCCGGCGCGGCCACATACCGCTCGGCAACCTCCTTCTGTATCGTCAGCGTCACGTTGTCGAACGGCACGCCCGACTCGACAAGATGCGTCAGGATCGGCGTCGTGACATAGTAGGGGACATTGGCGACGACTTTCGTCGGCATCAGCCCGGCCTCGCCAAGGCGCGCTGCAAGGTCGACCTCGAGGATGTCGGCATGCACAAGGGTGAAATTGCTGAACCCGCCCAGCAGGCCTTTAAGGACCGGCAGCAGCCGCTGGTCGATCTCGACGGCAATGACGTGCTTCGCCCGCGCGAGCAGGGCGAACGTGAGGTGCCCCATGCCCGGCCCGATCTCGAGCACGACGTCATCCGGGCCGACGCCGGCGGCATTGACGATCTTCAGGATGGCATTGCGGTCGAAGAGGAAGTTCTGGCCGAGCCCCTTTTTCAGCCGGATCCCGTGCGCATCGAGCACATCATGCACGTAGCGCGGGCTGTAGAGCCGCGCAGGATCGTAGAGGAACGCTGCCGATTCGTCGGACATGGCTCAATCAGCGAGGGATGCCGCCATGCGGATCGCGGCAATCATTGACGAGGGGCTCGCCACGCCCTTTCCCGCCTTGTCGTACGCGGTGCCATGATCGGGCGATGTGCGCACGATGGGCAGGCCGAGCGTCGTGTTCACTCCTTCGTCGAACCCGAACAGCTTGACGGGGATCAGTCCCTGGTCGTGATACATGGCGATGACGAAATCGAACTCCCCGTCTTTTGCGCGGCAAAAAACGGTGTCGCCGGGATAGGGACCGGAGACGAGGACGCCTTTGCGGCGCGCGGCGGCGATGGCAGGGGCGATGACCCGTGTTTCCTCAGTGCCGAATGCGCCCGCCTCGCCCGCGTGGGGGTTGAGCCCGCAGACTGCGATGCGCGGTCTCTTCATCCCCATCCGTCTTCCCGTTTCATCCGCCAGCACGATCTTGTCCAGTATCTTCACTTTCGTCAGGCCTTTTGGCACTGACGAAAGTGATTGATGGATCGTGACGAGCAGGACGCGGAGCGGGCCGGACGAGAGCATCATGGCATGACGCCGTGCGCCGGTCACTTCCGCCAGGAAGTCGGTATGGCCTTCGTAGTGGTAGCCGGCGGCGTGGATGCCGGCCTTGGTGAGCGGCGCGGTGACCATGGCCGCTGCATCGCCGCGCATGCACGCATGCGCTGCCTCGCGCACGCATTCGATCGCGATGGTTCCGCCGCGCGGGTCCATGGCGCCAAAGCGGACCGAGTATTCATCAACCGTTTTCAGGGCCGGCACCGCCATGCACGATCCTGGCGAGGGGAGACCAAGGCGCCGGGCTGTCTGGCGCCAGACCCATTCGGGGCCGGTGAACGCGAGGGTGTAGCGCCTGCGCAGCTTCACCCACGCCTTGAGCGCCACCTCGGGGCCTATGCCCGCCGGATCGCCGGGGGTGAGGAGGAGTGCGGAGCGCGGAGTGCGGAGTGCTGGTTGCATGTGTGGCGGAAAAGACAGCCTGCCGGGCAGGCACAACTGAAAATAGGTCCTATACGTCCTATACGTCCTATACGTCCTATACGTCCTATACGTCCCATGAAACAGATGAGCGACCGCGGTCGCCCGATCATCATCGAGTCATCTTCATATACGCCATGATCTCCTCCGCGGCGCGCTCGCCCGAGTCCTGCCTGCCCAGCGTGTCGCGCACGGCGCGGAGGTCGGCGACCGTGCGGGCGTAGAGCGCCGGCTCGTCCAGGTAGTGTTCGATGGCGGGCACGATATGCCCGGGAGTCATTTTTTCCTGGAGGAACTCGGGCACGACGCGGCGCCCGGCAATGATATTGGCGAGATTCGCGAACGGTATTTTGATGACGATGCGCGCGGCGATGGACGTGATGAAGTTGACGCGGTAGAGCACGAATATCGGCTTGAGCATCAGCGCGGCCTCGAACGCCGACGTCCCGGATTTGCAGATCACCATGTCGGCGCAGTGGATCACGTCGTGCATCGAGCCGGTGACGATGCGGTACGCCCCGGCGAAATCGTGTATGCCGGCGCGGTGAATCTGCGCATCGAGCAGCGGCCTGAGCTGTTCCCGCGCGCAGGAGATGAGGAAGAACGTATCGGGCCGTTCCTTGCGTATCCGCTCGGCGCATTGCAGCGCGACGGGGAAGATCGTCCTGATCTCGTTCTCGCGGCTGCCGGAGAGGAGGGCGATGATGCGGCGGCCCGTGGGAATGTCGTGCACCGTCCTGAATGCCGGATCGGGCGTGAATGCCTCGATGAGCCGCACCTTGGGATGGCCGACGTAGCGCACGCGCAGGTGCGACGGACGCCAGAAATGATGTTCCTTGATGGCGATCGTGTCGCCGGTGACGAGCCACTTGCCTCCCTTCTCATACACGTCCACCTCGAAGGGGAAGAGGACGAGCAT
Source organism: bacterium (assembly GCA_012514975.1). GTDB lineage: Bacteria > Auribacterota > UBA3054 > UBA3054 > JAAYZF01 > JAAYZF01. The sequence goes on from JAAYZF010000048.1 coordinate 6,599, forward strand.
CAGGTCGACGACGCGGCGAATGGTGTAGATCCGCCGGTGGCCCCAGGCCCAGATCTGCGGGCTGGTGTAATAGATGATGGGGAGGCCGGGATGGGCGGCCTTGATGCGTTTGGCGATGCGGAGGTTGAAGCCGGGATAGTCGATGAGGACGACCGCGTCGGGCCGGTCGCTGTCCACATGCCTGAGCAGGTCGTCAAACACGGCCTTGAGCCGGAAGTAGCTCTTGGCGACCTCGACGAGGCCGATGACGGAGAGCTCGGTGATGTTGTGGATGAGGCGCAGGCCCGCGGCGCGCATGTCATCGCCGCCCACGCCGTACAGGTCGGCATCAGGCATGCGCCTTTTGAGCGCGCGGACGACGAACGCGCCGTGCTGGTCGCCTGATGCTTCGCCCGCGATGAAGAGAATCCGTTTCATTGACGGGGAGATTATACCAAAAAACACGGAACGGGGCGGGTTTGTTGTTTCGGGGCGCTTTTGGTATAATGAATGTTCGATTGATTGTGTGCGTCTGAAGCTGTGACGTGCGCGATCTCGACGGGCGGCTTGAGGCCGCGTAAACAGTCTGTTTCAGGACCCATGAACGTACGCAGTCTCGTGTGTTGCGCTTCAGGTGTGCTTGCCGCGTGTGTGTGTGCCGGCCGCGTGCAGGCAGCAGTGCCGTATGGATTCACCACTTCGCTTGTTGTCCGCGCCGACCAGCAATGGACGGACACGGGGATCGACCTGCCCCTGCACTCGACGGTTGACACGAAGGCGACGGGCGTGGTGCAGGCTGACGGCCGTCTGTTCGAGGGCCACAAGCGGTTCGACGCGCGTGTCGGCCCGATGGGCACGGTGAACTACAAGGATGACGAGGAGCATGCGTTTCCAATCCCGGTGGGAATGCCCACGCGGGCGCCGGCGTACGCGCTGATCGGGCGGATTGACGGCGAGGGCGGCACGCCGTTCGTGCTCGGCCAGTTCGCGCAGACGGTATCGGCCGGCGGCGGCCGGTTGTGGCTGGGGATCAACGATTACGACGTGAAGGACAACGAGGGGACGTGGCGGGTCGAGCTGACAGTGCAGAAGACCAAGGGCGCGCCCGCGCACGCCGTGCCGGCGGCGCCGGTTGCCGCGCGCCAGCCAGCCGCGCCGGGTGCGCGCCCCGTGCCGGCCGTCAACGCCGCGTGGTCGACCACGGACACGATCAGGGCGGCGGCAGGGATGCTTACCGACGTGATCGCCGTCGAGGACGCGGTGACGAACGGCGTCTCCGGCACGAACAGCATTCCCGTCGTGATCGCCGAGCAGGTGCGGCAGCAGACGAACCTCATCAACGTGGAGCTCGCCCAGTTCCCGAGCATCACGAACACGACGCGTGTCGAGATAGACATGAGCGGCGCGACGAACGTCGTCATGGAATTCGCCTTCGAGACCAATTTCCCCAGCGCGCCGCAGATCAAGATCGTCTCCACGAAGAAGCAGGCCGAGCGTGGCGAGGAGCAGGAGGTCTACATCTACCTTGACCGCGTCAGCCTCTCGGACCTGCAGCCGTCGGACACGAACACGCCGCTCCTGTCCGACTACATCGGCGTGAACGACCCGCTCGAGACGTTCAACCGCGCGATGTTCAAGACCGAGGAGAAGATTTACGTCTACTTCCTCGGGCCGGTGGGCAAGGGGTA
>JAAYZF010000049.1 GCA_012514975.1 bacterium
CGATCGGCGCAGTGAGAGCGAACACACAGCCTGAGTATTGTTGGCTGGCATGCGTAACAGCATACCAACCTGTCGGCGGATTGTCGCCGCTTGACAAACGGCGGCCAATATGTGTAGACGCCGATCCTGCCGTAGAGGATCGGCGGCCGTTAACGACCGCGGACCGAACGGCGTGGTCCGCGTCTACACCTGTTGGCAGCCCGTGCGGGACGCATGCGGGCCCGCGTCTACTTCCCCGCCGTGCCTGCCGTGATGGCGAGCAGGACGGGCGCGCCATACCGCTCGCGCCCATATGCCATGTCCACGCTCTTGATCGCCACGTCCGGCTTCGGGTTGTCCCAGCGCATCTGGTAGACCGTGGCGCGCGGGCCGTCGGGACCGCCAGCGAACGGCGCCGTCCATGCCAGCGCGGCGCCCTTCAATCCCTTCGGATCGTCCTGCAGCCAGTTGTCAACGCCGATCCCGTACTGCACGGGCACATTGGTGCTCGTGCCGTCCTCATAGTCGACGGTGTACTCGAACACGACAGGAGGCCGCGACCGCTCGTCGCGCCCGCGCCACTCGCGCGTGCGGATGAACGTGTGCAGGAAAAAGAGCGCATCAGCCTTGCGGCCGACACCAATGCCGCGCACCGCGTCGGGCGCCTTGTTGCCGTTCGGGCCGGGGCCTTTGAGCGTCACCGCACTCTCGAGCGGTGACGTCTTGAAATTGCGGATGGCAAAGGTGATGCCGTTGAATTTCTGCTCGTCAAGGGGCAGATGCCTCAGGTCGCGTTCCTTGTCATACCAGCCCTTGTCGCTCGAAAGATACAGGTTGCAGTGCGCATCAAGCGGAACGGGCGTGCAGGTGAACGCAACCGCGCCTTCCGCGCCGCCGGAGAACTGTGCGCCAAGGTTCTTCAGCACTGTCGCCGTGATGACCTGCTTCTTCTCCGCGTTAACGGGCACCGCCTCGTGATCCTTGAACCGCAACTGGTTGAGGATCACTCCCCCGCTCCCCATGGGATACTTCACCAGCCCGCCAATGTTTGCCAGCGGCTTCACCTTCGCACTGAACGTCTCGTCCCGCGCGACGCGCAGCCAGATGTTGTCGATGCCGGTGATGTCGCCCTTCACGGCACGCACGCCGGCGATCCTGAGCGTGAGCTTCTCCGCGGCGCGCGGCGCGAGATCAAAGTCCTGCCGCTCGTTTCCAGGCTCGACATCGAGCTCCACCGGCACAGGATCATCGTCATAGTAGAGCCCGAGCTTCGTGATCAGATTGTAGTGCGGATTGGGCACGATGCTGAACCCGGTGATCGTCTCGCGTTTCGGCAGCGCGAGCTCGATCACTGCGTTGGTCGGCGTGTAATGGATGTACCGCCAGCCGTCAGCGGTGACGAACCCGTTGACCATGTTGCGCGGATAGTCGGCCGTGCGGGGGAAGGCGTTCGTGCCCCCGGCGGGGAATGTGCAGAACGGCGCGATCTCATCGACATCCACCGCGTAGCTGAACACGTCGTCGGCCATCCATACATCGCCCGCCCACGGGAAAATCTTCTCGCCCGAGAGCATGACGAAGTCACGCACCGTCAGCCCGGCAAGCAGCGGGTCGCGCACGGCAGGCGGCGTGATCCGCTCCATCTCGACCGGCCTGATGACGTGCTCGACGCCGACGAGCGTGTTGAACGCATCGAGCCCCTCGGGCGCAAGGCCGCACGCCATCAGCCAGCCCCCCCGGCCGGTGAACGCATCCACCACAGCGCGGTCGCCGTTCAATGCGTCGAGATTCGACGTCGTGGCGTCAAAGACGACGATGTCGTTCCTCTCGTCGCCGAGCGCGGCCTTGATGTCAGAAGCGTCCTGGTACTGCAGGCCCGACGCGCCAAGCTGTTTCGCAAGCGGCGACGCAGGATCGAGCACGAGCGCCGTGCGTTTCCTCACCGGCGCATAGCCGGCGGCGTAGTTGAGCATGTTGTCGAACAGGCGCTGCGCGACGGGATCCGTGACGAGCTTCTCCCCCACCACCATCTGGCACAGCAGCAGCATGCCGTCGCCCACCGGGCACAGCGCCAGCGCGGTGCATGAGAGCTGCTCGTCGCACTGGACGAGCGACGAGGCGCCCTTTGCCGCCTTCTTGTAGACATTGCGGTAGACGATGTGATCGCCCGACCAGGTGAAGAAGTCGCAGTTCTCGATGCCTTTGAAAACCGGGTGGTCCAGGTTCTCGGCAAAGGCGATGCGCCCTGCGTGCGGCGTGGGATCGAGATCGGCCGGCAGCGCCTGGTAGTGCAGCGGGTTCGCCTGGTCGAGCACGATGATCCGCGCGCCGGCCGCCGCGCGCTCGCGCCACCGCGCATCGGTCGCCTGCGCGCCCGTGAGGGCATCCTTGCCGATGATGATCACCTTCGGCGCGGCGGGGATGTCGTCATACGAGGTGATTTCCGTGAATGCAATGCCGCGGCTGCGCAGCCGGTCCTTCGCGGCGCCATGCGGGTCGAAGACGAGCAGATCTGACTGTTTCAGCTCGGGGTTCGGAATGCCGGTTGTGGCAATCACAGCTATCTGTTTGACATCGCGGAACACACAGTCCTCGCCGCGGAAGCATTCGAGCACGAGCTCGCCCTTGCCGCGCGCATAGGGCTCATCCTTCGCCTTCAGCTTCGGCATCTGCAGCGTGATGACCACATCCTCGGTCCTACCTGGCGGGATCGTGCACACCTTCTCCCCCTTGCCGGCGTCCATTCCGTCAATCGAGCAATTCCACGTCAGCTTGACCGGCGTGGCATCGTGCGTGTCATTGAACACTTTGAGCTTCCGCACGACGGTCCCGCCCTCAGCGAACGTCCAGTTCCACTCGCGGCACAGGACGCACACGGGCTGCCACGAATTGTAATACATCTCCGATTCGCCGCCGAGCCAGAAGTGGAACGCGCCGACGCCGTACCAGCGGTAGCCTTCCGAGAGGATCTTGGTGAACAACCCGACGCCGTAACGCGCTTCAGCGCGGCCGAGGAACGCGGCATCGCCCATCACCGCTGCGTACCAGCCTGGCGGATGGCCATTGGCAAAGAACGCTTCGCCAAACACCATGGGCTTGTTCGTCGCCATCGGCCATGGCTGCCAGCCGGACAGGTTGTGTATGGTATTCAACTCGTACGCCTCGTCGGGATACTCGCGCACCGCCGCTTCCTCATAGTGGCAGCCGTTCACCGGCAGCGACTGGTCGGTCAACGCGCGCCCGCCGTCAACCATCACCGGCCGCGTCGGGTCGAGTGTCATGACGTCGCGTGCCGCGCGGGTGATCTCCGGCTCGACGTATTTCAGCGTGCCGAGATTGCGCGAGTTGATGAACACGATTTCGTTCTCGAGCGACCAGATGAACACGGAGGGATGATTGCGCTCGCCGCGCACCCATGCCTTGAGCCGGTGAATCCAGTTGTCGAACAGGGCCTTGCGCGCGACGGTCTGCTGCGTGCCGTCCTCGCCGGTGATGCGCTCGGTCAAGCCGTAGCTCGCCATCTCGCCGTCAAAGATGCAGGACCGACGCACGGGCGTGCCGGTGGCATCGTGGTAGTCAAGCGTCTCCTGCATGCCGAGCCCGCCCCACGTGGTGTTCCAGAAACGCACCATGGTCTGCCCGTGCCGCTTCCATATCCCCGCCGCGTCATCAGGCTCGCCTGCACTGTTCATGACGAGGTCCGCGCGGCCGTGCCACGGGATGCCGTTGAGCTTGAACTCGGGGCCGTCCCAGCCCCACTCGCGGAAACCGAACTTGGTGCGGCAGGTGTCCTTCACTGCGCCGTTCTGCCGCACCCGCGTAATGGCAGAATACTGCCGCGGCGCGTCCGGCCACCACAGTGTCGGATCAGCCCACGGCTCCGTGAGCGTCACGGTGACATTCGTCCGTGCGGGCACGCTGATGGACTTCGCGGCGAACGTCTTTCCCGCTTCGCCGCCTTCGAGCGGCACGATCTCGTTGAGCAGTTCGACCGAGGTGGCATCGCCGGGATTGCACAGCGTGATCTCGAGGCCGAGCTGCTTCTTTGACACCGAGGGAATGGCGAACACATCCTCGACATACACCGGTCCGGCGGCGATCATCAACGGCGTCTCAAGAATGCCGTTCTGCATGTGGTTCCACACGGGGAAATCGAGCTGCATGCTCGCGCCCTGGCCGTGCATCACGGATTCGGGATAGTTGAACGCCCTGCGCGTGTCCTTCGCAATGCCGTAGTACGTGTCTTTCATCGCCACGACGATCTCGTTGGTCTCGCCGGGCTTGACGGCCCTGGTGATGTCGCACTGCCAGCGCGCGAACGGCGCCTTCGTCCATCCGCAGAATTCACCATTCACGTATACCGTCGCAATCATGTTGACGGACGGGAATTCGAGGGCGAACCCGCGGCCGCTCATTGATGCCGGAACGAACACCTGCGTGCGATAGAGATAGCGGTGGCAGAAGAGCAGTTCCGGGCACAGCGCGTCCTTGTTGCCCGGCACGGGAATGCTCTTCCAGAACAGCCCGTTACGCGCGGGAAGCGACGCAACAGGCCCGGTGCGATCAATGATTTCGTGTTCGTCATAGCGGGCGATCTGCCACAAACCGGTGACGGGGAGCACGGCGCGTGTGCCAGGTTCGGTCGCGGGAAGATCGTATACGGTTGCTGCCGCGAACCTGTCCGTCACGGCCTGCCAGTCTTCACCGGGCTTGAAACGGCTGTTGGGCTTGAATGGCGCGTCGGTGATGCAGAAGCAGTCGGACGCGTAAAGAATCTTCCCGGGCTTGCCGCTTTCCGAGATCGGCTGCATGCGGATCGTCAGCGTGTGCGTTGCTCTCGTAAGCTCCTGCTGCCCGAGCTTCAGCCAGGCGACCTCGCACCAGTTGGCGATGTCCATCAAATCGATAGTCAGATCGTTCGGCGTCACCTCGTGCCATTCGCCATCATCAATCCGCCACGAGAACGGCGAGCGGACGAATTCGAAACCGATGCGGTTCCATATCTCGTAGTTGCCAGGCTGGTCTATGGGGAAATCATACGTGATAACCACGCCGTTGGTGGGCACTTTTGCCGCAATGTCCTTTTCGGAGATCGAGATGTTCAGCCATTTCCCGCCGGACAGGTAGTGCTGGTTGCCCCAGCCGCTGCGGACGGCATCGACATTGCACGATGTCGCCTCCTCGCCTTCGAGCCACACGAACGACGCGGCGCAAAGGCATGCGGAAGTTGAGACGGCAAGCAGACCAACAAACGCGCAAAGACGGTGATGGAAGTTCATTGCAGCCTCGAACGGATGAAGAAACGGCATACGTACGCAGCACGCCAATGCAGACGCCGATCCCGCATCCGGGATCGGCGCGCGGTCCCGCCATGCGGGACCGCGTCTACAGAACGTCGGTGCAACGGCCTTCTACGCCTCGTCGTAGTCTTTCAGCGGGCGGTACCAGATGTTGCGGAACCGGACGAGATCCCCGTGGTCCTGCAACTCGAGCGGGCCGACGGGCGGATGGGCCTTGTACGGCTGCACGGCGCGATGGGTCGTCGGGCCGATCAGCATCTTGTCGTGATGGACAACGATGCCGTTCTGGATGACCGTGAGGTGCGCGGGGCGGATCAGTTTCTCTCCTTCGAACCGCGGGCCGACCCAGATGATGTCATACGTCTGCCATTCGCCCGGCTTGCGACACGCGTTGACGAGCGGGGGCCACTGGCCGTAGATCGCCGCCGTCGTACCGTCAGGATACGTCGGGTTCTGATAGCAATCGAGCACCTGCACCTCGTAGATGCCCATGAGGAACACGCCGCTGTTGCCGCGGCCCTGGCTGTCGCCTTTCACGACGGACGGCGCGGCAAACTCGACGTGCAACTGGCCGTCGCCAAACTGTTCCTTCGTCCTGATGCTGCCCGCCTTGGGCACGACTTCCATGTACCCATTCTCGACCTTCCACTCGGCCTTGCCGTCCTTTCCCGTCCACTTCGACAAGTCCTTGCCGTCGAACAGGACGATGGCATCGGAGGGCGGCGCTCCTGCCTTGTCCTGCGTGCTCGCCGTGCCGGGCGTTACCACGCGCGGCTGCGGCCGGTTCTTGTCATGGACTTTCCACGTTTGCCCGGGGATGATCGGGGTGTCGTCGTAACCAGGTTTCTCTTCCGGCATGGCTCACTCTCCTGAAGCTGTGTGTTAATGGTGATTCTCACTATGTCAGTTGTGCAGATGCAGAAAGTGTATCACACTCAATGCAAAAAGGCAATCAGTGCAAGTGGAAGTGGCCGAGGCTGTGCCTTGGCAAGTAGAAGTAACGGCCACCAACGCTTGGGATCGTCCGGCACGCCGTCATCACCCGCAAGTACTTTCACTCACCAAGGCACAGCCTCGGCCACTTTCTCCGTGCACCTTTTTTGGTATAATACGCATCGGTAGGCAACATGAACGCGGAGACAGGAATGAATTCGTATCTGCTGTATGGCTCGGCCGACGAGCCGAACCAGCGGCTTGACCTGCGCGCCGGCCCACTGGCCATGGTGTTCGAACCCGGCACGACGTTCCTCCGCCACATCAAGCTCGGCGATGTCGAGGTCGTCCGCTGCATCTATGCCGCCGTGCGTGACGCCACGTGGGCGACCGTGATCCCGCACTTGTCGAATCTCACGTGCGAGCAGGCGCGGAATTCGTTCAAGCTCTCCTTCGACGTGTCCTGCACACGTTCATCCGGCAGCGGGAAGGACGACATTGATTTCACCTGGCACGGCGTCATTACGGGCGACGCGTCCGGCACTGTCCGCTTCGAGTTTGACGGCGAGGCGCACACCACGTTCAAGCGCAAACGCATCGGCGTCTGCGTGCTCCATCCCATCGCCACCTGCGCCGGCAAGCCGTGCACTGTCGAACATCCCGGGGGCGCGTCCGAGCGTACGGCATTCCCTTCACACATCGCGCCGCACCAGCCGCTCTGCAACATTCGCGCGATATCATACCAGGTTGGCGAACACGCCATCGCGTCCGTTCGCTTCGAGGGCGACGTGTTCGAGACTGAAGACCAGCGCAACTGGACGGATGCATCGTTCAAGACCTACTGCACGCCGCTCGATCTGCCCACGCCCGTCGAGGTGAAGGCCGGCACGCGCATCCGCCAGTCGGTCACGCTGCGTGTGAGCGGCGCGCTGCCTGCGCCACCCGCAGCGAAACACGCTGCCTGCGTGTTCGTGAAGGCAGATGCGCCCGCGGAACCGTTGCCCGCGCTTGGCACGTGCCTTCCCGCGGAACTGCCACTTTCACCGCGCGCATGTCAACGTCTGCGAACGACTGCCCGTCCGGCCCATCTGCGCACCGATCTCGCGTTTGACAACGACACGTGGCGCGAACGGCTCGCTGCTGCGGTTGATGCCTCGAAAGCCATTGGCTCGCCGCTGCTGCTCGCCCTTCACCTGCCCAAGGCGTGCGACAAACTGCTGAAGGCGCTGTCAGACGAGCTCTCCAAGGCGGGCGTCAAGAGCATCACGTGCCTCGCCTTGTCAACACAGGGCCCGGTGACGCCGCCCGGCCTCGCACACCGCGTGCGCGCAGCACTCGCTTCAGCCGTGACATCGCTCCGCATCGGCATCGGCACGGACGAGTATTTCGTGGAACTCAACAGAAACCGACCGGCGCTTGACGATGCCGACGTGGTGGCCTACTCGCTCAACCCGCAGGTGCACACGTTCGACAACGCTTCGATGGTCGAGAATTGCGAAGGCCAGACATGGACGGCGCTGACAGCGCGGACGTTCTGCGCAAACGTGCCGCTGATGGCGTCGCCCGTCACGCTCAAGCCGCGGCACAAGGCGCATCCCTCGCCCGCGGAACTCGGCTGCGCTCTCGATGGCGTGCCTCCCACGGCCGACCAGCGGCAGGCGTCCCTGTTCGCCGCCGGGTTCACTCTCAAGACCATCGCCGCCCTTGCCTGCGCAGGCATCGAGCAGATCACGCTCCATGAGGCTGCCGGCTGGCTGGGCATCATGGAGTCCGGCGCGCCGACATGGCTCGGAGCATTCTGCCCCGAAGCGGGCGAAGGTGTGTTCCCTGTGTATCATGCCATTGCAGACGTGCAGGAGTGCGCCGGCGCATCCGTCATTGCGACGCACATAAGCGAACCGCTTGCCATGGCAGGGCTCATGCTGAACACCAAGGGCCGCACGCGCATCTGCGCGGCGAATCTCACGGCGCAGCCATTGTGCGTCATCATGCCCGGCGTGGCAAAGCCGGTGCGCGTCAGGCTGCTCGATGAGCGGTCCCTTGTCGATGCGCTGGGCAGACCGGAGGAATACCGCAGGAACGCGTGGCAGACACTCAAGCCTGACACGGCCGGGCTGCAGATGACACTCGGCCCGTGCGCTTACGCGTGCATTGACATCTAGTTCCCGGGTGTCGCACCTGTTCCGCGGCGCCCTGTAATCATCATCACGTGCGTCCCATGAGCGAGCTTACCTACGGCGTCATCGGTTGCGGCTTCTGGTCACAATTCCAGATCGCCGCGTGGCGGGAAGTTGGCGGGGTTCACCTTGGCGCAGTGTACAACCGCACGCGTTCAAAGGCGGCTGCCCTTGCCCGCCGTTTTGGCCACCCGCGCGTCTATGACAGCGTCGGAGGAATGATCGAAGGGCAGAAGCTCGACTTTGTCGACATCATCACCAGTGTCGAGACGCACGCGGAGTACACGTGCCTCGCCGCCAAGCACGGCGTGCCCGTCATCTGCCAGAAGCCGATGGCGCCTACGATGGCCGAATGCCAGCAGATGGTTGAAACATGCGAAGCAGCCAATGTGCCGCTGTTCATCCATGACAACTGGCGCTGGCAGGCGCCCATCCGTGCGCTGAAGGCCCGCCTCGATTCCGGCCGCATCGGCATGCCGTTCCGCGCGCGCTTCACCTACAGCAACAGCTTCCCCGTGTTCGCCAACCAGCCGTTCCTCAAGGAGCTCGAACAGTTCATCATCATGGACATGGGCACGCACGTCCTCGATACGGTCCGCCTGTTGCTGGGCAGTGCATCGAGCGTGTATTGCCAGACCGCATCAGTCACGCCGGACATCAAGGGCGAGGACGTCGCCACGATCGAGCTCAGGATGAAGTCGGGCGTGCACTGCACCGTCGAGCTGTCGTATGCCTCCCACGTCGAGCACGACTGCTTCCCCGAGCTCTTCATCATGATCGAAGGCACGCAAGGCTCGCTCGAACTCGCTCCCGGTTGCTGGGTGCGCGAAACGGCCGAAGGAACAACAACCGCCGAACGCATCAGCCCGCCAATGTACCCGTGGGCCGATCCCGCCTACGCGCTCGTTCATTCGAGCATCGTCGATGCGAACCGCAACTTCCTCCACGCGCTCCAGGGCATCGCACCCGCCGAGACAACCGGCAAGGACTACCTCAAGACCATGGCCATCGTCTTCAAGGCGTATGAGTCGGCACACAGGAACGCGGTGGTGAAAGTGTGAATGATGGAATAGTGGACGGATGAGTAGCTGGATGAATGGTCTATAGATCATCAAATCATCAAATCATCAAATCATACATCAACAGATCCTGCCATGAGCACTATCACACTGATGGGCGCCGGCGGCAAGATGGGCTGCCGCATCACGGACAATCTCAGGAAGAGCGGTCACACGGTCTACTATGTCGAGGTCGCGCCGCAGGGCATCGGGAACCTGGCGAAGCGCGGCATCAAGCCGACGGCCGCCGACATGGCCGTGCCGAAGAGCGACGTGCTCATTCTCGCCGTGCCGGACCGGGCGATCGAGCAGGTGTCGCACGCCACCGTGCCGTTGCTGCCGAAGGGCGCGCTCGTTATGGTGCTCGACCCCGCGGCGCCGTACGGTGAGGAGCTGCCGAAGCGGGCGGACATCGCCTATTTCGTCACGCATCCCTGCCATCCGCCCGTCATCAACGACGAAACCGATCCCGAGGCAAAGCAGGATTTCTTTGGCGGAATCAAAGCGAAGCAGCACATCGTGTGCGCGCTCATGCAGGGCGATGACAAGGACTACGAGCGCGGCGTCGCCATCGCCCGTGAAATATTCGCCCCCGTCATGCGCGCCCATCGCATCACCGTCGAGCAGATGGCCATCCTCGAACCGGCCATGTCGGAAACGGTCGCCGCCACGCTGCTCCTGACCATCCGCGAGGCGCTCGATGAGGCGATCAAGGCCGGCGTGCCCGAGCAGGCCGCATGGGACTTCATGCTCGGTCACATCTGGGTCGATATCGGCATCATGTTCGGCGGCTGCGACGCAAAGCTGTCCGACGGCGCGCGCAAAGCGGTCGAGCGCGCGCGCAAAGTCCTGCTGCAGCCTGATTGGAAACGCGTGTTCTCGATCGACTACATCAAAGAAGAAATCAAGGCGATAACAAAGGGAGAATGAGGGGAATGAAATGATGGATGAGCGTTTCAATCCTCACGTTCCCACTTTCAAGTTTCGAATCCCGCGTTTCTGACCGATTACCGATCACCGATTACCGATTACCAGCATGCAACTGGGCATCAGCACCTACACCTACACGTGGGCCATAGGCGTGCCAGGGCACGAGCCTGCGGTGCGGATGAATGCGTTCGACCTGCTCGAAAAGGCAAAAGACCTCGGCGCCGTGCGCGTGCAGATTGCCGACAACCTTCCGCTGCATGCGCTCCCGGAACCAGTGCGCAAACAGATCGCGGGCCGGGCGCACGAACTTGATCTCGTGATCGAGACCGGCATGCGCGGCATCAGGCCCGATGCGCTTGAGAAGTATATTGCCATTGCAGAGGAAATGAGTTCGCCCATCCTGCGCGCAGTCATCGACGAACCCGGATGGACGCCGTCTCCCGACGACGTCGTCGCCATCATCAAGCCGCTCGTCCGCCAGTTCGAGCAACGGGGCATCATCCTCGCCATCGAGAACCACGACCGGCTCGAAGCGAGTGTCTTCGCCTCCATCATCGAACGCGTGGACAGCAGGCATGTCGGCATCTGCCTCGATACCGCCAACTCGTTCGGCGCCGGCGAAGGCGTGCGGACCGTCGTCGACTGCCTCGCGCCCCACACGGTGAATCTGCACGTGAAAGATTTCTGCGTCCGCCGTGTCGACCACAAGATGGGCTTCGTGATCGAAGGCACGCCCGCCGGCCAAGGCATGCTGCCCATCCCACAACTCCTCGAACGCCTCTCGTCGTGCGGCCGGTGCCAGAGCGCCATCCTCGAACTGTGGACACCGCCCGAGCCGACCATCGGACAGACCATCATCAAGGAGGCCCGGTGGGCCGCGGAAAGCTTTGCCTGCCTGCGCACCATTGTGCCACGCAACTGACGGAATGGAGTCATTCATGAACAGCATCTATATTCTCGGCGACAGCATTTCCCTCCACTACGGCCCGTATCTCAAGGAGTACGTCCGCGGCGTCTTCGCCTACGCACGCAAGGAAGGCGATGAAGAGGCCATGCTCAACCTCGACAAGCCCCAAGGCGCCAACGGCGGCGATTCATCCATGGTGCTCGCCTTCCTCGAAGGCAAGGCGGCGCACGGCGGCATCAAAGCCGACTACCTGCTCGTGAACTGCGGCCTGCACGACATCAAGAC
>JAAYZF010000050.1 GCA_012514975.1 bacterium
CCCGCCGCTCTCCGCCTTCGAGTTCTTCGTCTTGTCGAACGCGACGAGCAGGCACTTGCTCTTGTCCTTCGAGAGGACCAGCTTGGCATACGCGGGTTCGTTCAGTTTGAGCTCGGCCGCGCCGGCATGGAAGTGCAGTGCGCAGATGACGGAGAGGAAAAGCAGGACGCTGCGTGAACAATGATTCATGGCATGCTCCGTGTGAACGTGTTACGTGTCCAGTATAGCAAAGATGCGCCCGTTTGACAACCGCATGGGCGTTTGGTAGAGTCTTTCCAAAGGAGGAGTGCCGATGGAATCGGTGACGGTGGTCATTCCGGCGAAGAACGAGGCCGCGTCGATAGGCGCGGTGATCGACGGCGCGCGCGCCGCGTGCGGCGACGTGCTCGTGGTGGACGGGAACTCGGATGACGGGACGGCCGCGGTGGCCCTGGCGCACGGCGCGCGGGTGATCCGCGATGAAGGCCGGGGCAAGGGGCTTGCCATCCGCGCCGCCCTCCCCCACCTCTCACGGCCGGTCACCGTCTTCATGGATGGCGACGCGTCGCATGACCCGCGGATGATAGCCTCGCTCGTCGCGCCGATCGAGGCGGGCGAGGCGGACCACGTGACAGGCTCGCGCCTCCTTGGCGGCTCGAGCGAGCTGCACGGCGGGTTCGACGAGTTCATGCGCCTGACGGGCAGCTCCTTCATCACCGCGCTGATCAACTGGCGGTGCCATGTCCGCCTCAGCGACAGCCAGAACGGCTTCCGCGCCATCCGCACCGACGTCCTCCGCCAGCTCAACCTCACCGAGCGCATCACGACGATCGAACAGGAAATGATCGTCAAAACGCTCCGCGGCGGATGGCGCATGGCCGAGGTGCCGGCGCACGAGTCGAAGCGCGCGCACGGCGTGTCGCACGTACGGCTCGGGCGCGTGTGGTTCCGGTACGGCTATTCGCTGGTGAAGCACCTGTATTTCTCGCGGCCGCGGCGGTAGGGCACATGTCCATGCGCGTCCTCCTGGTCAATCCGCCTGCCGAACCGCCCCACGTGCGCGAGGGGCGCTGCACGCAGGCAACGGGGTTCTGGGGCGTCGCCTGGCCGCCGCTGACGCTCGCCTCGTGCGCCGCAGTCGTGCATGCCGACGGCCACGAGACGCGCATAGTCGATTGCGCCGTCGAGCGGGTCGCGAGGGAACGCTGGCCCGGCCTGTTCCGCGAGGCGGACGTCGTGATTGCCGCCGTGGGCAACCCGACGGGCGAAGCGGATTGCGCGTTCGCGGCGCGGGCAAAGGAAGCGAATCCCCGCGCCGTGGTCATGGTGCTCGGGACGTACGCCGCCGCGCTCGCCCCGGCGGTTCTGAAGGCGCATGGCGGCATTGACGCGGTCGTCATGGCCGAGCCGGAATACGCGGTGCGCGACGCGGTGCGCGCTGTTGCCGGGGCACGGAGCCTCGAAGCCGTTGCGGGGCTCGCCGTGCGCGTGGGCAGCGTGATCACCGCCACGCCCGCGCGGCCATGGATCGAGCCGCTTGACGCGCTCCCCTTCCCGCGGTGGGAATGCGTTGACACGCGGCGGTACCGCCTGCCGGTGACGAGGCGGAAACTGCTGCTCGTCGCGCCGCTGCGCGGCTGCCCGTTCTCGTGCAGCTTCTGCACCGCGCCGCTCTACTACGGCCACAAGGTGCGCACGCGGTCCCCTGCGTCCGTCGTGCAGGAGATTGCGCGCAACGTCAGCGCGTTCGGCGTGCACGACTTCCTGATGTGGGCCGAGACGTTTACCATCGACCGCGCATTCGTTCTCGAGCTCTGCGGCGCGCTCATCCGCGCGGGCCTCCCCATCCGCTGGTCCGCAAACAGCAGGGTGGACACGGCCGATCGTGAAATGCTCGACGCAATGCGCGCCGCGGGATGCAGGATGGTGTCCTTCGGCATCGAGTCGTTCTCCCCCGCCGCGCTCGAGCAGGCAGGGAAGCGGATTGACGCCGGCATGTGCGAGGCTGCCGTCCGCGCCGCGCGCGCAGCGGGGCTGTGGACGGCGGGGCATTTCGTGCTTGGCCTGCCGGGCGACACGGAGGGGAGCGTGCGCGAGACGGTGCGGCGCGCATGCGCCCTGCCGCTCGACCTCGCGCAGTTCTATGCCGCGGCGCCATTCGCCGGCTCGCCCCTCTGGCGCGAAGCGCGCGTGCATGGATGGGTGGACGCACCCGAAGTGTCACAGTCCGCCCCTTCGTTAACCCTGCCGGGCCTCCCGCCGCGGCTGCTCGGCGCGATGATCGCGCGGGCGAAACGGCGGTTTTATGCCCGGCCACGCCGCTGGCTCGGATGGCTGCGGCATTGATGCGAAGCGCGGCCACTTTGGCGCCCGGCTGCTTCATTGGTCTATGAACGAATTGATTCTAGGTATATGGGACGGGCATGATGCCGGCGCGGCGCTCGTGCGCGACGGGGTGATCCTCGCCGCGATAAACGAGGAGCGGCTGACGGGCCGGAAACACGCAGGCGGTTTCCCCGCACGCTCGATCCACGCATGCCTCCGCATCGCCGGCGTTGCACCCGGCGACGTCAGCCTTGTCGCCGCAAGCACGACCGACGCGGCCAAGACGCTCACGCGATGGGCGCCAACGCTGCGCGACCAGTACTATGCCCTGCGCCGCCGGAAATGCCGGCCGGGCATGCTTGCCCGCTGGAAAAAGATGGCGAAGTACGAGATCACCCTCGTCCCCGGCAACGCACTGACGCGCAGGCTGAGCGATGCGCGGATACGGCGCCAGGCCGCGCACATGGGCCTCGATGCGCCAGTGGCATGGACGGGCCATCACGAGGCCCACGCGGCGTCCGCGGCGCTCTGCTCGGGATTCGACGCCGCTACGGTCGTCACGCTTGACGGCATTGGCGACGCACTCTCCGGCTCGGTCTCCATCTGGCGTGACGGCACGTTGAGGCGCCTGTCAGCCATTGCCGGCCGCGACTCGATGGGCATCTTCTTCGAGCACGTGACGAACCTGCTGAACATGCGCGAGCTCGAGGACGAAGGCAAGGTGATGGCCCTCGCCAATTATGCCTTCCCCGTGCCGGATGACGAGAATCCGCTGCTCGACTTGCTGACGGTCGAGGGAACGGATGTGCGCTGCGTTCACGGCCCCGTGCGGCTCTACCGCCTGCTCGCGGACGTGCTGTACCGATTCCCGTCCGAGCAGTTCGCGTACATGGCGCAGCGCGTGCTCGAGCTGCGCATCCCGGCGCTCGTGTCGAACGCGGTGAAGGCCGCGGGCTGCCCTCGCGTCTGCCTCGCGGGCGGCGTCGCGTCGAACGTGAAGGCAAACATGCTGGTGCGCGGGCTGCCGTGCGTCGAGGATTTGTTCGTGTTCCCGCACATGGGCGACGGCGGGCTTGCCGTCGGCGCGGCGCTCGCCGCGGGCAACGAGCGTTTCAACTGGAAGGGCGTGGCGCTCGCGGACGTGGCGCTCGGCCCCGCGTACGGCGATGGCGAGATCGCTGATGCGCTCAACGCGGCAGGCCTGCCGCACAGGCGCAGCACCGCCCTTGCGGCCGAAGTCGCCGAGGCAATCCACCTCGGGGCGATCATCCTGTGGTTCCAGGGCCGCACGGAATATGGCCCGCGCTCGCTGGGCAACCGCAGCATCCTCGCCCGGCCCGACGAGCCTGGGATACGCGACCGGCTCAATCTTGCGCTGAAACAGCGGGTGTGGTACCAGCCGTTCTGCCCGTCAATACTCGAATCGGACGCGCCGCGCTTCCTCGCGGGGTATCGCGCGCCAAACCGCTTCATGACCGAGGCGTTCCGCACGACGCGCGACGGCGCGCACGCCCTCGCCGCCGCGATGAGCATCGACGGCACCTGCCGCCCGCAGATCGTCGCAGACGGCTCCGGCCCCTTCGCCACCCTGCTCGCCGCCGTCAGACGCAGCACGGGCATCGGCGCCGTGCTCAACACCAGCATGAACATCCATGGCGAACCCATGGTCAACTCCCCTGCCGAGGCCGTCTCGGTCTTCCAGCGCTCCGGCGCGGATATCCTGGCCATCGGCCCGTTCATCGTGCGAAAGAGCTGAGCCAATGAACAAACCACTCCGCATCTGCCTGGCCTCCGCGGCCGCCCTTGCCGCCGCGTGCATTCCCCTGGCCGCATGGTTCTGCGCAACACGCGTCCCGTGGCCCCTGCTGCGCGCATGGTTGATGGCATGGACACCGCTGCTGCTTGACGCGATCATCCTGCTGCTCGCGCTCGCGGTGATCGTCAACGCAGGCGCACTCTGGCGCGCCGCGCGGGCAATCGACCGGCGCGCGCGCACGCTGGCGCTCGTCATCGCGGCGGCGGCGGTGCTCGTCTCTGCATTCGTCGCGCCGCGGACCAACCGACTGTATTTCGACGAGCATATCTACCAGAGCATCGGGCAGAACATCGCGCTGGCCCGCGTGGCCGGCATGTGCAACGACGGCGAGTTCATCGCCGACGACTTCTTCATCCATGCCGCCGAGTATAACAAGCAGCCAAACGGCTATCCGCACCTGCTGAGCGTCGTCTACCGCCTGCTGGGCGTGCGCGAGGCGTGGGCCCAGGTGATGAACAACGCGCTCGCCGGGCTTGCCGTGCTCCTCGCGTTCGTGCTTGCGCGCTGGCTCGCGCGGTCGGACCGCGCGGGCCTGCTCGCCGCCCTTGTAACCGCCCTCATCCCGCAGGTGCATCTCTGGTGCAGCACCGCGGCGGCGGAACCCTCGGCCATGGTGGCTGCCGCGGCGGGCATCGCGGCGCTTGCGTGGTATCTCGAAGCTCCTGGCGCGCGGCGGCTTTTTCTTGCGGTGGCGGCGCTTGCCTATGCAGTGTACTTCAGGCCTGAATCGCTGCTTGTGCTCGTCGCCGCGGCGGTGATGGTTGCGGCAGTGCGGCCGGGCGAGCTGCTCGAGCCGCGGCTCTGCGCCGGCGCTGTCGCGCTTGCCGTGCTGATCGTGCCGGAGATCATCCATCTTGCCGCCGTGCGCAACGAGGCTTGGGGCAATCCTCTCGGCGCAAAGTTCACGCTGTCCATCCTGCGCGACAATCTTGCGGTGAACGGGTTGTTCTACGTGACGAGCCGCGCATTCCCGGCGCTGGTGACGCTCGGCGCGCTGGCGGGTGCGCTCGGCGTGTGGCGCGCTGAACTGCGCTGGCGGAAACTGCCGTTCATCGTCTGGGCGCTGCTTCTGTGGGGCGTCTTCCTCTCGTTCTACGCCGGCAGTTACGGCTACGGCGTTGACGTCCGCATCTCGCTCGTGTCGCTCATCCCGCTCGCCGTGCTCGCGGGCATGGGATATGACGCCGCGGCAACCGCGTTGAAAGCGAGGAACGCGGCGGTCATCATCTCCGCGCTGCTCATCGCAAACGGCATCCAGTTCCTCCCGCTCGTCCGCCGGGTGAGCCAGGAGGCGTGGCAGGCGCGGGCAGACATTGCCGCCGCACGCGATTTCGCCGCGATGCTGCCTGATGACGCGGTCGTTCTTACGCACAATCCCAACATGTTCCTCCTGTGGGGAAAGAGCGCGGCGCAGATGTCCATCTTCACCGAGTACCGCGCGCAGTTCGAGAACGGGATACGGCAGCGCTATCCCGGCGGCGTCTATCTCCACTGGAATTTCTGGTGCACGGTGCCGGACAGGCTGCAGCATTCGTTCGCGGTAAACGTGACGAACGCGTTCCCCTGCACGCCCGTTGCCGACCGCGTGTTCCGGGGCGTCAGGTACGCGCTGTACCGGCTCGACGACCTGCCGCGCGAACGTCGCGACATCCCCCCTCCTCCCCCACCCGGCGCTCGCGGCACGGTGATCAGGATGAACCAGGGGCAGTAGCCGCAAAGGCGTGGGCGAACGACGACCGGCAACGGACTCAACGCAAAGGCGCCAAGTCGCAAAGACGCAGGGAACGGCCATGCGTGTCCACGAAGTGGCGCCACAACCCGCATCATGACATCGGGGCCGTCATGTCATGATCTCGTAGGAGAATGCCCTGCGTCGCACAACGTCGGGCACTGGCATACACCTCCACCTGTCGGCGTCGGGCGGTTGCTGAGGGCTTGGCCGGAAGACTATGCGCCAGTCAACGACAAGAGGCTGGGCGGTCGGACTGTGAGCTGTCCACTATGGCCGGTATAGGTAATTATTGATGGGCGTCCCAACGAATCACCCCCCCCGGACGTGAGGGCGCTCTTGGCTGCGTTGTGAGTAGGATGCGAGCGAAGGTGGCCAGGCAATCCGCGTAGGCGTCCCAAAAGGGCAGGGCAA
>JAAYZF010000051.1 GCA_012514975.1 bacterium
GCATGCGCGAAGTGGACGTGTTCGTGAAGGGCCCTGGCCCCGGCCGCGAGGCCGCTATCCGCGCCTTGCAGGCCGCGGGGATGCGGGTGCGCTCGATCACGGACGTGACGCCGGTGCCGCACAATGGCTGCCGGCCGCCCAAGAAGCGGCGCGTCTAGGCCGGCGGAGACTGGGATCAATCGAGACTCGCGCGCCCATGCAGGGTCGCGAGGCCGCGCAAGTGTGGTACGCACAGTGCAGGAGGCAACATGGCAAGATACACGGGACCAGTTTGCAGACTGTGTCGCCGAGAAGGTAAAAAGCTATATCTGAAGGGCGAGCGCTGCTATTCGCCGAAGTGCGGCATCGAGCGGCGCAATTTCCCGCCCGGCCTACATGGCAGCTCGCGCCAGTTCCGTCGCAAGGAATCGGACTACGCCTTGCAGTTGCGGGAGAAGCAGCGGGCGCGGCGTATCTATGGCGTGTTGGAGCGTCAGTTCCGCCGCTACTTCCAGGAAGCAGAGAATCGGCCCGGCCTGACCGGCACGAACCTGCTGAGCATCCTGGAATCGCGCCTCGACAACGTCGTGTTCCGCATGGGCATGGCCGATTCGCGGGCGCAGGCGCGGCAGTTGGTCGAGCACGGCCATTTCCAACTCAACGGGCGCAATCTGGATGTGCCTTCGGCGCTGGTGCGCCCGGGCGACGAAGTCTCCTTGACGGAGCATGCCAAGAAGACCGTCTACTTCCGCGATCGCGCCGACTTCGTGCAGAAGCATCAGCCGCCGCAATGGTTGGTGCTGGATGCCCAGCGCATGACCGCCAAGATGCTCGAGCAGCCATTTAAGCCAGAGGACGTCAGCCTCGAAGAGCAGTTGATCGTCGAGTTCTACAGCCGCCAGGGTTCCTAGGGAGCGAAGATCACTGACTGGGCACGGAAGCCGGCCCCCGGCGCGAGACGACGGTCGTCCTCGCGCCGGCTATGTGGGGGAGCTTCCAGGACGTGTAGTAAGGAGGGATATTCCCTTGTTGAATCGAGTTTTGCCCCAAATCGAGAGCGAAGCGTGTTCTCAGCAATATGGTCGTTTCGTGATCGGGCCGTTGGAAAGCGGCTACGGTCTCACTCTAGGTAATGCCCTGCGCCGCGTCTTGTTGTCGTCTCTATCTGGTGCAGCGGTCACGTCCATCCGCGTGAGCGGGGTTCCGCATGAGTTCACCGTCATCCCTCACGTGAAAGAGGACATGATGGCGTTGATCCTGAATGTGAAACAGATTCGCTTCAAGGTCAACACGGAACTGGAAGATGAATTCCGCATCCGATTGGAGGTACAGGCCGAGGGCGAGGTAACTGCGGCTGATTTGCAGTGCCCCTCGCAGATCGAGGTCATCAATCCGGAACTGCTGTTGCTCACCGCCGATTCCAATGACGTGGATCTGGACATCGAGATGACGGTGCGGCAAGGGCGGGGCTATTTGCCGGCCGAAGAACGCGGCCGGCTCTCCATCGGCGAAATCCCGGTGGACGCCGTCTTCAGCCCGGTGCGCAAGGCCAATTTCCAGGTCAACAGAACGCGCGTGGGGCAGATGACGGACTATGACCGCTTGGTCATGGAGATCTGGACTGATGGATCGATCACGCCAGAAGCGGCGCTGAGCTTCAGCGCGCACATCCTGGTGGATCACTTCTCGCGCATCGCCGGCATGGGCCAGGTCACGCTTGAGCCGGCCCGGACGGCGCTGGATGAA
>JAAYZF010000052.1 GCA_012514975.1 bacterium
ACGAATCCGATGGTTTTCATGTCGGTCTCCTGGATGGGTGGATGAATGGATGAATGGATGAATGGATGGGTGGATGAATGGTTGGATGAATGGGATGCGTCAGTCATTGTCGGGTCCACCATACGCCGCATTAGACTCATGAAGGATCAGGTTGTCGCTCCATTCACCGGTATCGCGTTTGTGCTGCAGACTTGCGGTGAGTCGCAGCAGACCATTCTCCAGCTTGTACGCTGCCGCATCCGCGGCGCCGAACTGCTCACCGGTAATCTGCCCGGCCTCCTTGAGTGCGTGCCAGCCTGAAACAGATTCGCCGGCCGAAGCCAGCGCAATGCTCAGAAACTGCAGATACTCCCGGATGGACCGCCGGCAGTATCCCTCCGCGATGTTGCGGTGTACCGAGTCGACGCATGCGATCTGCTGTGAGGCAACCCGTCTTAACTCGTATGGCAATGCTCTGACGATCTCACACGTCAGAACATAGTACTGTAGGGAATCCTGCCATACAATCAGCTTGCGATAGCCGCGATTGAGGTTCCTATTTTGGTCCATACGTCTCCTCAGCTTCACTCGTCTCCCACCCATTAATCCAGTCATCCACTCATCCATCCATCCTTTCTTCCTCACAGCACCAGCGCGCCAAACACCCAGCCGACGATGGTTGACATTACGACCGCGAGCGCGCAGAAGGCGAGGGTCTTTCTGAAGCCGACGATTCTGTAGATCACGAGAATGCTGGGCACGGAGAGCGCCGGGCCGGCAAGCAGCAGCGCCAGCGCCGGGCCGCGGCCCATGCCAAGCCGCAGCAGCATCTCGATGATCGGGATTTCCGTGAGGGTGGCGAAATACCAGAGCATGCCGACGAACGCCGCGAAGAAATTCGCCAGCAGGCCGTTGCCACCCACCAGCGTGGCAACCTGGTGCTCGGGGATCAGCGCGCCGATGAACCCGGTGAAGAACACGCCGCCGAACAACAGCGGCACGATCATCAGCCCGAAATCCCAGGTGGCGTTGAGCCACTGCGTGATCTCCTCGCGCGAGAACCAGCGCCAGAGCATCAGCAGCACGGCGATGCCCATCACGCCCGCCAGGTACCATTTCATGCCGTGGATCGTCATCGTCACGCTCGGCACCGGGGTGACCGACGCAAGCTCGGCGCGCACAAGCCGCCGCGTGTCAGGCGACAACCGGCCGTCCGCCTGAAATTCCTGGATGTCCAACGCGTCCTGCGTCGAGTAGCGGATGCTGGCATGGATCGTCGCGCCCGCCTTTGTCGTGATCGTCACCTCATTCGTGTTGTACCAGTCGCTGAACACCAGGAAGAGGATCATGCACGCGAAATAGAGCGATGTCTGCCACAATGCGCGCGGGCTGTGCGGCGCTTCCGGCAGCTGCATCACCGCCTCCATCCGCTTGGTTTCGCTCTTGCGGAACAGCCAGGCCATGCACAGCCCGATGATGAATGCGAAACCCACCGAGCCGATCACGCGCGCCACACCAAGGTCCAGCCCCAGCACTCGCGCGGAAAGGAAGACCGCCATGACGTTGATCGCCGGTCCCGAATACAGAAACGCGCTCGCAGGCCCAAGCCCCGCGCCCATGGTGTAGATGCCCGCGAACATCGGCAGCACGCTGCACGAGCACACGGCCAGCACAACACCCGAGACCGATGCCACCGAGTACGCCAGCAGCCGGTTTGACTTCGGCCCAAGGTACCGCATGACCGACGCGCTCGACATGAACGTCGAGATCGCTCCCGCGATGAACATCGCCGGCACGACGCACGCGAGCGTGTGGTTCACGGCGTACCACTGCAGCAGGCGGAACGCCTCGAGAATGGCGTTCGACACCTTTGGGTTGCCAATGGGCAGAAAATACGCGACGAGAAAGATGCCGACAAGCCATGCCGCTTTTTGCCAGTTTCTCACAACATGTCCTTTAGAAAGGGGTTAAGCACAGAAGGGATGATCTACGCAACCAAATCCATCTGCTCGCGCGCGTTCGTTTTCAGCACATCCGTCACGCACGCGAGAAACGAGAGCACGCACGGGCATTTCAGATGGCAGATCACCGACGTGCCACGTTTGGTGTCGCTGATGATCCCGGCGTTCCTGAGGGTGGAAAGGTGCTTGGAGACCGTGGACATGTCGGCCCCGACCAGGGCGGCGAGTTCGCAGACGCAATGGTCTTTCGTGGCAAGGGCCTCGATGATTACGAGTCGCGACGCGTGCGCCATGGCCTTGAGGACGGCAGCGTGCGCCTTGTGCCGTGCAGTCGAGTTCGTGTTCATGGTCCGCCAATCATTGGTTAGTTTCCAATATAGCAAAATAACCAATGAATGTCAAGCGGCATGGATTCGCCCAGTTCAGGCGGCGCCTCTTCTACCGCACGTGCTTGCGTCCCACAAGGCAGGAGGGACATCCCTGTCCCGAGCAAATCCGCTACGGGACGACGCGGCGGACTTGTGGCAACGGCAAACCACGGCATGCGAGGCATCCGCGGTGCGAGGTGGAGGAGAGGGAATGAGGAGAGAGGACCGGGGGGTCTTTTTTTGTGCCCGGCAGGGGCTGCCGGGCACAAAAAAAGCGGCAAAGCGTCGGTGCATATGTTCCTGCCGGGTGAAGCGCTGGAGTGCTTACCAGATCGCTTGCGTGGGAAGGCAGCGCTTCACCCCGTGCCGGTTCACATGCAGCCCCCGCTTTGCCGCGTTGACTGCCGTGCTACTTACTTCATCGGCGCGCAGGGCGCGCACGGCGCTTTGGGCGCCTCGCAGCAACCGCGCTCGAGATACACCGGCTTCACACAGAGCGCCGAGTACGGGCTGCTTTCCTCGGGGATCAGGCCGATCGTCAGGAGGTCGGCGGCGCCGGCCACGAGACGGCTGAGACCGAAGATCACGCCCTTCACCGGGCCGGTGATCAGGCCGACGAGGCTGTACTCGGACGTGTCGGTGATGGTGTAGTGGGCGATTTCGCCCGGGCTCGCGATCATGTTTTCGATGCCGCGGGCCATGCCGACGGTGATTTTGTCACCGGTTGTGCCAGCCACTGCAGCGAGGCTGCA
>JAAYZF010000053.1 GCA_012514975.1 bacterium
ATGAGCGCCTTGCCGAGCACGACCTTCTGCTGGTTGCCGCCCGAGAGCGCGGAGACGGCGGCGTCCTGGCTCGATGCCTTGATGCCCAATGCGGCTGACATGGCCTGGTTGCGTTCGTATTCAGCCGCGTGATTGATGAGGCCCGCGCGCGTCACCTGGCCGAGCGACGCGAGCGAAAGGTTGAACCCGATGCTCTGGCCGGGCACAAGGCCGTACCGTTTCCGGTCCTCGGAGACGAGGACGACGCCGCGGCGCATTGCATCGGCAGTGGAGCGCGGCTGAAAGGGCCGGCCCGCATACGTCACACTGCCCGCCATGCGCACGCCATACGCGCCGAACAGGTGCATCACAAGCTCCGTGCGGCCCGAGCCCATCAGGCCGCCGACGCCGAGCACTTCGCCTGCGCGGACCGAGAGCGAGATGTCCCGCAGCGCCATGCGCCCGGAGAGCGGATCGGCAACGTTCAATCCCGCGATCTCCAGAAGCGTTTCGCCATGTTCGGTACGCACGCGGGGGAAGAAATTGTTGATCTCGCGGCCGACCATGTGGCGGATCACTTCCTGGCGCGACGTCGCGGCGGCATCGAGCGTCACGATCGTCCGCCCGTCGCGCAGGACGGTGATGCGGTCGGCCAGGCGGAAGACTTCACCAAGCTTGTGCGAGATATAGACGCAGGTGATGCCGCGATCGCGCAACTGGGTGACGATGCCGATGAGCGCATCGACATCGGTGTCCGTGAGCGCGGCCGTGGGTTCATCGAGGAGGAGGATGCGCGAGCGTTTGGACAGCGCCTTGAGAATCTCGACGAGCTGCTGCTGGCCGACGCCGAGGTCGCGAACGAGCGCGGCGGGATCGACCGTGATATGGTAGTCGCGCAGCAGGCGCTCGGTATCCGCGTAGACCTTGTTCCAGTTGATCGTGCCCGCGGGCGTGCGGGGCTCGGCCCCGAGATGGATGTTCTCGGCCACCGTCATGTCCGGCACGAGCGCGAGCTCCTGGTGAATGAC
Source organism: bacterium (assembly GCA_012514975.1). Taxonomy (GTDB): domain Bacteria; phylum Auribacterota; class UBA3054; order UBA3054; family JAAYZF01; genus JAAYZF01. The sequence continues at coordinate 1,008 of JAAYZF010000053.1, forward strand.
CGCGATGCCTGCGCGTTCGGCATCCGCGGCGGAGCGGAAGCGGGCTTCGCGGCCGTCGAGGAAGAAGGCGCCGTCATAGGAGCCATGGGGCCAGACGCCGGAGAGGACTTTGATGAGGGTTGACTTTCCCGCGCCGTTTTCGCCGCAGAGCGCGTGGATTTCACCCGCACGCAGGTCGAAGCGGACGCGGTCAAGCGCAGCCACGCCGGCGAAATGCCTGCTCACGTCCCGCACCTGAAGCAATGAAACGGTGTCTGGCACGCCTACTCCTTTCCGGCGGCGCCGTAGATGTCGTCCCGGGTGTAGTAGCCGTCGGCGATGACCGTCTCGCGCATGTTGTCCTTGTCGACGACGACGACATCGAGCAGGACGGCGGGCACGGCCTCCATGCCGTTGCTGACGACGCCGTTCGCGACGACCGGCCTGCCGAGCGCCATGTCGAACGCGAGCTCGGCGGCGCGTGTGGCGAGGCGTCTGATCGGCTTGTAGATCGTCATGGCCTGTGTGCCGTTGACGATGCGCTGGCATGCCACTGCCTCGGCATCCTGGCCCGTGACGGCCACCTTGCCCGCGAGGTTGGCTTCCTTGAGCGCCTGGATCGCGCCGCCGGCGGTGCCGTCGTTCGAGGCGAGCACGGCGTCGAACGCGGCGCCCTTCGTGAGGGCGGCGTTCATGATCTTCTTCGCGTTCGACGAATCCCAGTCGACCGCCCAGTCTTCATGGACGACCGTGATGTCCCCGCGGCTGATCAGCGGTTCGAGCACGATGTCCTGCCCCTGCTTGAAGAGCACGGCGTTGTGATCCGTGGGCGCGCCGTAGATGCGGACGATCCTGCCGCGTCCGCCGGGCAGATGCTCGACGAGGTACCGTGCCTGCAGCTCGCCGACGCGGACATTGTCGAAGCTGAGATAGAGGTCGAGGTCGCAGTCCGTGATCAGCCGGTCATACGCGATGACGGGCACGCCGGCGAGTTTTGCCTCGCGGACGCCGGCAGCCATCGCGGCGCCATTGTGGGGGACGATGACGAGCGCGTCGACCTTGCTCGCGAGAAGCGCTTTGACGTCCTGGATCTGGCGGGTGTCATCGCTGTTGGCCGACTGGACGCGTACGCGGGCGCCAAGCTCCTGTGCCCGCTCGAGAAAATAGTCGCGGTCGCGTTGCCAGCGTGCCTCCTTGAGCGTGTCCATCGAAAGGCCGATGACCGGCTCGCGTACGCCAGGGCCGGAGCGGGCGGCCGGTGCGGCGCCCCGGCGCGACAGGGCGACGCCGATCAGGATGCTCAGGACGAGGGAAACAACCGCGAGGATGGCTGCCGAGTTCTTCAGCATTCGTTTCTCCTTCGATCATGGTGTGGACGGGCGCCAGGCGCACGCCCGGCACGGCAATGAGTGCTTCACGGGGATTATAGCAGATACCCGCGGCGGATTCAACGCAAAGACGCAAGGAACGGTAATCGGTAATCGGTAACCGGTAACGGCGGAGTGCCCACTCGAGGTTGATTCCTCCGGGGCACATCAGGTATACTTTGATGAACGACCGCGTCTTGAATGAGCGGCAAACGAGGAGAAGGCATGAATCGCTGGCAGACATTCTTCAGGTACGAAGCGCCAATCTACGACCAGGAGTGTTTCACTAAGAACACCGAGGCGGAGATCGCCTTCCTGAAAACCGAGCTCGGCGTGCCTGCCGGCGCGCGCATACTCGACATGGGATGCGGCACCGGGCGGCACTCGGTTCCGCTTGCACAACACGGCTTTGCCGTCACGGGCGTCGATCTGTCGCGTGACATGCTCGATGTTGCCGCGCGGCGCGCGAAGGGCGCGGGCGTGGAGATCGAGTTTGTCCAGGAAAACGCCGAGACATTCTCGCGGCCGGGCGCGTTTGACGCGGCGATCTGTCTTTGTGAAGGCGCGTTCTCGCTGTTGGGCGCGCGTGAAGATTATCTGACGCACGACGCGGCGATCCTGTCGAACATCGCGCGGTCGCTGCGCAAGGGAGGCCGGTTCGTCGCCACGATGCTCAATGCATGCCGCATGATCAGACGCTACAGCGATGCCGATGTGGCGGAAGGAAAATTCGACGTCATGCGCATGACCGAGGTCAACAGGATGACGATGAAGGACGGCACGGAGATCGAGCTCTACGAACGCGGGTACACGCCGCCGGAGCTCGAACTCATGCTGTATTGCGCGGGCTTTGACATTGACGGCATCTACGGCGGTACGGCGGGCGCGTGGAACAAACAGGCCGTAAGCCTGGACGAGTTCGAGCTCATGGTCATCGCGCGGGCGACCAGCAGAGCACCTCGCCGTTGACGAGCACGGCGAAGATGCGGCTGCGCGCATCCACGGCGAGCCCATCCGTTACCACCTTTGCCGGAAGCGTTTCCTGCCAGACGAGCGAGCCATCGGTGATGCGCACGGCGGCAATGCTGCTTGCCTCGCCCGTGCGTGTCCGGGCGGTCATTCCAACAATTGCCATTTCCCTGCCGGCGATCACTGCATCGGGCTTGAGCGAAGGCTGTGACCAGACAGTGCGGCGCGTGCCGGTGGCACCGGCTCGAGGGTGCGCACCGCCGGCGGCAGGCTGCAAGAGCGCAAGGCCCTGCCGCTGGTTCGCTACGAGCATCGAGCCATCCGCGCGCGGACGTTCGACAGGAGCCGGGCCGGCGTACTTGCCGACATACGGGTCGAACACCGTGCGGTATGCGGCGGCTGCGCGGGCGATGGGTGTGTTGGTGCACCGGCCCGTCTTCGCATCAAAGACGGCTGTCTCGTACACCGTACCGCCGGCGAACGAAAGGAAACCGTGCGCGAGCGACAGCGGCCCCTGGAGGCTGATGCCGCATCCTCCTTCCTTGCAGAGCGCGCCTGAAGCGGCATTCCGCCAGACAGGCGTGCCGCGCGCCGCATCGAGCGCGACGACGAACGTTCCCGCGAAATCCGCAATGCCGGCCGCGGCGAACACGGCACCGTCCTCGACGGCAACGCCGCCTGCAACGGGCCACGTCGATGCGAGCGTGCCATAGACGGGAATCCAGCGTTCATCCGGGGCGGCGCGGAAACGCCATCGCACCGCGCCGTCCGCGGCGTCAAGCGCGTACACCCAGCCGTCAGCGGAGCCCGCATAGGCGATGCCGTCTTCCACCGCGGGCGGGTAGTTGACCGCGCCACCAGTGCAGGCAGTCCATGCGACGGCGCCGTTCGACGCGTCGAGCGCGGTGATGCATCCCAGCGAATCGCCGAGAAAGACCGCGCCGCCTGCGGCGACAGGCGCGGTGAGAACCGCATTGCCCCGCAACCGGGCTGACCATGACCTGACGACGCGCCCGGGCACGGCGGCGCGGACAGCGCCGGAACGCGCATTGTCGCCGAGGTAGCACGGCCAGTCATTCGAGCTGGCCACACGCCGGGCAGGGGAGGCGGGTGTGACGCCGGCGGATTCGAGTTGGGGCCGCGCGGCCGGCATGTTGGTCGGGGCGGAGCACAGGGCGATGTGGCCGTAGAGGGAGATATTGCACGCGCCGCACATCCATGGGCCCCAATAGAGAAGGCCGTTCGCCGTCACCACGCCATCCTGGCACGCGGGCCGCATGGGCGAAAGGAAATCGGTCGAGCCGGTTGAGACATCATAGCGCCAGGTGCCCGCGCCCCACACGCCGCGCGAGAAGATGCTGTCTATGCTGGCCGTGACGCGCACGCAGTTCCAGCGATTGGGCAGACGGCTGATGAGCGCGCCTGATTCGTACGAGCGCCAGCCGCTCTTCGGGCCCGAGCCCAGCCTGTCGCCGGTGGTGACTGCGCAGATGGCCTCGTCGAACAGGACGGGGAAGACGACGCCGGTGACATCGGCGGTGTGCCAGAGGAACGCGCCAGTGCGCGCATCAACGGCGGTCATGCCGCGCCGCTGCGCCCCGGCGAAGAGCGCGATCCGGTCGTTGCACATCAGGTATGGTTGCGGCGAGAAGCCGGTATGGGGATTCTGGTCGGCGATGTCTGCGCCGACCGCATCGAGCAGTTGCGCCGTCGCGTTGGTCCAGAGTAGCGCGCCTGTTGTTGCGTCGATGCAGCCGAGCATGACGCCGGGGCAGAAGAAGAAGAGACGGCCGTTCGACATGCAGACCGCGCGGCCGTCAACGTACGGTTCGAACCTGCGTTCCCAGATGATGGCGCCCGTGGCGGGATCAAGGGCGGCGAGCCGGCGGCCAAAGCCGGGATTCGACGCGGGATCGTCATACGTGATTCTGCCCGGCGCGTTCCAGCTCCAGTGGGCAAGGCCGCCAAGGGTGGCGCGCTCGACGCCGACGCGGCGTTCCGCCCCGCCGACGAGCGCGTAAAGCGACGTGCCCTCGATGGCGATCCACTTCCATACCGGTGTGTCCGGAAGCACGATCTCCCTTCTCACCGCGCCCGTCTCAGGGTCGAACACGCGGCATGAGCGGTCGTCGCCATACAAGAGCGCGTCGGCCGATGCAGCGATCGTATTGCGGTGGATCATGAAGCCGGGATTGAGCGGTATGGACCAGAGGACGGCGCCGTTATAGCCGTTGAACGCCATGAGCGTGTTGATCACCGCGTTCTGGCTGGCGCGGAAGGCGAGATGGCCGAAGAGCTTGAACACGCGCCCGCCGGCGGCGACCGTGAGTTCAGGCATGGGGCAGAACATGGGCTCGGCGAGGAATTGAAGCGAGTAGGGCGCGCGGGCCGCCTGGTCGCGCGAGCGCGGATTGTTGTCCGGCCCGTGGCACGGATGGCTCCAGTCGTCCATGCCTTCAGGCGCCGGTTTGACCAGAATGTTCGTGCCGATGACAACAGCGCCGCGGGGGCGGACGACGCGGAGGAGCTCGCGCGCATCCACGGCGTCACGCGCATCAGGCGCGACGACGGCCGTGTCCGCCACGTTGTCAGCGAGATGTATGCGCCGTGGATCGCCGCGGTCGACGAACACGCGCGTTCCGAGGAGGCCAGCGGCGTGCAACGCCTTGCGGATGGCATCCGCCTGCGCGCCGTCGGACACCTGCACATAGAACGTCGCGGCGCATTGCGTGGCGCATGCAACAATGCCGCCGCCGTTGTCACCCGCCGGCAGGCCGATCATCGCGCACACGCCTGCACGGGGAAGGGCGGGCAGGGTCGGCGCGCATGAAGCACGCGCCGCGCAGAGCAAGAGCGCCGCCGTAACGGCCTGCAGCACGCGCATGTGGAAGCAGTGACGCAACGATGCTGACATGGTTGCCTCGGAATCCGGCCTCGGAGAGGCCAGCCAGATTCGCCGCCGGATGTGGATGGGCGCTCTGCGCCCGTTAAGGTGTTGCACGTACCGGCCTCGGAGAGGCCAGCCACATTCGCCGCCGGATGTGGATGGGTGCTCTGCGCCCGTTAAGGTGTTGCACGTACCGGCCTCGGAGAGGCCAGCCACATTCGTCGCCGGATGTGGATGGGTGCTCTGCGCCCGTTGTGTTGTTAAGTACGTACCGGCCTCGGAGAGGCCAGCCACATTCGTCGCGGAATGTGGATGGGCGCTCTGCGCCCGTTAAGGTGTTGCACGTACCGGCCTCGGAGAGGCCAGCCACATTCG
>JAAYZF010000054.1 GCA_012514975.1 bacterium
GCGGGAAAGCCAGCCCACCTCCTTCATGGAACTCGTCGTCGGCGGCACCGGCGTCCTCGAGATCGCCGGTGCGAGACACCTGCTCCGGCCCGGTGACGTATTCATCGTCCATGATCGCGATTTCTGCCGGTATTACGCCGGCCCCTCCGGCTCATGGCGGAAACTCTTCGTCAGTTTCTGGGCCGGCGGCGTCAACGACATCATGCGGCTCCTCGGTTTGACGAACGTCCACCAGGTTCATCTTTCTCCCGTTCACTACCGGCTCGCACGGCGGCTGTTCGGCGAGCTCCTCCTGTGCGCTCGCGCCAAACACGAGCAGTTCCGCGACCAGCTCTCCACCATCGTCTACCGCCTGCTCATCGCCGTCGCGCGCGACGCGCACCCGGAGGAGTCGCATGGCACGTGGCCTCCGCTGATACGCCGGGCAATCCGTTTCGACGAGAAACACCGGATCGAACCGCTCTCCATGACACGCCTTGCCCGTGTCGCCGGCTGCACGCCCGCGTATTTCAGCACCGTGTTCGCCAGGCACGTCGGCGTCAAGCCCTACGAGTGGTTCACGCGCATGCGCATCCAGCACGCGGCCTATGTCCTTGAATCAACAGACGCACCCGTCGCCACTGCAGCAGCAGCAGCCGGTTATGAGGATCCGTTCCATTTCAGCCGGCTCTTCAAGAGAATCGTAGGCCGTGCCCCGTCCGCGCACAGGGCCCTCTTCCAGCCCGCGGACGCAGCCGGCCCCCGGCCATCCCGCCATGGCAGGGATGAACTCGCAAAACGTCGCTAGAGCGGGTTGACCCTCGATAAGAGGTGTGTGGCGACAGAGATGCCCGACCAGGCGGACCTCTCAGCCATCGGGTCGATCTGCGGTGCGAGTCCCCGGTGGGCAACAATGCCGTCGGGGCAGGATTGCCCCTTCCAGCTTATCGGCGCTGTAATGGGACGGGAGTCACCGCTGCCGTTCGCTGCTGAGGCGCACCTCGAACACCCCGTGCGTGACCTCGCCCGGCGCGAGCCATTGGGCGCCCGTGAGCGCGTTGAGCGCGTTGGGATGGCCCATCCATGGCTCGATGCAGAAGAACGGCTTGTCGGCCATCGTGTAGAATTGCAGATACCCGAACAACTCCGGCCGCTCGACACCCCACGCGCGCACCAGGAGCACATGCCCGTCCGGAAAGGATAGCGTCGCGCCCGTCTGCGGCACAGGCACGGTCAGCAGCTCATTCACCGCATCCGCGGTGATCGATGCAGGCGTGCGCGGCGCAGCCATCTCACCCGTGACGTCCGTCAGCCGCTCGTTGTACGCCAGCGCGCGCACGGCGTCGAACGAAAGCCGGACACTCTCCTTTCCCTTGCGCGGCTCGGGCGTGAGGAAATACGGATGGAAACCCGCGTAGAACGGCATGGGCGCCTTCCCCTTATTAATATAGGTCTGCTCGCAACGCAACCCGTCCGCCTCGATGCGATAGGACAGGATCAGCTCGAAGCTGAACGGATAGGCCGCGCGTGTCTCCTCCGTGTCGCCAAGTCCCATGACGATCCTGTCGCGGCCGGCCTGGAGGACGCGCCACGGCATGCGGGACGCGAAGCCATGGCTGGGCATCGAGTAGCGCGCGCCGTTGAAGAAGTAGGTGTCTGCCTGGCCATCGCGTTCGAGCCGGCCGCAGATGGGAAAGATGAACGGGATGCCGCCGCGCGTGCGCTTGGTGTCCTTATCCCAGAAGAAATCGTGGCAGAAGAGCGTTTCGCGCGGCGCGCCGGCGAACGGCAGTTTCAAGGACGAAACGATGCCTCCGAGCTCGGGCGCGACGGCTGCTGAAGCGCCGCCGCGGGCGGTGATGGTATGCGTATGAAAGGGATGCTGGGCGGTCTTGGCTGTCATGGCGTCTCCGAATGCTGCGTTAGTTTGCGCTGCTGTGCGCAGATAGTATAGCAGATATGGCGGGAAAGACTCAAGACGGCGCGGCATCCCGGCGACGGAACTGTACGGGCCGCATAGGCACAGGGCGCTGCACTGTGCCTTGCCATGCGGCGGGTGGGTGCCGCCGGGACGGCTATCCCGCATGCGGGATAGCGCCCGCGTCTCGCGGGCTTTCCGTCGCCGGAACTGGGCGGCATGAGAGCCGATGAAATGAGGGTGCCCAAGCCCGGAACGTTACAAACTGCAATCACGGCTTGCGCGGCCACGGTGGAACCGCGGGTGGAAAGTGACAATCTGCCATTCATCTGGAAATGCTCTTGTGATATACTGGCTGCATGGTGCACCGTTACGACGTGAACAGGGAACGGCGCAGACACGTAATCAGTGTTCTTTGCCTTCAGCATGCTCAGGAACGAACTATGAACTCTCTCACCACAACGATGCTCGCCGCCGCCCTGCTCGCTCTCGCATCAACGGCACGCCCGGCAATGATCTCGATCCTCTCCGCCACAGACAGCAACGGCGTGTTCACGTACACCGTCTCGCGCGGCGCTGATTCGTACCTGTTCGGCGGAGAGGCGCAGGTGCTTTCCCTGCGCATGCCGGCGCACGGCCTTCTCAGCGCCGCCTCGCCGCCCGGCTGGTGTGCCGACACGGCCACGCCGAACATGGTGGCATGGCGCTGGACCAATGCCGGCGCATGCGTGGTCGCGACGACCCCGATCACGTTCTCCCTGCGCAGCGCGTACGCCCCATGGACGCTCTACACCGACACAACGGCATACGCGGTCTATCCGATGGCGACCGTCGCAGGCGAAATCTACCGCACGAACCAGACGCGGTATGCCGGCTGCCCGTCCATCGGCGCCATCCGGGCAAATGTCGTCGGGTTCGAGCGCGCTGGCTTCACAGGGCCGGTCGTGCCCGAGCCGATGCTGGCCGGCTGCGTGCTGGCGCTCATCTGCCTGATGCGGGCGCGCATGCGGCGCGGCGCGGCTGCCGTGCTCGCGGCGTCGGTGCTGGCGGGCATCGCATCGCATGCCGGCGCCGGCACGGCGGCCAGCGGCGCGATCTCCGTTTCCTATCCCGACACCGCGGCGCGTTACGGCCTGTATGAAGTGACGATCGCCCATGACGAGAGCCCGTACACAAACGTCTGGGACGATGTGGCGGTCACCGCGTCATTCTCCCCGCCGGCCGGCGCGCCCATCACGGTTGACGGCTATTACTACACGACCGACACATGGAAAGTGCGCTTCGCGCCTGCGCAGGCGGGCACATATGCCTGGTCGCTCCAGCTCGGCGCCGATGCGGTGACGGGCGGATTCGCGTCGGTCGAAGCCGGCGGGAAGGGCTTTCTGCGCGTGTCGCAGACGAACTGCTACCGTTTCATCCGGGAAGCCGACGGGTCGCTTTTCAACATGCACGGCTGGGGCTCGTGCTGGAATTTTGACGCCAATGGCCCGCTTGACCAATGGGAGTACTCGAGCTGGCCGCTCGACACGGTGCCCAACGTGGGCATCGACACCTATCTCGATGCCATGGCGGGCAGGGCGCGGCTCAACATGTACCGCTGGTCCGTCAACAATTGCAGCCCGGACATGTGGACCACGATCAGCCCGTCAGGCAATGTCTACAACTGGAAGGCGCTGTACTTTGGCGACCTTCTTGTGCAGAAGCTGCGCGCGCGCGGCGTGCGGGTCTGGCTGGACATGTTCGGCTGGAAGGCACCGTACCGCTCGCCCGCTGAATACACCGTCACCGCCAATGCCAGCGCCGCCAAACGGTACATCAGGTACATGGTCGCCCGCTATGCCGCCTGCGTGGACGTCTGGGAGCTCGCGAACGAAACGTCCGATCTCGATGACGGCTGGATTTCCCTCTTCGGCGGCTATCTCAAGAGCATCGATCCATACCGCCATCCCGTGTCGATAAGCTGGGAGCGGCCCGATCATCCCGTCATCGACGTCTCCACGCCCCATTGGTACAGCAACGGCGGCGGCCTCTGGAACAATGACAACTGGGACATTGAGACAACCAACAACATCAACTTCTCGACCGGCGTGGACGGCGGCACGCGTTACCGCAAAAGCGAGCATCCCAAGCCCGTCGTGTTCGGCGAGGCAGGCAACATGAATTCGAGCTGGGACTCACAGTCGGATTACCGCAACAGGATCAAGGCGTGGACCGCACTTTTCAACGAAGGCGCCTTCATATGGTGGGAGATGAACTGGAACAGCAACTACCACGGCGTGCCCGCCAACCTCTACTTCGCACCGGCGCTCCGCCAGTACTTCGGCGCGCTCCAGGACTGGTCGTCCGATATCGATGCCGACGCGCGCATCACGAATACCGTCACCGTTACGCCGCCCGCTGGCGTGACGATGCGATGGTACGAGCTCCGCTCGCCCCGGTCGATCTACCTGTATCTGCGCGACGTGAACTCGTGGAACGGCGGAGACAACGTCAACGGCGCGCAAGTGACCGTCGCGCCCTCGCAGCCCGGCATGGCATACTGGTTCAGCACGTGGAACGGCACGCTGATCCAGAGCACGCCCGTCGCCGCCGGCAGCCAGACCCTCACGGTGCCGGCGTTCAGGCTCGATGTCGCGCTAAAGGTCGTCGGCGATCGCGGCCCGCTCGAGATCGGGACGAAGCCGCTTGCCGGCGCCGTGGCAGGCAAGGCGTACATCAGGTGGCTCGCCGCCTCGGGCGGCATCCTGCCGTACGAGTGGAGCATCGCGTCCGGCGCGCTGCCTGACGGCCTGGCGCTCGATGCGTCGTCGGGATGCGTCAGCGGCACGCCCTCGTCCACCGGCGTCTTCAGTTTCGTCGTCCGCGCGGTCGATGCAGCCATGCCTGCCGCAACGGACACATGCGCGTTCACCATCGCCGTCGAGCCGCCGCCGCCGCTGAACATCATCACGGCGTGGCTGCCGTCGGGCACGGCCGGGCAGCCGTACAGCGGCACGCTGGCTGCGTCCGGCGGCGTTCCGCCGCGGCAGTGGCGCATAAGCAGCGGCGCGCTCCCCGCCGGCCTCGGCCTCGTCGCCGCATCAGGCGCCATCACGGGCACGCCGGTTGCGGAAGGCGTGTGTACGTTCACCGCCGAGGTGAGCGACGCACGCGTGCCGCCCGTGACAGCCACACGCGAGCTTGACATTGCGGTCAACCCGCCTCTCCCGCTCGCGATCACCACGGTGAGTCTGCCCGATGGCACGGTGGGCCAGGCGTACAACAGGCAGCTTGGCGCGACGGGCGGCGTTCTGCCGTATTCATGGCAGATCGATTCCGGCTCTCTGCCCGCCGGGCTTGGATTGACGCCCGCGGGGGCCATAACGGGCACGCCGGCCGGGGCGGTGAATTCGTCGTTCGTCGTCGGCGTCTCCGACAGCCGCGCAGTGACGGCAACGAAGGGGTTGTCCTTGAGAATCTCCGCAATGCCGTCCGGTACGATCCTCGTCTGCGATTTCACCGGCACGGCGCCCGGCACAAGCACGCCGTGGACGAACACGGTGTACCTCGCGCCCGGCGTCGCCTACTCGGGCTGGCGGCGCGGCGCGGGCGCGTTCGGCGCATCGAATGTCAGCAACGCCTTGGGCTTTTATGTCGAGGCCGGCGCTGAGGACAGCACGCTCGACGATGCCATCGCCGCAAACGCGCACCTCTTCATCACCCTCGAAGCCGCCGCGGGCGGATTGAGCCTGGCCGGCAAGCGTGTGGCGTTCACGATCAGGCGGTACGACTACTTTGCGCCGCGCGAATACTCGGTGATGACCAGCGTCGGCGGCTTCACCGCCGGGCAGGAACTGCTGATCACGCCCGTGCTGGGCAATGAGGACACCGCGCCGCACAGCTACAGCCTCGTACTGCCTGAAGAAGGCTTTGCGTCCGTCACCGGCGTGTTCCAGTTGCGCATCTACGCCCACCGTGCCCGCTATAGCTCGCATCGTACAAGCATGTCTGCGTTCAGCATCGTCGACACGCCTCCTGCCGCGCCGAGCAATCTCGTGGCCACCGCGCTCGATGCGCACCAGATCGGGCTGACGTGGTCGGACGCCTCCGGGAACGAGACGGGATTCTCCATTGAACGCAGCATGAGCGGCAACGGCGGCTGGTCCGTTGTCGCGACGCCGGAAGCCGGCGCATCGAGCTGGAATGATGCGGGCCTTCCGCCGGAGACGCTGCACTACTACCGCGTCCAGGCAGTCAACGACACCGGCACGGGCGGCTACAGCAATGTCGCCTCCGCGATGACGTTGGAGGAAACTGCATTCATGGCGCGGATACAGTGCGAGGGCGGGAATGTGGCGGTGTCGTTCGCGACGGAGGCGGGCAGGACGTACCGGCTCATGCGCAACGCCAGCACACCGGACCTCGATGACGAAGGCTGGGCATACACGGGGGATGCTGTGACGGGCGACGGCGGGTCGAACGCGTTCATCGTCCCGCTCGATGATGCACTCGGCGGTTTCTACCGCGTTGAAGACTGCCCGGGACCATGACGCGACCGGTCACCGATGCCCTGCTGCCACGGCTGCTGTCTGAATGCGGCGCGATACTCGGTGGGAGAGACGCCGACGATGCGCTTGAACGCGCGGCTGAAGACGTACTGGTCGTCAAACCCGAACTGCTCGGCGATGGCGCCGATGCTGGCGCTGGTCGTGACGAGATTCCAGCAGGAGGCCTTGATGATCTGGCGTTGGAGCCAGAGGTTGGGGCTGGTGCCGATATACGTTCTGAAAAGCCGGTGCAGATGCTGGCGGGCCAGGTGGGCGCCGCGCGCGAGCTCCGCGATGGTCAGCCGCGCGGAACACTGCTCGCGCGCGATCGACAGCGCGTTCTCCAACTGCGCGGGCAGGTCCACCCGGGATGCCTGGTGCGCGATGTCCGCAATGGCCATCAGCAGCTCGTACGTAGCCGTCGCGCTCTGCTGGCGGTACTCCCCGGGCTTCGTCCGCGCGAGCGTGATGATGCGCGTGAACAGGCCCATCACCCGCCTGCGCCGCTCGGCCGGCACGTGCAGGCGCCAGATGTTCGACAGGCCAAGCTGGTCAAGCGCCGGCGCTATGCCGTCGCCGCGCAGGACCGTGAACAGCTTGTGCCAGGGCTCGCGCGACACGGCGCGATAGGCCACGCCCTGTCCCTTGTGCAACAGGAACAGGTCGCCCGGATGAAGCTGGCAGTGCTGGGTCGCCGTGCGCAGCTCGCCCAGGCCGCCCACCACATACTCGATGGACGTGAATTCGAGCTCGCGGTGCGCGGTTTCATCGCCGGGTATCCAGCGCGATTCCCCGCAGGAGCTCGACCGGATGGGCAGGTCGTAGCCGGGAAGACTCTCGATGGCGAAGTCTAGGTCGCGCTGCCCAATACGCTCGAACGCGCGCGGCGCCACGCGGTACACTTCGTTGCCCGGAAACGACAGGCGGGGGAAAAGGACGACGCCCGGCACCGACTCGCGCTCGGGCATCTTCTGGACGGGCCGGCTGTCGTGCTCCTTGCGTTTCATCGCCGTTCACAGGTGTACATGGTCACGGAAAGTAGTATAGCACAGACCTTCGTGCGATGCAATTCGAGGGCGGCGCCCCCCTTGGAATTCCTGTATAAGCTCAACATTCGCCGGGCCCGCGGCATGATGGCGCCGGCACAGGGGTGCGTCCGGCGCAAGCCGCGACGCCAGCCGTGGCCACACGCCGCGTCAACGTGTCAGCCGGGCGCGCGTGTGCCGCGTATCGCCGGAACCGGGGTGTTAGCCCTTGTGAATCTCTGCCATTTACGCTATAATGATGGCTCGAGTGCTAACATCAACAACCTGGGGAACTTCCATGGCATCAGATGATCTGAGAATCGGCGTCATCGGCTCCGGCGGCCGCGGCTGGCTGGCCAAGCATGCTCACAAACCCGACAAGGGAGCGCGCATCGTCGCCTGTTCAGACACGTCGGCAAAGGCGCTGGCTGATGCACGCGCCGCATACGGCGACTCCATTTTCACCACGGACGACTATCGCCGGCTGCTCGAACAGAAGCTCGATGCGGTGTTCATCTGCACGCCGGACTTCCTCCACGAGGAGCACGCGCTCGCCGCGCTCGACTGCGTGCCGGGCATCTACCTCGAGAAACCGATGGCCATCACCGTCGAGGGCTGCGACCGCATACTGCTCAAGGCGCGCAAGAAGCGCGCGCGCCTCTTCATCGGCCATAACATGCGCTACATGACCACGTTCATCAAAATGCGCACGCTGATCCAGGACGGCGCCATCGGCCGCGTCAAATCCATCTGGTGCCGCCACTTCATCTGCTACGGCGGCGACGCCTATTTCCGCGACTGGCACTCGGAACGCAAGTACACCACCGGCCTCCTCCTCCAGAAAGGCGCGCACGACATCGATGTCATCCACTGGCTCTCCGGCGCCTATACGAAACGCGTCTCCGCCTTCGGCAACCTCAGCGTCTACGGCTCCCTCCCCCGCCGCACCGACAATCAGCCGGGCGTCAGGGACGTGCTGGCAAAACACTGGCCCCCGACCGCCCAGTCAGGCTTCAGCAAACACATCGACGTCGAAGACCAGAATACCGTCATCATGGAGCTCGAAGGCGGCATCCTCGGCGCATACCTCCAGTGCCACTTCACCCCCGATGCGTGCCGCAATTATACCGTCATCGGCGATGAAGGCAGGCTCGAAAACCTCGGCGACGGCCCCGAAGACCCCATCATGGTCTGGAACAAACGCCGCAGCGACTGGGGCGGCTACCGCATCATCGGCGACGAAGTCCATTACGGCGGCAAAGCAGACTCGAGCGGCCATGGCGGCGCGGACGCGGTCATCGTCAATGAATTCCTCGACTACGTCCGCACCGGGTGCGAAACGACCGCCACGCCGGAAGCCGCCCGCATGTCCGTCGCCACCGGATGCGTGGCGACCGAATCGCTCCGCAATGGCGGCACACCGATGGACGTGCCCCCGCTGCCCGCATGAGTTGATGGCCATGGATTCACGCGCAGTGCTCACAACGCTCGGCATCTCGTACAGCCACGACGGCTTCGACACTGAATGGGCACAGTCCGGCGCAGGCTTCCCCGCCGTCGCGGAGACGTTCCTCGACGGCCTCGACCTCGATTCCCTGGCGCGCCGCGTGCCCATTGCCGATGAGGCCATCCCCGGGTTGATCGAAGGCGCGCGCATCGTCAGAAACAGCCAGGCCCTCCTCCGCCTGTTCTGGCATTGCCACTGCGCGCTCGTTGACCGCGGGCGCCACTTCGCCGTGCCGCCCGAGTGCGCCATGATGGGAGAGCGCCGCGGCATGCTCCAGGTCCTGCTCGCCGTGACTGCCGTGCCCGCCCTGCTCGCCCGCCACGCCGCGTTCGCCATCGCGCCGGACATCACGAACGCCACGCTGGACGATATAGCCCTCTGGATGCGCGACTACCATAAGAAAAACGGCCGATGGGGCCTCGCACAGCTCGGCTGGCTCCGCAACCATATCCTCGGCGACCTGTTCCGCCTCGGCCGCCTCCAGTTCATGTCAGCTCGGGCAAACACCCATATCCTCGGCTGCCGGAACATGCACACGGGCGATCTCTGCACGCTCGCCGCCCCCGGCGCCTACCGGGCCGATGGCTTCTTTGACGGGCTGAACAACGTGAACGATCCTGCCGCATGGCACGCCGCACAGCACATCAACGCGGTCAGCGTCGCAGGCCATCCGGTTACGCAGGACGGCCGCGTGGCCCGCGAGCCCGTCACACTGCCGTTGAGCGAATGGCGCATCGTGCTGCGCGACGGCGATGACGTCCTCGATGTCCACATCCCCGCCGAAATGCCGCTCGATACCAATGCCTGCATCACCTCTTTCAGCGAAGCTCTTGGTTTCTTCCGGGAACTGTGTCCCGGAAGAAACCACAAGGCCTTTGTCTGCTGCTCGTGGCTGCTCGACAGCCAGCTCGCCTCACTGCTTCCGGCCGAGTCGAACATCGTTCGCTTCCAGAGATTGTTCCGCCTGCATCCATCCCATCTCGGCGAACATCAGACCTACGAACGCGTGTTCGGCGATTATTCGGCTGACCCCGAGACGTTGCCGGCCGTGACGCGGCTGCAGAAGGCGTGCCTTCAACACATCAGGGCGGGCGGCAGGTTTGCCGAGGGCAACGGGTTCATTCTTGTGGACGACCTGCGCGCCGCGGGCGCATCGCCGGGCACTTCCTGAGTTAATCTCGACGCCTGGCGCGCGACTCCGTGCGCCGGGAAAAGGAGCATCACCATGGAGAACATCGTTCTGATCGGCGCAGGCAGCGCCGTCTTTACCCGCGGCCTCGTTGCCGACCTCATCAGCCGCGGCACGAAATGCCGGCTCGCGCTGGTTGATACCGACCCGCACGCCCTGCTCGTCGCGGAGAAACTGGTCGCGAAAATGATCGAGGCGCGCCGCGCTCCCGTCCGCCTCGCCGCCGCAACCGACCGCCGCGACGTCCTCCGCGGCGCAACGGCCGTCATCTGCACCATCGGCGTCGGCGGCCGCCGTGCCTGGGAGCAGGATGTCTTCATCCCGCGCGCGCACGGCATCTACCAGCCTGTCGGCGACAGCGTCATGCCCGGCGGCGCTTCGCGCGCCCTGCGCATGATCCCCGCCATGGTCGCCATCGCGCGCGATGTGCTCGACCTCTGCCCCGCCGCCCTCTTCTTCAACTACGGCAACCCCATGGCCCCCGTCTGCCGCGCCGTGCGCAAGGCCACCGGCGCAAACATGACGGGCCTCTGCCACGGCGTCTATCACGTGTCGAAACATATCGCTTCGCTCCTCGGCGTCCAGCATGAGCGCCTGCGCTACACCGCCGTCGGCATCAACCATCTCACGTGGTTCATCGACGTGCGCTTCGGCCGCACCAACGCTATGCGCCGCCTCGTCGAGCTCGCCGGGAAAAAGGTCCGCGAGACACGTACGGCTCTCGATCGCGCAGGGCGCAAGACGGACGGCCCTCTCCCCACGCTCGATGACCCGTTCACCTGGGAGCTCGTCTCCCTCTTCAACGCCTACCCGGCAGTCGGCGACCGCCATATCACCGAGTTCTTCCCGCACCTCCATTGCCGCAAAGGCCAGTACTACGGCCGCACCCTCGGCGTCGATGCATTCAGCTTCGAGAGAACCATCGAGAACGGCGACCGCGGGTATAACGAGATGCGCGAGCTCGCCCTCTCGAAAAAACCGCTCCCCGGCGGGTACTTCGACAGGCTCGCAGGCGAGCACGAGCAGGTGCTCGACATCATCGCCAGCATCCGCGCGGGCCGCGGCGATGTCTACTCGGCCAACCTGCCCAACCGGGGTATCGTGCCCAACCTGCCCCGCGAAGCGGTCGTTGAATCGCCCGCCGTTGCCGGGCGCAGAGGGCTGCATGCCGTGCCGCAACCCGCGCTGCCATCCAGCATCGCAGGAACGCTGGCTTCTCGATTCATGTGGGTGGAAACCATCGTCGAGGCCGCGCTCCAGGGCAGCACCGACAAATTCGTCCGGGCGCTCCTGCTTGACGGCGCAGTCACTGGAGTTGCACAAGCACGCGCCCTGGCCGATGACCTGCTCAAGGCGCACGCGCAGTACCTCCCGCAGTTCAAGAGCAGAGCGCCGATGCGCTGATGCCGGCGACTATGGGCGGTGCGGTTTCGCCCTGTGTGACCTGAACGAGGCGCCAAGGCACGGAGGGTCCGGATCCGGATTGCTGCTCGCAGTCGCGTGCGAGGCGTGGCTGGCTTTCCGCCTCTTCAGTTCCCTCCCGAAGAACCACGCCAGTCCGATGACGCCCAGGACGATGCACAGCAGTTCAACGCCGTGACGATCGACCACGCCTCGAAGACGATTGGCCGGTGACCAAGGCTGGAGTGGTTCGATGTCGGGGTGAAACAGGCTGTCGAGAAGAATGTGGCTGAGCGTCCCAATGAACGCGGCTGACAGGGAGGCCGTCCACGTAGTGTGCGTGTTCACGGCCAAATCCGCACCGTGGCACTTCACCACGATGCGGTTCCAGATTCTCTTGATCCACTGACTCGCCGGCTTGCCGATGACCGCGAGCGCGATGGCAGCAGCGCTTGAACCGACGCATGTGTGCAGGGATGTATGCAAGGGGTACTCATGCCGCACTATGTGCCACAACACCTCCAGATCGAGCACGACCTGGGTGAGCCCGAAAACAACGATGCTGAAATGACGCGGCATCGCGGCTTTGACGGCCATTCCTGGTCCCATATGAAGCGGCGTAAATGGCATCTATTCCCTCATGTCCAACGTCACAGCCCACGCACGCTGGCAAGCGTCGCCTGAACGTGCTGGCTCGAACGTCACCCCTGTCTCCGACGGCTCCCACCCATGAAGTGAGCAGCAGGCCGCTCTTACTTCCGACTGCCCTCGGAATGGCCTGTTATCTCTCGTACGGTGGCGCACGTCCTCGCCACCCGGTCGGCCATCGAGCCGGTCAGGCGGTCGGTGTCGCGGAAGACAAACTCGATGAACCATTCCTTGCCCACTTCAAGGGTCTCCTGCAAATGGCTGCGCAACGCGGCTTCGGAAAACGTGTCCCCGTGCAGTAGCCCTGGTTGCCATCGTGGTTTGAGGTCAGCAACCCCTGTTCCTCCTCCCACTGACCAATCGCCATGTTGTTCCCGGCGAGAAAAGCGAAGAGCCGTTGTCCTCGATGTGGAATGGGAAGGTCTTCTCCTGGCGGCGGTTGTGGAGCCGCCACTTCTCCCGCCGCTGTGCCATGGGTCCGCCCAAGGCATATTCCGCGTACCTGCCTGCCAGGTTCCTGAGGCGTCTTCTGTCCTTCTCAGTCATCGCACATCCTTCTGAGGTTGCGGTGCAGCTCCACAGCCCTGTCAACGAGGCTGGTTCGCACACTCCTTCTCCTGCAGAACCTCCGCAAGGACAACGGCTTGGTTGTGCTCTGTGTCTTTCGCGCCGTAGAGAAGCACCAGGGTCGTCTCGTTGGCGATGTGCTTCAATCGCTTCAGTTCATCTCGCTGAACTGTCAACTCGACTCGGTACCTGGTGCGGAACTCGTCCCACCGCGAGGGATCGTGCTTGAACCACTTGCGCAGTTCTGTGCTGGGGGCCAAATCCCGAAGCCACTCATCGACGCGGGCTCGTTCTTTCGTGATGCCGCGTGGCCACACGCGGTCAACCAGGACCCGGTGCCCCCGTTGATGTGTGTCGGTCTCGTAGATGCGTTGGATGGCTATGCTCATTTCTGTTTTCGCCTTCTGCCGAACGCTCAGCATCGGCGGCGGCGCGCCGCCGTCCGCTGCATGCTGTTGCTAGGCAACAA
>JAAYZF010000055.1 GCA_012514975.1 bacterium
CGATGCGCCTTGCGCCCGCGGCGGCTGTGGCTGCACGAGCATCCGCTCGGAACCATCGAGAAAGTGGTGTTCACTGCCGAGCCGTTTGCCGACGTGCCCGCGTACGTCTGCCTGCCCAAAGGGGTCAAGCCACCGTACACGTTCATGATCTGCCTGCAGGGGCATTCGACGGGCATGCACAATTCGATCGCGGTGCAGCGCGACGACGAGGACAAGCCGCATCAGGTCGCGGGCGACAGGGATTTCGCGCTTGGCTGTCTCAAGCGCGGCATTGCGGCCCTGTGCATCGAGCAGCGGTCGTTCGGCCTTCGACGCGAGCAGAAGCAGCAGCAGGTCTCGCCGCACGGCTGTCACGATGCCACCATGCACGCCCTGATGCTCGGCAGGACGCTCATCGGCGAACGCGTGCATGATGTTGACCGCGGGATCGATTACCTTGCCACGCGCGGCGATGCGGACATGCGCATGATCGGCGTGATGGGCAACTCGGGCGGCGGGACGCTCAGCGTGTTCTCGGCGGCGCTGCTGCCACGGATCGCGTACGCAATGCCCTCGTGCTATTTCTGCACCTTCCGCGACTCGATCATGTCGATCTATCACTGCGCGGACAATTACATTCCAGGGCTGCTGAGATACGCCGAGATGGCGGATGTGATGGGCCTGTTCGCGCCCAAGCCGGTGGTGATCGTTGCCGGGGCGAAGGACACGATTTTCCCGATCGGCGCGACGCGCAAGGCGTTTAAGGACTTGCAGCGGATCTACAGGGCGTCCGGCGCCGGCGAGCGCTGCCATCTAGTCGTCGGCAAGGAAGGCCACCGGTTCTACGCCGACGACGCGTGGCCGGTGATGCTGAAGGAGATCGCGCGGCTGAAACGCGCGGTGAATGGATGAATGGATGGTTGGGTGTTGGAGATTCACCTCGTGAGAGGCCTGAAGGACGCGGCAAAAAAGACGATGTGCAAAGCGGATACCGGCGCCCGCACCGCCGCCCTGCAGCAGCGTGTACTTCCCAGTCCCGCGACTTCAACTTGCCAAGGCGCAGCCTCGGCCACTTTAACCTACCAATCCCGCGAGGCGGGATAGGCACTTTTTTTCACCGCGCAATTATGCTACAATTATTGTTACTATGCTTCGATTTACTGCTGACACACGACATGCACTGATGTTCATCGCCGCGCTTGCCGCGAGTGCCTCGACGGCATTCGCTGTCAACGCCTACATGCTGAAAGCCGAGGCGATTGTACAGGAATCGCCGCCGCGGATCACCATCCAGTGGGACACGCAGCTCACGGGATACCAGGTGACCGTCTATCGCCGGCTGTTCGGCCAGCAGGGCGCGACATGGGGCGCCGCGCTCGCCGTGGTGAACCATCCGGAACGCACGTATGTCGACACGAACGTCCAGCCGGGCGTCGTGTACGAATACAAACTGACGCGGCCGTACTATGATGCGTCGCACCAGGCGGCGACGGCGTATATCTGCGCCGGAATGGACGCGCCGCTGAAGACGGAACGCGGCACAGTCCTGCTCGTGGTCGAGGAGACGATGGCGCCGGCGCTGGCGCCCGAGGTCGACCGGCTTCATCTCGATCTTGTCGGCGACGGGTGGACGGTGGTGCGCCGGACGTTCGCGCGGCATGGAACGGCCACGCCCGCCGCGCTTCGCGCGTTCATCCAGACGATTCACTCGAACACGCCGGGCGGGCTGACGTCGGTCTTCCTCCTCGGCACGCTCCCGCGCGTCCAGAGCGGCAACACAGCGCCTGACGGCCATGCCAGCCAGCCGCAGGATGCCGATGTCTTCTACGCTGATATGGATGGGACGTGGACGGATTCCGACGGCAACGGCGTCTACGACGGCAACTACCTCCCCGGCAACCAGCGCGTCGAGGTGCAGCTCGGCCGCGTCGACCTCGCCGGATTGCCCGCATGGCCCGTCAATGAACAGCAGCTCCTCCGCCTCTATCTGAACAAGGACCATGCGTTCCGCACGGGCCTGCTGCCCGTCGCGCCGACGAACTGCTACAACTCAGGGTACTGCAACATCGAGTGGTCGCACGCCGTCGCCCTCGCCGGCCCGTCGGCCACCGTCGCCACAGGGTTTGACAGCGCAAAGACAAATGTCTATCTTTGCGGCGTTGATTTCTATGATTGGAACGGGGCGAACTACGCGTATCACCGGCTGAAAGTCCATTTCTCCATCAACTTCGGCAGCGGGAAACTCTACTGGCGAGGCAGCAACAATGCCATGCGCGGCATGCTCGCCCAGCCGACGTACGGCCTCACGTGCGCCTGGGGCTCGAGGCCAAACTGGTACTTCCACCAGATGGGCATGGGCGAGACGATCGGCTATTGCGCCTATCGCACGCAGAACAATCACTCCTCGCTCGGAGACTATGCGCCCCAGTGCCACTATTACTTCGGCGGCGGCGTGCATGTGAACCTGATGGGCGACCCGACGCTGCGGTTGCACACGGTACTGCCGCCCCGCACCGTTCATGCCGCGCTCTCGGGCGGCAACGCGCTGGTGAGCTGGGCCGCGTCAGCCGATGCCGCGGTCGAGTCGTATGACGTCTATCGCGCCGACGTGCTGACAGGCTCATACACGCGGCTCAATGCCACGCCCGTCGCGGGCACGAACTACCTCGACACGTTCGCGCGCACCGGCACGGTGTATTACATGGTGAAGGCGCTGAAGCTCGAGAGGAACAACAGCGGGTCATACTCGAATTCGAGCGCAGGCGTGTTCAACATGCTCACGCTTGCAGGCGCGGGCAACACGCCCCCCGCCGGGCAGAACGGCAGCGCGACCACGCCCGAGGACGCTTCGGCGGCGATATCTCTCTCTGGCAGCGATGGGGATGGCGACAGCGTCGGCTTTGGCATGGTGGTACAGCCCGAGCATGGCTGGCTGGGCGGCGCGAGCAACATCTGGACGTACAAGCCTGACGCGAACTGGAACGGAACCGACACCTTCGTCTACATGGTCTACGACACCATGGCCAGCGCAATAGGCGGCACGGTGACCGTGGTCGTCACGCCCGTCAACGACATCCCCGTGGCGACGAACCAGACGATCACCTGCACGCAGAGCGTGAGCAAGGACATCGTGCTCTACGCATCCGACGTCGACAAGGATGCGCTGGCATACCTGATCACCACGCCACCCTCGCACGGCGCCGTCACAGGCGAGACGGCACTCGTTACCTACACGCCCGACTTCGGCTACATCGGCACCGATACGTTCAAGTTCGCCGCGACCGACGGCATGGCGACGAGCACGGCGGCGACGGTGACGCTGTGCGTCCTGCCCGAGCCGGTGAGCCTGCTTGCGCTGGTGGCCGCGCTTGCGATTTGCACGCCGCGGACGATTGTCTGCTTGCGCGCCTGACGGCCGACTCCGGCAGCGGCGTGGTGGGTTCGGAGTGCTCGCTTCAGCGAGGCCGTTCGCCCGTGAGCGTGTCAGAGCCATCACCAGATGAGACGGGCCCGGTGCAACGCCACTCCCTCTCACTCGCGTCCAGGCCGTTGTTGGTCCGCGCCCCTGTTCCCAAGCCTGATCTTGTGAGTGACGAACAATGAGCGTGCGTCTCCGTCGACCGGACGCCCCTGGCTTCTGCACCATGCGACCAGTTCATCGACATCCACATCGACCTTGACAAGGTTGATCCCGGCTTTCAGAATCTCCTTGAAGGTGCGTTCGGCAGACTCAAGCCACTCGTCGTAGGTATCCTCGAGTTTGTCAGCGTCGGAGGAAACATACCTGAGAAGCTCCCACTGCTCGCGCCTGTACCACGCGACACCGGTCAGCATTGGGGATCCGGATTTCAGTGTATCGTTCATGGTCCTTTCCCCCCGCGGGGTGAAAGGGGACGTCATCGGGCGTGTCTGTTCTGTGTCCCGATGCCGAGCTTCTTCAAGCGCAGGCACACGCCGGCAGTAACTGGCTCCCGAAGGTGTTCAGGAAGCTTTGCGAGTTGATGCCGCATCTCAGCTTCTGATGAACGGCCTGAGGCCTCCAATGCCTTCAACGAATACAGCAACGCACCCATGCTGTGATCCGCGGAGTGTGCTGTTGCAACGGCCTGGCCCGCCGCACGCGCTGCAGCCATGGCTGCATTGTCTCTGGCCTGCCGTGCTGCGGCATGCGAAGCGAGCGAGGCCCTCATGGCTGCGCCTGTCCTGACTTGTCCATCGGCCCATTTGCGGGCTGTTTCCAGTGCATCCTTCGGGCGGCTGTCATCGCTTGACCGGGTGAACAGTGGCAGCACGCGCTCCGCGCAGTCCGCGGCCCATCGGGCAAGGAAACGATGACTGTCTCGATCCAATGGCCCTCCTCGATGCGCTGCTACAAATCGTCGGTCTCTCATGGGTTCCGTAGCGACTGGTTCTGCCTTCCTTGTCAGGTTCGCTCCTGGAGTATCCTGCTCCAGACGCGACCTCGCTCGAGACACGCCCGTCGGGACGTCCTACTCCGTTCTCAGTTCATCGAACCATTTCTTCTGGTCCAGGATGCCATAGAGGAACGTTCCGCGGTGGTTGGCCCCTTCGCCGGCAAAGACAGCGTTCATGGAGGCGCCGCCCATGGTCTCCTGGTACTTCATGGGCAAGGTGGCAATATGGGGCGCGATGACCTCGTCAATCTGCCCGTAGTATAGCCGGGCGGGAGTCTTGGCCCGCCAGCAGTAAGCTTCATTCGCCTGTAGCTGCCGGAAGAACTGGCTGCCCACGACAGAGCCGCCAGCGATGAACTCCGCCTGCAGCAAATCCCGAGTCTTCTGCGGCAGGAGTTCCGCGGCCTGCGTCCAGGTGATCTTGTTCACATAGAGATCCCGGGCGGCCTGCCAGTACCGCGGCTTGATCGCGGCCTGCGAGAGGCCGGGCAGGCCGTAGTAATGCTCGTAGGAATTTATCAGCAGACAGACCACTCCGACCACCCATTGCACATCCAGCTCTGAAGAAACATTCATCAGCCGGTTCACAAGGAGGTAGACATCGTTGGGGGTGGCCGCCATCGCGGACGCCTTGACGGGCATGCCAAGAGTCTCCAGTTTCCGCAGAAACACCATCGTGTTATATGCGCCCTGCGACCAGCCGCTCAGGAAAAG